>CAYTWU010000093.1:0-11562 GCA_964442175.1 uncultured Rubrivivax sp.
AAGGCGATCAAGAAGCAGCTGCTCGCCCACAACGACACGGTCGAGATCGGCAAGTACAAGATCAAGTACCTGGTCGACGAAAGTGGCGACTACGAAAAGACCATGATCATGCGGCCCGGCGCCGCCGCGGCTGCGCTGGCGGGCATGGGCAGCGCCACCCATGCGTCGTCCAACTTCGGCTCGCTGGGCGGCGGTGGCGCACCGGCGCCATCGCTGCAGCCGGCCTCCATCAAGGTGCTCAACGGCGCCGCCGCCGGCCGGGAAGTGGCACTGACCAAGGTCGTCACCACCGTCGGCAAGCCCGGCGTGCAGGTGGCCTCCATCACCCGCCGCCCGGGTGGTTATGCCTTCGCCCACGTGGAAGGCAGCGCGCGGCCCAGCGTCAACGGCGTGCCCCTGACCACCGATTCGATCCCGCTGCGCAACGGCGACGTGATCGAACTCGCGGGCACGCAGATGCAGTTCATCCACCCCTGAGGGGATGGAATCCCGCGGTCCCGCGGGGGTGTGATGCGCTTCACGGCACCTGCCGATGGCGGATGACGGGCGCGCCGGCCCGGCCCCACAATGGGTCGAGGAGTCCACCACCCCCATGCAGATCCGCGTCCTCGGCTGCTCCGGCTCGATCGCCGCCGGCTGCCGCACCACCTCCTACCTGATCGGCAACGACATCCTCGTCGATGCCGGCACGGGCGTGGGCGACCTGACGCTGGACGAGATGGCCGGCATCGACCACATCCTGGTCAGCCACTCGCACCTGGACCACGTGCTGGCCATCGGCCTGCTGGCCGACAGCGTGACCCGGCGCCGCGAGGCGCAACAGCGCCCGCCCGTGCAGGTGCACGCGCTGCCAGAGACGCTGGACGCGCTGCGCCGGCACATCCTGAACGGCGTGATCTGGCCCGATTTCACCCGCCTGCCAAGCGCCGAGCAACCGGTGCTGGCGCTGCACCCGTTTGCCATCGGAGACGTGCTGCAGCTCGGCGGCCGGCGCATCGAGGTGCTGCCCGCTTCGCACACCGTGCCGGCGGTTGGCTTTGCGGCGTTCACCCACGACGGCGGCGCCTGGGTCTTCACCGGCGACACAGGCCCCAACCCCGCGCTCTGGGCGCGTCTGGCGCAGCTGGACCTGCGCATGCTGGTGATCGAAACCGCCTTCCGCGACGACGAGCTGGCCCTGGCACGCATCAGCCGCCACCTCTGCCCCGCCTTGCTCAGTGCCGAGCTGGCAGGGCTGACGCGGCCCACCGAGGTGGGCATCACCCATGTCAAACCGGGTGAGCTGGAAACCGTGATGGCCGAGATCGCGCAGCTGCAGACGCCGCACCACATCCGGCCGCTGGTGTCGGGACAGGTGCTGGTGCTGGCGGAGCCGCCACCTTGTTGAGTCGCAGTTTGACGCGTGATGCTGTTCAAACTAGCATCACGCATCATGCGCACGACCATCGACATCGATGACCCGATCCTGCAAGACTTGAAGCGGTTGCAGGCCGAACAAGGTCAGTCGCTGGGGCGGTTGGTCTCTGACCTGCTGGCGCAGTCCCTCGCGGCACGGCGCGAAGCGCCGGTGGCAGCGGCCACCTTCCATTGGCAACATCAGCGCATGTCGGCACGCATCGACCTGCGCGACAAGGATGCCGTGTGGGGCTTGCTGGATGACACGGGCCCGGCGTGAGCTTTGGCATCGATGTCAACCTGCTGATCTACGCCTCTGACAATGGCAGCCCCGAACACGCCAAGGCCGCAGCGTTCCTGAACCAATGTGCCAGCCGTGGCCAGGTGTTCTGCCTGGCGTGGATCACATTGATGAGTTACCTGCGCATGGCGACCCACCCACGAATCTTTGCACAACCCCTGTCGACGGCGCAGGCCACGGCCAACGTGGAGGCACTGATCGGCCTGCCGCATTGCCGGGTGATCAGCGAGCGCGAAGACTTCTGGGCGGTGTACCGGCAGGTCACCGCCGACGTCCCGACCCGTGGCAACCTGGTGCCCGACGCCCACCTGGCCACCGTGCTGCGCCAGCACGGCATTCGCACGATCTACACCCACGACCGGGACTTCAGGAAGTTCAGTTTCCTCGACGTGCGCGATCCGCTGGCCGGCGCCGACTGACAACAACTGACAGTTTTTGTCACTCCCGGCCGCCAGCGGCCGGCCGAAGTGACGCAGCGTGTCACCTGGCGTGCAGAAATCACGCAAAAGCGGGCCGTTCAGCCTGGCACGCCCCCTGCATTCAAGGGGATGTCCCGCCCCCAACCCCCTCTGAAGGAACACCCCATGAAGCGCGTTCAACAAGGTTTCACCCTGATCGAACTGATGATCGTTGTCGCGATCATCGGCATCCTGGCCGCCGTCGCCCTGCCGGCCTACCAGGACTACACCGCCAAGGCCCAGGCTTCGGAAGCCGTCACCCTGCTGGGTGGTCTGAAGACGCCGATCGCGGATCAGTATGCGTCGGACAACAGCACGGCTTCGTGCGCTCCTCCGGATGGCAGCGTGACCGCTGGCAAGTACGTGCAAAAAATCGATCCGAGCGGCGCTGAAGATTCTTGTGCGTTGACCGCGACGTTCCTCGGCTCGGGAGTCAATACGAAGGTGAGCGGCAAGACCGTGACCATGACCTTCACCCCGTCGACCGGCGCTTGGACCTGCGAGACCAATTTGCTTCCCGAAGTCGCTCCGAAAACCTGCACAGTCTCAGCTGGATCCTGATCCTCGTCGGATGACAGCATTGAAAGGCCCTCCGGGGCCTTTTTTGTTGGCAAGCGCAGACGCCCCTGCTGCATGAACACATCACCGCCGCCTTCCCTGGCCGTGACCACCGTCCTACTGGCCGTTACGCTCTGGTGGATGGCGGCGCCCTACGCCGGCATACAGCATGACGCGCTCTACTACGCCGCTGACGCCCTGAGGCGCCTCGAGGGCGCCGCCCTGCAAGGCGATCTGTTTTTTCATCGGCACTCGCAGGGCGACTTTTCGATCTTTGGCCCGGCTTACGCCTGGCTCATCGACACCCTCGGCCTGGACAGCGCCGCTTTCAGCCTGAGCCTCGCTGGCCGCATGGCATGGCTGGTGGCGCTGGTGGCCCTGTGCCGGGCCTTGGCACCCGCGCCACTGAGTTGGTGGTTGTTGGCCCTCGCGCTTTGCCTTCCCCGCACCTACGGACCCCTTCAACTGCTCCACACCGCAGAGCCGTTTGCGACACCACGCATCTGGGCCGAGGCAACCCTGCTGGGCGCCCTGGCGCTGTGGCTGCTGCAGCGCCGGCCGGCGGGCGCCCTGCTGGCGCTGGCAGCCGCCTCACTGCACCCCTTGATGGCCCTGCCGGGTCTGGCGATGATGGCACTGGCGTCCACACCGCGTGTCCGGTGGGCGGCGGCTTTGCTGCTTTGTGCGGCGGCTGCTGCAGGCTGGTGGTGGCAGATCGAACCCCTGCCACGCCTGTTCCAGCAATACGACGACGCGTGGTGGGCCGTGGTGCGTGGCCGCAACCCCATGATCCTGTTCGAGTCATGGACACCGGCGCAGGCCTCGCATGCGCTGCTGGCGGGGCTGCTGCTGGCGGTCACCCTGCGCCAATCCAGGTCTGGTTCGGCCCTGCATAGCTTGGCCATCGCTCTGTTGGTGGTCAGCACTACCAGCCTGGTGCTCTGGGCCGGCGCCAGCGTTCTCCGAAACGTGCTGATCCTTCAAGTCCAGCCCTGGCGGGTGCTTTGGCTGATGCACCTGCTGGCACCGCTGTTGTGGCTCGCCGCCGCCCGCCGCCAAGGCAGGCCAAGTATCCACGTATTGGCAATGTTAGCGCTGGCCTGGCTGGCGCCCTCGTGGGCTGCCGTGGTGGTAGGGGCTGTGGCCTTGTGGCTGCACGCACGGCCCAATCTCTGGGTTGAACACAGGGCCGTGCGGGTGGGCGTGCAGTTCGGCATGGCTGCACTTGGGCTCATCGAGTTGATGCGCAGTGCCGGCCCGCTTGTCGCCCTGGGTGTGGCCAGCTTCAATGATGTTCGCCTCGCCCTCCAAGTTGCCGCGGTTGCAGGTGAGCCGGTCTTCATCGCAGCAGTCCTGGGCACCGCGTGGGCACTTCAACGCACGGCGCCAGAGGTGCAGAGGGTGCTGCCCACCCTCGCTGGCACTGCCTGTTTGGCGGCGCTCGGGCTGTGGTCATCTTGGCTGTGGGTGGCTCGAACAGATGCCACAGACCGCCGCCTAGCCGTCGCGATGCGCACCGTGATACCGGCAGACGCCACCGTGTGGTCGGAACTGGATGTCGCCAACACTTGGCTGCATCTCCGGCGCGCCAACTACGCCAGCCAAAGCCAGGGGGCAGGCGCACAGTTTGACCGCAATGCCGCGCTGACGCTGCGGCACAGGCTTGAGTTGCTGCAAGGTGCGCAGCTGACGGATGAGAGTTGGGAGCGGACCCCGCTGGTCCGGGCCCAGATTCGGCGGCCTGACCTGCCGGCGCTCAGGCGGGTCTGTGAGGATCGTGCCCTGGATTGGCTTGTTTTCCGCGGATCACTGGACCACGCACATGTTTTGATCCGCAGTGACGATGGCTTGGCAACGGCATCGCTGGTCGCCTGCGCAACGCTGAGGCGCGACACGGCGCAGACCCAACCTGCCGTCGGGACAACGAACCCCCTGCCTTCGCCATGAGTTTTGAACTGCCGCAACACAACGACCGCTTGCAGGAAGTCTTGCGATATGCCGGCATCAGTGTGCTCGCGCTTGGCGTGGACGCCGGCCTGATGGCGCTGCTGATTGCGCATGCGGGGTGGCCTGCGGTGCCAGCATCTGCCATCGGCTTTGCCGCTGGCACGCTGGTGGCTTACCAGTTGGCCAGCACGTGGGCCTTTCGCGGGCACGTCCATCGACATGGGGTTTCAGGCTGGGTTGCCTTCTCCTTCATCGGCGTTGGCGGCCTGTGCATCAACTCGGTGTTTGTCTGGCTGGGCATTGCGATGCTTGGACTGGGCTGGCCAGTGGCCAAGTTGGGCGCCGCCGCCGGCAGCTTCATCTTCAACTACGCGGTCCGCAAGGCTGTGCTCTACCCTTCGGCCCTGGAGTCTCGACCATGAACCCAGTCGTGATCATTGGCGCAGGCCCGGCCGGCCTGACCGCAGCCCTGGAGTTGCAGCGACGAGGGCACTCGCAGGTCACCGTGCTGGAGGCCTCGCAGGACATCGGCGGACTGTCCAAAACCGTCAACCACAAGGGCAACCGGATCGACATCGGCGGCCATCGTTTCTTCAGCAAGAGCGACTGGGTGATGGACTGGTGGCGCGACATGCTGCCGGTGGCGGCACCAAGCGCGCAAAGCCACGAGGCCGAGGCACTGCGCTTGGGCTACCAAGGCGCGTCTCGCCTGCTGGGCCGTGGGCAGATCACGGCGCGGGAACAGGACGAGCAGGTGATGCTGGTCCGCAATCGGCTGTCCCGCATCTACTGGGGCGGCAAATTCTTCGACTACCCGCTGAAACCCGGCCTGGACATGGCACGAAAGCTCGGGCCAGCAAAGTGCGTGCACCTGGGTTTGAGTTATGCCCGGTCTTCCGTCGCACCCATCCGACCCGAACGATCGTTGGAAGACTTCTTCATCAACCGATTCGGTCGCGCGCTGTACCACCAGTTCTTCAAGGAATACACGGAGAAGGTCTGGGGCGTCGCCTGCAGCGAAATCAGCGCCGATTGGGGCGCGCAGCGCGTCAAGAGCCTCTCGGTGGGGAAGATGCTCCTGCATGCCGCCCGGAAAGCCGTGCTGGGGGGTGGTGCCGCCGCGTCGCAAACGTCGCTCATCGAACACTTTCTGTATCCGAAGTACGGGCCCGGCCAGATGTGGGAAACGGCCGCGCAACGCTTTGAACAACAAGGCGGGCGTCTGGTTCGCGGCGCACCCGTGCACGAACTGGTGCGTCAAGGTGACCGCGTCACCGCAGTACGGGCACGCCGGGACGACGGCTCCATCCTGGAATTGCCCGCGTCGCATGTGGTGTCCACGATGCCGGTGCGTGAGCTGGTTCAGGCGATGAGGCCGGCCGCGGCACCCGATGTGATGGGCATCGCACGCGACCTGCAATACCGCGACTTCATCACGGTGGGCCTGCTGTACCGCAAGCTGCGGCCCACGGCGGGTACCGTGTGTCAGCGCACAAACCGGGTCCCGGACAACTGGATCTACATCCAGGAACCGGGTGTCAAGGTCGGTCGTCTCCAGGTCTTCAACAACTGGAGCCCCTACATGGTCGCGGACCCCGACACGGTCTGGCTCGGGCTCGAGTTCTTCGCCCGCGACGACGACGACCTGTGGGCCATGAGCGACGATGCGCTCAAGGCCCTGGCCGTTCGCGAGATGCAGCAGCTCGGTCTGGCCGACGAGAGCGACGCATTGGATGCCACGGTGCTGCGCATGCCCAAGGCCTACCCAGGGTACTTTGGCGAAGCCTACAAGCGGTTTGACACTGTCAGGGCTTGGCTGGACGGGATCCCGAACTTGTTCCTCGTCGGACGCAACGGCATGCACCGCTACAACAACCAGGACCACTCGATGCTCTCGGCACAGCTGGCGGCACAGGCCATCCTGGAAGGCAAGTCTGACCACGCCGCCATCTGGGCGGTGAACGTGGACGACGAATACCACGAGGAGCAGGTGTCGGCCCCAGCTGCGACGGCCGGCGGACCGGCATCGGCAGATGCGACTGCTAGCATGCCAGCCCTGTGTCGCACACCGCCTCCCCCCGTGTCCTGAGCTGGAGCGCTGCAGCCGCCGCCGCACTCCCCTCCCTGCTGGCGCACAACCCAGCCCCCTCCCCCACCGTCCTGAACCAGGCCCTGGCCCTCGCGGCCTGGGGGGTGTTCGCCGGCATCGCGGCAGGGCGCGGGGCCGCGGCACGCACCGCCTGGCCGGTGCTGGCGGCCTTGCTGGCTCTGGGCGCTGGTTTGGTTTTGTCATGGGGCCCCGGGGCCTTGCCGAGCAGCCTGGCGCTGTCGGCCGTCGGGCTGCTGGCCGCCACGGCAGTGGGGGTGGCCAGCGGTGCCTCCGGGGCGGCCCGGGTGTCGCGCGAGGCCTTGTTCGCGGCCTTCTGCTGGGGATGGGTGGTGGCTGGCGTGCTGAATGCCGGCGTGGCGGCAATGCAGGTCTTTGCCCCCGCCTGGGCCGATGGTGAGTGGCTGGCCCGCTCGGGTTACCCGGGCCGCGCGGTGGGCAACCTTCGCCAGCCCAACCACCTGAGCAGCCTGTTGTTGTGGTCGGCCATCGCCTGCATCGGGCTGCTGCAGCTGCGGGCCTTGCGGCCTGCCGGTGCGCGCGCCCTGTTTGCGCTGGCCATCGGCGCCGTGGTGCTGACGGCGTCCCGCACCGGCCTGGTCAGCGTGCTGCTGCTGGCGGTGTGGGGCGCGCTGGACAAACACCTGGCACGCGACGTGCGGCGCCTGCTGCTGTCTGCACCGCTGCTCTACGCCCTGGCCTGGTGGGGCATGTGGTGGTGGGCCCAGAGCGGGGACCACACCTTCGGCGGCCAGGCCAGGCTGCAGGAAACCGACATTTCCAGCTCTCGATTTGGCATCTGGGCCAACACGCTGGCGCTGATCGCCCGCTCGCCCTGGACGGGCGTGGGTTTTGGCGAGTTCAACCTGGCCTGGTCGATGACACCCTTCCCGGGCCGGCCGACGGCCTTTTTCGACCATGCCCACAACCTGCCGCTGCACCTGGCCGCCGAGCTGGGCCTGCCGTTGGCCAGCGCGGTGCTGGGCCTGCTGTGTTGGGGGTTGTGGCGCGCCTGGCGGGCAGGCAGCCACGGCGACACAGCATCGCGCTGCGCGACGATGTTCGTGTTAATGATCGGCGTGCACAGCCTGCTGGAGTACCCGCTTTGGTACGCGTACTTCCTGCTGCCCGCGGCCTGGGCCTGGGGTTTTGCGCTGGGCGGGCCGGCGCGCGATGGGGCCCCGCCGCGCTGGGGGCCGGTGGCGGCGGCACTTCTGGTGGCCGGCAGCGGGCTGGCCGTGCTGGACTACAGCCGCGTGGCGCGCATCTTCGATGCCGATGCCCGGGCCGCGCCGCTGGCGCAGCGCATTGCCGATGGCCGGCGCAGCTGGCTGTTTTCGCACCACGCGGACTACGCCGCGGCCACCACCGGGCTGCCTCAACGCGATGGCCTGGGTGCGTTCGACGGCGCCAAACACTTCCTGCTGGACACGCGGCTGATGGTGGCCTGGGCCGATGCCCTGGCCGCAGCGGGCGAGGTGGAAGCCGCACGCCATGTGGCTGCGCGGCTGCGCGAGTTTGGCCCGGCGCGGGCGGGTGACTACTTCGAGGCCTGCGCCGAAGCGGCCTCGGCGGCCGCCAGTTACCAGTGCCAGGCGCCCGAACAGGCGCTGGACTGGCGCGTGCTGGCGGTTCAGTCGCCCGCGACCCAGTGACCTGAGCGCCCGCCGCTCTTTTCGAGCACGCGCACGCCGTCGATCACCATGCCGCGGTCGGCGGCCTTGCACATGTCGTAGATGGTCAGCAGGCCGACCTGCACGGCACACAAGGCCTCCATCTCGACACCGGTGCGGCCCAGCGTTTCGACCTGCGCATGGCAGTGGATGCTGTGGGCTGCGGTGTCGAGCTGGAAGTCAACCGTGACCCGGGTGATGGGCAGCGGGTGGCACAGCGGCACCAGGTCGGCGGTGCGTTTGGCGCCCTGGATGGCGGCGATGCGCGCGATGCCGAGGACGTCGCCTTTGCGGGCCTGGCCTTGGGCGACCAGCTCGAAAGTGGCAGGCAGCATCCGGATGTGGCCGGTCGCTCGCGCGACACGGTGTGTCACGTCCTTGCCGGCCACGTCGACCATGTGGGCCTGTCCAGAGGTGTCGAAATGTGTGAGCGGGCTCGTCATGGCAAGGGCAACAACGTGGGAAACATGCGGGCAACGCGCCCCTGTCATGATTGTGCCGATGTTCAAGACCCTACGCGCCCGGCGTCGTGCCTGGCCGCTGCACTGGCTGCTGGCCGCCGCACTGGCCTGGCCGGCCGCTCCGTTGCGGGCACAAGGTGCGTTGCCGGCATTGGGTGACGCGGCCAGCGCCGACCTGGATGTGAACGACGAGCGGCGCCTGGGCGAGCAGATCATGCTGAGCGTGCGGCGCGACCCGGCCTACCTGGACGACCCGGTGCTGCTGGACTATGTCGAGAGCCTGTGGCGCCAGCTGGTGGCAGCAGCCCGCCGGCAGGGCCACATCGAAGCCGACCTGGACCGGCGCTTCGCCTGGGACCTGTTCCTGGTTCGCGACCCGAGCGTGAACGCGTTTGCACTGCCTGGCGGTCATGTGGGTGTGCACCTGGGCCTGATCGCCATGACCACGCGGCCGGACGAACTGGCCTCCGTGCTCGCCCACGAGTTGTCCCATGTCACCCAGCGCCACATCGCCCGCAGCATGGGCAGTGCGCAACGCAACAGCATGGTCAGCCTGGCCGCGATGGTGCTGGGCCTCCTGGTGGCCTCGCGGGCCGGCAATGCCGATGCGGCGCAGATGGCGATTGCCGGTGGCCAGGCCGCGATGATCCAGGGCCAGCTGAACTTTTCGCGTGACATGGAGCGCGAGGCCGACCGGATCGGCTACGGCCTGCTGGAGACCTCAGGTTTTGCGCCGCAAGCCATGGCCAGCATGTTCGAGAAGCTGGCCGCCGCCAACCGTCTGAATGACAGTGGTGCCTACCCGTATCTGCGCAGCCATCCCCTGACCTCGGAGCGCATCGCCGAGGCCAACGCACGGGCACCACAAGCCGGTACCGTCGCGTCACCCAGCCTGCTGCATGAACTCATGCGGGTGCGCGCCCAGGTGCTGATGGACCCGGGTGCCACCACCTTGGCGCGTCTGCAGGCGATGCCGGTGCCCGCAGAGTCTGGCGATGACCAATTGATCGGGCTGTACCGCCGAGCCCTGGCATCGGTCCGGCTGGCGGATGCCGCCGAAGCCCGGTTGGCGGTGACCCAGGCGCTGGAATTGACGAACCGGCCCGGCGCCGACACCGCCGTGGACCGCATCATCCGCTGGCTGGGCGCCGAGGTGATGTTGAGCGGCGGGCAGCCAGGCAGGGCCCTCGGCTTGCTGGCAACGGCCGACCGGCAACGTCCGGCGGTGCTGCTGCGTGCGCAGGCGGTGCGCATGGCGGCTTGGACGGGCAGCCCAGCTTCGCCGGTGGCGGGGACTCCTCTGGCCGACAGCCTGCAGGCCTTGCAGGCCTGGGTGGCCGAACACCCGGCGGATGCCGCTGCCTGGCATCAACTGAGCCAGACCGCGGCGGCGGCAGGGCAACCCCTGCGTTCACTGCGCGCCGACGCCGAAGCGCGCGTGGCCTCGGGCGACCTGGGTGGCGCCATCGAGCGATTGCGAGCGGGCCGCCGAGTCGAAGGCCATGACGAAGCCATCGAGCGCCACGTCATCGATGCGCGGCTGCGGGCGCTCGAAGCGATGCGCCGAGACTTGTACGGTAGCGAGGGCTTGCCGCCGCGTTGAGGGACAGGCAAGCGCCAGGCTCTGGTCCGGCGCTCCCAGGTCACGGCCATCAGGGCGTACCATCTTGGTCGTGCAGGCGATGGCATGTCTGATTGGGGTCAGCCCGAGTGCATGACTCATATTGAGGATTGAGAGTTACAAATGGCTACTGTGAAGAAAATTGTCGAGCCGGTGGAGTCGTTGGTCAGCAAGACGCTGCCGATCAAAAAGACCTCCACCAAAAAGTCCCCCTCCAACTCCGCCTTCATGAAGGCGGTGACACCGAGCCCGGCACTCTCGCTCGTGGTCGGAAGCACACCTCTGCCGCGGACCGAGGTGACCAAACAACTGTGGGTCTACATCAAGCAGCATGGCCTGCAGGACGCGAAACAGCGGACCATGATCAATGCAGACGCCAAGTTGCTGCCGATCTTCCAGAAGCCGCAGGTGTCGATGTTCGAGATGACCAAGCTGGTCAACGCCCACCTGAGCTGATCGGCGCCTGGCGCAGGAAGCGCCCCGTGTAACTGAGCGGGGACAGGGCGACCTGACCCGGTGGTCCTTCGGCGACGATCTGTCCCCCGCCTGACCCCCCTTCCGGGCCCAGGTCGATCAACCAATCCGCCGCCCGGATCACATCCAGGTTGTGTTCGATCACGACCACGGTGTTGCCGGCGTCGCGCAGTTGCAGCAGCACTTTCAGCAGCATGCCGATGTCGTGGAAGTGCAGACCCGTCGTCGGCTCGTCCAGGATGTACAGCGTGCGGCCCGTGTCGCGTTTGCTCAATTCCAGCGCCAGCTTCACGCGCTGTGCTTCGCCGCCGGACAGCGTGGTCGCGCTCTGGCCGAGACGGATGTAACCCAGTCCGACCTCCAGCAGGGTCTTGAGCTTGCGTTCGATCGACGGCACGGCGCTGAAGAAGCCGTGTGCATCTTCCACCGTCATCTCCAGCACCTGCGCGATGTTGCGGCTGCGGTACAGGATCTCCAGCGTCTCGCGGTTGTAGCGCCGGCCGCTGCAGGTGTCGCAGGGCACGTAGACGTCGGGCAGGAAGTGCATCTCCACCTTGATCACGCCGT
>CAYTWU010000094.1:0-10053 GCA_964442175.1 uncultured Rubrivivax sp.
CTCCAGCGTGTTGATGCAGGCCCGGTCGGCCGCGTACATCGGGTGCAAGGGCTCGATGGCCGGCGGCATGCGCCGTTCACGCGCGGCTTCCAGCAGGCGGTGGATGCCCTCCGACACCTGCCGGCGCGCGGCGGCGATGTCTTTGTGCTGCGGTTTCCCGGCCAGCGCACCGGGCAGCCCGCCGACCACCAGCACCAGGCAGGGCGCACCCAGCGTGCAGGCTTCGTCCAGCGCCCGCAGGTTGTCGTCGTGGGCGCCTTCGCTGGTGAACAAACCGCCGCGGCAATAACCCGACAGTTCCAGGCCGTGGGCCTTCAGCGTGCGCGCGGTGGCCGCCAGGCCGGCCGCCTGCACCTGGTCACGCCAGGGCGACACGGCGCGGATGCCGCGTGCGGCGCAGGCGTCCAGGATCTGCAGCAGCGGCCAGGCCTGCCCACGCTGCTGGCGCACCGTGGCGGTGTTGATGGACAGCCAGCGGTGGTCGGCGCTGAAGTCCCTCATCCGGCCACCCCATGCAGCGCCAGCAGGTGTTGCATGCGGCCCACCGACAGGTCGGGGTCGGCGATCAGGCCGGCGGCGTCCGCCAGCCGGAACAACTCGGCCAGGTGCAGCAACGAGCGTGTGCTCTGCTGCCCGCCCACCATCACGAAGTGGTCCTGGTGGCCGTTCAACCAGGCCATGAAGACCACGCCGGTTTTGTAGAACCGTGTCGGCGCCTGGAAGATGTGGCGCGACAGCGGCACGGTCGGCGCCAGGATGGCGTGGAAACGTGCCGTGTCGCCCGCACTCAGTGCCGCCAGCGCCGCGCTCGCGGCCGGCGCGATGGCGTCGAAGATGCCCAGCAGCGCGTCGCTGTGGTGTTCGCCGTCACCCGCGATCAGCTCGGCGTAGTTGAAGTCGTCGCCGGTGTACATGCGCACGCCGGCCGGCAGGCGGCGGCGCATCTGAATCTCCTTGTCCTTGTCGAGCAGCGAGATCTTGATGCCGTCCACCTTGGCCGCGTTCGCGGCGATCACGCCCAGCGCGGTGTCCATCGCCGAGGCCGTGTCGGCGCTGCCCCAGTAACCGCTGAGCGCCGGATCGAACATGTCGCCCAGCCAGTGCAGGATCACCGGCTCGCGTGCCTGGCGCAGCACGTGGTCGTAGACACGTTCGTAATCGGCCGGGCCGCGGGCCACGCTGGCGAGCGCGCGGCTGGCCATCACGATCAGCCGGCCGCCCAGTTTTTCGATCGCGGCCATCTGCTCGTCGTAGGCGCGGATCACGTCGTCCACGCTGCGTGCAGCGTCCACGGCCAGGTGGTCGGTGCCGCAGCCGCTGGCCAGGAAGGCCCCGGGCATGTCCTTCGCGGCGTCGATGGAACGGGCGATCAGCTCCAGCGAGGTCGGCCAGTCC
The DNA here is from genome assembly GCA_964442175.1 of uncultured Rubrivivax sp. Classification (GTDB taxonomy): domain Bacteria; phylum Pseudomonadota; class Gammaproteobacteria; order Burkholderiales; family Burkholderiaceae_C; genus Rubrivivax. Next base: position 1,396 of record CAYTWU010000094.1, read on the forward strand.
AGCCCCATGCCGCGCTGCGCCGTGTCCATGGCCTCGGCCACGCCCAGGCCCATGGACCACAGGCGGCGCCGGTAGTTGATCGTGGCGTCCCAATCGACGGCGCACTGCAGCCAGGGGTCGATGGCGGCGCGGGCATCGGCCACCACATGCGCGGCGGAAAACGCGATGCGGTTCAGCGGTGTGCCGGGCGCGGCGGGCGTGAAGGCGCCCGCGCCTTGCAGGGTGTACGGTGCCAGGCCGCCGTCGGTGGTGGGCAGGGTGATCTGCATCGTGCGCGCCCTCAGACCGCCAGCGGCGGCACGTCAACCCAGCGCCGCTCCTTCCAGCTCTGCAGCGCGGCTTCCACCAGCTGCACGCCCTTGGCACCTTCGGGCAGCGTCCAGCGGTAGGGCGCGTCTTCGGCGATGTGGCGGATGAAGGCCTCCCACTGGATCTTGAAGCCGTTGTCGTAGACCTCGGTGTCGGGCACGGCCTGCCACTGGTCGTGGAAGTTCATGGTCTGCTTCACATCGGGGTTCCACACCGGGCGCGGCGTGCCCACGCGCGGCTGGGCACGGCATTCCTGCAGCCCGGCCACGGCCGAGCCGTGGGTGCCGTCCACGTGGAAGGTCACCAGGTCGTCGCGCCGCACACGTGTGGCCCAGCTCATCGTCATCTGCGCCACCACCGGCTCGCCGTTGTGGCCCTTCAGCTGCGCGGTGGCGTAGGCGGCGTCGTCGGCGGTGCAGTCATAGGGCTGACCGGCTTCGTCCCAGCGTTTGTCGATGTGCGTGGCGCCCAGGCAGGTGATGGACTGCACCTCGCCGAACAGGTTGTCCAGCACGTAGCGCCAGTGGCACATCATGTCCAGGATCATGCCGCCGCCGTCCTCGGCGCGGTAGTTCCAGCTCGGGCGCTGGATGGGCTGCAGGTCGCCTTCGAAGACCCAGTAGCCGAAGTCGATGCGCACGTTCAGCATGCGGCCGAAAAAGCCCGATTTGCGCAGCATGTCCAGCTTGCGCAGACCAGGCAAAAAGAGTTTGTCCTGCACCGCGCCATGTTTCAGGCCCGAGGCCTGGGCCAGGCGCGCGATCTCCACCGCTTCGTTCAGGTTGGTGGCGATGGGTTTTTCGCAGTACACGTGCTTGCCCGCGCGGATGGCCTGGGCCAGCAGCATGGGCCGCATCTGCGTGGTGCCGGCGTCGAAGAACACGGTGTCGGCCGGGTTCGCCAGCGCCGCCGCGAGATCGGTGCCCCAGCGCTCGATGCCGTGCTGCTGCGCAAGCGCGGCGATCTTCTCGGCGTTGCGGCCGATCAGGATGGGGTCGGGCATCACGCGGTCGCCGTTGGCGAGGGTCACGCCGCCCTGGCGCCGGATCGCGACGATGGAGCGGATCAGGTGCTGGTTCATGCCCATGCGCCCGGTGACGCCGTGCATGATGAGGCCGAGGTTCACGGTGGCCATGGTGTGTCCTTCAGGCAAGAGGGGTCAGGGTGGACCACAGCGGCTCGGCCGCGCGGGCGAAGCCGGGGCCGTGCAGGCTGTGCAGGTCGAGCCGGCCGGCCACCACGCGCAGCCGCACGCGGCCTTCCTGGTGGCGGTCGCTGCGGTGGTACAGGCCGGGATGGGCCTGCAGAAAGGCCTCGGCCTCGGCTGCAGGTGCGATGCCGAAACCGTCGACGTAGTGGTGGCCATTGCGTTCGATGTGGGTCACGCCCAGGCTGGTGGCGAGCAGGGTGTCCTGCTGCACCGCCAGGCCAGCCTGGCAGGTGAGGTCTTCACCGGAGAGCAGGAGCCCGGGCTGCGTGGCGAGGCTCACCGCGCTGTGCAGCGAACGGTACAGCCCCTTGCAGGCCTTGCTGGAGATGCCGCGGTAGCCCAGCGCCAGACCTTGCTGCAAGGCGGTGTCGTGGTCGTCGGATTCGTCCAGGATCACCGGCACGTCGATCCCCAGGCGCGAGATGTCGGTTTGCAAGGCGAGGTGGCGCGGCAGGGGTTGCTCCAGCAACAGCGTGGCCTGGTGCATCGCACGCAACGCAGGCGTGCTGCTGAAACGCCGCCAGAACGCGGCCAGCACGGCCGGGTCGGCAAAGGTCTCGTTGCCGTCCAGGGTCACGGCGCTGCCAGCGGGCAGCAGCGCGGCGATGGCCTGCAGCCGGGCCAGGTCGTCGTCGATGCGGCCGCAGAGCTTGAGCTTGAAGCGCTGCAGGCCGTACGCTGCCATCGCTTCGGCCAGCGTGGCCGGCAAGCCGTCTTGCGGGTCGGTGCCGGGGTCGGCCGCGGTCAGGCGGTCGGCCAGGCCCACGGTGTGGCGCAGCCACACCTGCACGGGCTTGTGCAGCGTCAGCTGCGGGGTGTACGGGTCGCCCAGCACGCCCGCTGAGAGGCCGTCGCACCAGCCCAGGCCGGCCGCGCGCAGCGCGGCATCGGCGATGGCCTTGTCCAGCAGCGCCGGGCCGAACTGTGCCGCCAGCCTGGGCAGGCCCAGCACCACCGCGTGCTGCAGCGCGGCCCGGCCTTCGTGCAGCGACAACTGCCAGGCCGTGCCCTCGGCACTGGCGAGGCTGTCGCGCGCGCAGCGCAACGCCTGGCGCAGCTGCTCGAAGTTCTGTTCGTGGGTGAGCGCCGGCGACTTGTCGAACCACTTGGGCACCATCAGTTCGGCGCTGGCGCCCCACACGCTGCGCCCGTTCACCTCGGCGCGCAGCTGCACAAAGGCCTGCGGGCACTGCGTGACCGTGGCCGCGCCGAAGCGGAAGGGCAGGCGCAAGGTGACCGGCCGCTCAAAAAGCGCGATCTCGCGCAGGCGCAACACCGGCGCGTTCATGCCAGCCCCGCCATCAGGCCACGCACATGGCCCACGCTGAACGCGGCGCAGCTGTCGGCGTCAGGCACATACTCAAAGGGTTCGATGGCCAGCCAGCCGGTGTAGCCCAGCGCTTGCAGCACCTGCAGCGCCGGCTGCACCGGGGTCTGGCCCTGGCCCGGGCCGCGCCGGTTGTGGTCGTTCAGCTGCACGTGGGCGATGTGCCCGCTGGGCAGCCAGCGTTGCAGCAGCGTGGCCGCGTCGTCGGTCTCCGCATGGCTGGCGGCGCTGAGGTCCAGCATGGTCTTCAGCGCAGTGGAGTCGATGGTGTCCACCACCGCCGCAGCCTGCGCCACGGTGTTGATCACGGAGGTCTCGAAGGGCGCCAGCGGTTCGATGCAGTAGACGAGCCCCGCGTCCTCTGCGTGCCCGGCCAGTTCGGACCAGGCCGCCGTGCAGCGCGCCAGGGCATCGGCATGCGACTGGCCAGGTGCGGGCGTGCGCTGCTGGGGCGAGCCATGCACCAGCACCTGTGCGCCGCAGGCGGCCGCAAATCGCACCAGCTGCGCCAGGTGCGCCACGCTGCGCTGGTGCAGGTCGGCATCGGCCGTGGCGATGGACAGGCCGGGTGGCGCGACCATCAGCCAGTGCAGGCTGGCGATCTGCAGGCCATGTGCGGCGGCGGTGGTGCGCAGCGCCTGGCCGGCGGCGTCGCTGAAATCCGGCGGCAGGGTGAAGGGTGCGATCTCCAGGCCGTCGCAGCCCAGCGCCGCAGCGCGTGTGCATTGCTGCTCGAAGGGCAGGTGGCGCAGCACCTCGTTGCACAGCGCGAGCTTCATGCGGCCACCTGCTGCGGCACCGCGCGGCGGCGCAGCGACCAGAGCTTCCACGCCACGACGCCGATCACCAGCGCCGCCAGCGTGCCGGCGATGGGCCGCGTGAAAAACGGCGCCAGGTTGCCGTCCGACAGGACCAGCGCGCGGCGCAGGTTCTTCTCCAGCAGATCGCCCAGCACGATGCCCAGCACCAGCGGCGCCATCGGGTATCCCTGCTGGCGCAGGAAAAAGCCCAGCAGCCCGAAGGCCAGCATCACGTAGACATCGAACATGCGCCCGGCCAGCGCAAAACTGCCGACCACGCACAGCACGAAGATGATGGGCACGATCAGGTGCTGCGGCACCCGCAGCACCTGCACGAGCAGGCGTGTCAGCGTGAGGCCGTAGACCAGGATGCCGAGCGTGGCGAACAGCATCATCGCCACCACGTCGTACACGAAGCGCGGGTTCTCGATCATGATCATCGGCCCCGGCCGGATGCCGTGGATGATCATCGCTGCCAGCAGCACCGCGGCCGGCGCCGAGCCCGGCACGGCGAGTGTCAGCACCGGGATCATGGCGCCGGGCACACAGGCGTTGTCGCCGGTTTCAGCGGCCATCAGGCCCTCGACCGAACCCTTGCCGAACTTCTGCTTCTCCTGGCTGGCGCGCTTGGCGGCGGCGTAGGACGACCACGCGGCCACGTCTTCACCCACGCCCGGCACCACGCCCACGCCGGTGCCGATCAGGCCGGAGCGGATGATGGTGCGCCAGTACTGCACCACATCCCGCAGCTTGGGGATCACGCTGTCGAAGGGGTTGATCTTCACCGGCAGGCGGCGCTCCTTCATCGCGGTCAGCAGCTCGGCAAACCCGAAGGCGCCCACCAGCGCCGGCACCAGCGAGATGCCACCGGCCAGGTCGCGCACGCCAAAGGCAAAGCGTTCGTAGGCGTATTGCGACTCCTGCCCGATGGTGGCGATGAACAGGCCCAGGGTGCCGGCGATCCAGCCCTTGAGCGGGTCGTCACCCGTCAGCGTGCCGGCGATCATCACGCCGAAGACCGCGAGCCAGAAGAACTCGTAGGCGCCAAAACGCAGCGCCAGCGTGCCCAGCACCGGCGTGAAGAACGCCAGGCAGACCATGCCGATCAGCGTGCCCAACACCGAACCCGTGGTGGCGATGCCCATCGCGCGGCCGGCCAGGCCCTGTTGCGCCAGCGCAAACCCGTCCAGACAGGACGCCGCCGAGGCCGGCGTGCCCGGGATGTTGAGCAGGATGGCCGAGCGCGAGCCGCCGTAGATGGCACCCACGTAGGTGCAGATCAGGATCAGCAGCGCCTGGTCGGGCGGCAGCTTGATCGTCAACGTGGTCATCAGCGCCAGGCCCATCGTCGCCGTCAGGCCGGGCAGGGCGCCGATGATCACGCCCACCAGCGAGGCCAGCAGCGCGTAGAAGACCGTCGCGGGCGCGCTGAAATGGGCGATCGACTGCCCGAAGGAGACGAGGCCCTCAAACATGGCGCAGGCTGCGGTGGTGCATCACGGCAGGCGAACCAGGAAGACACGCTCGAACACCACCACGATGACCGCCGTGGCCAGCACCCCGCACAGCAGGGCCGTCCACCAGCGGCGCGCGGTGGGCGTGCCGTCGGGCGCAAACAGCGCACAGAACAGCGTCATGAAGATGGCGGTGATGGCGGCGAAGGGCAGCCGGCCGACCAGCGCGGCGGCGTACACCAAGGTCAGCACCAGCATGCCGGCCACGCGGGCGTTCAGCAGCGGCTCCGGGGCCGGGCCCACGGCGCGACCACGCCAACCACGCAGCGCCAGCGCCGCCCCCATCAGCAGCAGCAACAAGCCGAACAGCCCGGGCACCAGGCCCGGCGCCGTGTACAGCGTGCCGCCCATCTGCTCGAAACGGTCCATGCGCCAGGCGGCAGCGGTGATCAAGCCGCCCAGCACCATCCAGCCCACACCGCCCCGCAGGTCGGCGCGGGCGGCTTCACCGCCCTGTGCCATCGTGTGCCTGCGGTCTCAGGGCTTGGGGATGCCCACGGTGTCGGGTGACACCTTGGCCTTGCCAGCGGCCTGCTGTGTCCAGGCATAAGCCTGGATGGCGGGGAAAACCGCCGCCACCGCCGCGTCGCCGTGCAGCGGCGCGAACAGCGCGCCACGGCCCTGGGCGTATTTCTTCAGCGCCTCGTTGTTGGCCATGGTGGTGGACCACACCCGGTCCAGCGTGGCCTTCACCTCCGCCGGCACGCTCTTGGGCACAAAGATGCCGAAGTAGTTGATCGGGTCCTTGAAGCCGGGGATGAAGTTGGACAGCGGCGGCACGCTGCCAAAACCCTCGATCTCCAGTGGCTTGTCGCCCACCACGGCCAGCGGGCGGATGCGCTTGGCGCGGATCATGTCGGTCTGCTCGGCGGCCAGCTGCGTGGTCAACTGGGTTTCGCCCGCCACCGTGGCCACCACCGCCGGGTTGCCGCCGTCGTAGGTGACGTGTTTGTAGCTGGTGCCCGTGGCGCGTGCGATGGCCTCGATGGCCGCGTGCCCGCTGCTGTTGACACCGGCCGTGGCCACCGAGACGGCGCCCGGTTTGGCCTTCATCTCGGCCAGCAGGTCGGGCATGGCCTTGAAGGGCGTGTCGGCGTTGACACCCACGACGGCGATGTGGGCCACCGTCATGTAGAGGTGCCAATCCTGGATGCTGGTGTCCACCATGCCCAGCACCTTGTAGGTGCCCAGGTCCTTGGCGGCGCCAGCCGTCCAGGTGTAGCCATCCTTGGGTGCTTCCATCGCGTTCTTGGAGCCCACCGACCCCGAGGCGCCGGGCTGGTTGAGGATGATGACCTTCTGGTTCAGCGCCTTTTCCAGCTCGGCCGCGGCCACACGCGTGACCTGGTCGGTGGAGCCACCCGCGGCCCAGGGCACGATGATGGTGATGGGTTTGTTGGGTTGCCACTGCGCTTGCGCGCTGGCCGCGGCCAGCAGCAGGCCGAGGGCGCCGAGGTGGCGCAGCGTGGAAGTCTTGGACATGCTTTGTCTCCAGTTTTAATTCACCACACGTTGAATTCTGGAGAGCGCCCCGGAGGGTGTCAACCGAGCCCGCGGATCACTCCCTCAGGACATACCCGAGGATCACATCGCAGATGTGCGAGAGGCGCTCGCTGCGCGCCTTGGGGGCCATCAGGTTGCGGCCGAAGATGGCCGACAGCGTGTGCCGGTTCGAGAGGTAGAAGTAGGCCAGCCCGGCGATCGAGATGTAGAGCTGCATCGGGTCGATGCCGCCGCGGAAACTGCCATCGGCGCGGCCACGCTCCAGGATGTCGCCCAGGGTGCGGATCAGCGGCGAGTTCAACTCGCGCACGCGGTCGGAGTCCACGAGGTGGCGCGCGCCATGCAGGTTTTCACTGTTCAGCAGCGACAGGAACTCCGGGTGCGCCAGGTAGTAGTTCCAGGTGAACTCCGTGAGCCGGCGGATGGCATCGGCCGGCGGCAGGTCGGTCAGGTGCAACTGTTTCTCGGCCTCTCGGATGCCCAGGTAGGTGTCCTCCAGCACCGCCAGGAACAGCGCGTCCTTGTTCTCGAAGTAGTAGTAGATCAGCCGCTTGTTCAGCCCCGCCCGCTCGGCGATGCGGTCCACGCGGGCACCGCCCAGTCCCAGCGCGGCGAACTCGGCCCGCGCGGCGGCCAGGATGGTCTCGCGCGACCGGTCGGCATCGCGCTGGCGCAGGGGGGTGGCGGGTTCGGGTGGGCGTTCGGACATGGCGAATAGTTAACCAGATGACGAATTAGAGGCCACGGGGCTTTCCCGGGCCAAACCCATAATGTCGCTTCACCCGCTACGCTTGATGTCCATGACTCCACGCCCCGCCGGCCATGCCCTGGTCGAAGCCCTGATCGCCCAAGGTGTGCACACCGCGTTTGGTGTGCCGGGCGAAAGTTACCTGGCCGTGCTGGACGGCTTCCACCAGCACCGCGAGCACATCCGCTTCATCGCCTGCCGGCAGGAGGGCGGCGCCGCCTTCATGGCCGAGGCGCAGGGCAAGCTCACGGGCCGGCCGGGCATCTGCTTCGTCACCCGCGGGCCAGGCGCCACCAACGCCAGCATCGGCGTGCACACGGCCTTCCAGGATTCAACACCGATGATCCTGTTCGTCGGCCAGGTGGCCAGCGACCAGCGTGACCGCGAGGCCTTCCAGGAGCTGGACTACCGCCAGATGTTCGGTCCGGGCACGCTGGGGCTGGCCAAGTGGGTGGGCGAGGTGCAGGACGCACACCGCCTGCCGGAGTACGTGGCGCGTGCCTTCCACACCGCGCTGCAGGGCCGCCCGGGCCCGGTGGTGCTGGTGCTGCCCGAAGACATGCTGACGCAGCTGACCACGGCGCCGGTGCTGCCGCCCGCCAAGCCCGCCACGGCCTGGCCGGCCCCGGGCGCGCTGCGCGACGTGCGCCGCCTCCTGCTGGAGGCGAAACAGCCGCTGGTCATTGCCGGAGGCAGCGGCTGGGACGCCGAAGGCGCTGCCGCGCTGCAGCGTTTTGCCGAGAACTGGGCGCTGCCGGTGGGCTGCGCCTTCCGCTTCCAGGACACGTTTGACAACCGCCACCCGCTGTACGCCGGTGATGTCGGCATCGGCATCAACCCGAGGCTGGCCGCGCGTGTGCGCGACGCCGACCTGATCCTGGCCCTGGGCATCCGCCTGGGCGAGATGACCACCGGCGGCTACACGCTGATCCAGCCGCCGCGGCCCACGCAGAAGCTGATCCACGTGCACGCCGGGCCGGAAGAGCTGGGCCGGGTCTACGCGGCCGACCTGCTGTTGCAGGCCTCGGTGGGCAACGCGGCCCGGGCGCTGGAATCGCTGACGGCGCCGCCCGAGTTGCCCTGGCGTGCCTGGACTGCCGCCGCGCAGGCCGATTACCAGGCCAACCACGAGGCACCGCCGGTGTCACCGATGGACCTGGCCGTGGTGATGAAGACGGTGCAGCGCCTGGCGCCGGCCGACACCGTCTACACGAATGGCGCCGGCAACTACAGCGGCTGGCTGCACC
>CAYTWU010000094.1:10063-11548 GCA_964442175.1 uncultured Rubrivivax sp.
CCCATTGCCCGGATGTGTGTCCCACCACACTGGCCGACATGGCGCAGGTGATGCTCTGTGTCGAGCGCCTGGTGCCGGAGAACAGCGTGTTCACCAACGGTGCCGGCAACTACAGCGGCTGGCTGCACCGCTACGTGCGTTACCACGGGCTGCAGCACCATGGCCGCACCCAGCTGGCGCCCACCTCGGGCGCGATGGGCTATGGCGTGCCGGCTGCGGTGGCGGCATCGCTGCTGTACCCGGAGCGCACCGTGGTCAACATCGCCGGTGACGGTGATTTCCTGATGACGGGGCAGGAGCTGGCCACGGCCACCGGCTACGGCGCTGGCCGGCTGATCAGCATCGTGGTGGACAACGGCACTTACGGCACCATCCGCATGCACCAGGAGCGTGAGTACCCGGGCCGCGTGAGCGGCAGCGACCTGTTCAACCCCGACTTTGCCGCGCTGGCCGAAGCCTACGGCTGGCGCGCGGCCCGTGTCGATGACACCGCGGCCTTCGAGCCGGTCTTTGCCGAGGCCCTGGCCAGCGGCCGGCCCACGCTGCTGCACTTGAAACTGGACGCCGACGTCATCACGTCCAGGACGACGCTGGGCGCCATCCGCGCCCAGGCCCGGCAACGCCAAGGAGTGGCCTGATGGAGTTTTCCACCTGCGACCTGTGCGATCCGCACAAGGCCGACACCGGCGACAGTTTTCGTGTGCTGCCACCGCTGTACCGCCGATTTGGCGGGCGCGAGAAGTTCGCCGGGCCGGTGCGCACCGCGCGCTGCTTCGAGGACAACAGCCCCGTGAAGCGGCTGCTGGAGCAGCCCGGCCACGGCGCGGTGCTGGTGGTGGATGGCGGTGGCTCGCTGCGCCGCGCGCTGGTGGGCGGGAACATCGCCGCGTCGGCGGCGCAGAATGGCTGGGCCGGTGTGCTGGTGCACGGCGCCGTGCGCGACGTGGCCGAGCTGAATGCCTGTGATGTCGGCCTGCTGGCGCTGGGCCTGGTGCCCATGCCCACCGACCGCAAGACCCCGGGCGAGGTGGATGTGCCGCTGCAGATCGCAGGGATCTGGGTGCGCCCGGGCGACTGGTTGTATGCCGACGCCGATGGCATCGTCGTCACCGCCGCTCCCACCTGAGCTGGCCGCCACGGCCGAGCGCTGCCGCAAGCTGGTTTCGCGGCGGGCGCTGGTGGCTGCGGGCGTGGCCGTGGTGCCGGTGCCCGGGCTGGATTGGCTCACCGACATCGGCGTGTTGATGCGGCTGCTGCCGCAGATCAACGAGGCCTTCGGCCTGACGCCCGCGCAGATCGAGCGCCTGGCGCCGGAGCGCCGTCTGGTGGTCTACAAGGTGCTCAGCGCCAGCGGTGGCCTGGTGGTGGGCAAGCTGGTCACGCGCGACCTGGTGCTGCGCCTGCTGAAGCTGGTGGGTGTGCGGCTCACCACACAACAGGCCGCGAAGTTCGTGCCGCTGGCAGGCCAGGCCGTGTCGGCGGCGC
>CAYTWU010000095.1:0-11494 GCA_964442175.1 uncultured Rubrivivax sp.
TCACGCTGCGCATGTCGGGCCACTACCTGCCGCTGGCCACCATCGCCTGGGGCCTGACGCTGAACTACACGATGGCCAACATGGAATGGCTGGGCAAGTACGACGGCATCGGCGGCCTGCCGTCCCTGGTGCTGTTCGGCGTGGACCTGGGCACCGGCCGCGGCCTGCACCCGCTGGTCTGGGCCGTGGCGCTGCTGGCCGCGCTGGCATCGCTGAACCTGCTGGACTCCCGGCCGGGGCGTGCGATCCGCGCGCTGAAGAACGGCGCCACGATGGCCGAGGCCATGGGCATCTCCACCTTCCGCTACAAGATCACGGTGTTTGTGTTTGCGGCCTTCCTGGCGGCGCTGTCGGGCTGGTTGTTCGCGTTTTTCCAGCGCAGCGTCAGCCCCTCGCCCTTTGGCATCAACAAGGGCATCGAGTACCTGTTCATGGCCGTGCTGGGCGGGGTGGGCCATGTCTGGGGCGCCTTCCTGGGCTCGGCCGTGGTGCGGCTGGTGGAAGACAAGCTGCAGGTGCTGCTGCCGCAGCTGATTGGCACCAGCGGCAACTTCGAGACCATCGTCTTCGGCATCGTGCTGGTGGTGGTGCTGAAGTACGCGCCGGAGGGGCTGTGGAGTTTTGTCGGCCGCTGGCGCCCCGCGCCGCCGCGTGTGCGCGACTGGGCCGATGCGCCGCCGCTGCCGCAGCGCGCCAAACCGGCACGCGGCGAGAAGCTGCTGGAGGTGCAGGCCGTGCGCAAGCAGTTCGGCGGCCTGGTGGCCGTCAACGACGTGAGCTTCGACCTGCACAGCGGCGACATCGTGGCGCTGATCGGCCCCAACGGTGCCGGCAAGTCCACCACCTTCAACCTGATCACCGGCGTGCTGGCCTTGAGCGGCGGCGCGGTGCGCTGGCGCGGCCAGGCCATCGGCGGGCTGCCGTCGCGCGCCATCGCGCGGCTGGGCATCTCGCGCACCTTCCAGCACGTGAAGATGATCCCGGAGATGACGGTGCTGGAAAACGTCGCGCTCGGTGGCTACGGCCGCAGCAAGGCGGGCGTGCTGCGGGCCGTGCTGCGGCTGGACCGCGCCGAGGAGCGCCAGCTGTTTGCCGAGGCCGAGCGCCAGCTGGCGCGCATCGGCATGGCCGGGCAGATGCACGAGCTCGCCGGCAACCTGCCGCTGGGCCCGCAGCGGCTGATGGAGATCGCCCGTGCCTTGGCCACCGACCCCGCGCTGCTGCTGCTGGACGAGCCTGCCGCCGGCCTGCGCCACCATGAAAAGCAGGCGCTGGCGACGGTGCTGCGCCAACTCCAGGACGAAGGCATGAGCCTGCTGCTGGTGGAACACGACATGGACTTCGTGATGGGCCTGGCCGACCGCGTGGTGGTGATGGAATTCGGCACCCGGCTGATCGAGGGCACCCCGGCCGAGGTGCAGGCCAGCCCGGAGGTGCGCGCCGCTTACCTCGGCACGGAACACTGACATGGCCGACCTGCTGGAAGTACACGACCTGCACGCCGGCTATGGCCGCGCCGAGGTGCTGACCGGCCTGGACTTCCAGGTGCCACAAGGCCAGGTGGTCAGCGTGATCGGGCCCAATGGGGCGGGCAAGTCCACCACGCTGGCGGCGCTGATCGGCATCTTGCCGGCGCGTGGCCGCATCCTGTTCGACGGCCAGGACATCACCGGCAGCACGCTCGAAGACCGCGTGATGGGCGGCCTGGCCCTGGTGCCTGAGAAGCGCGAACTGTTCGGCACCATGCCGGTGGAGGACAACCTCATCCTCGGCGGTTACCGCGCGATGAAACAGAAGGTACCGCACTGGCAGCGAGAGATCGAACGGGTCTACACACTCTTCCCGCGCCTGAAGGAGCGCCGCGCGCAGCTGGCCGGCACGCTGTCGGGCGGCGAGCGCCAGATGCTGGCCGTGGGCCGCGCGCTGATGTCCACCCCCAAGCTGCTGCTGCTGGACGAACCCAGCCTGGGCCTGGCGCCGCTGATCGTGCGCGAGATCTTCCGCATCATCGAACAGCTGCGGGCGCAAGGCACCAGCATCCTGCTGATCGAACAGAACGCCCGTGCCGCGCTGGCCGTGTCGGACCACGGCTACGTGCTGGAGACCGGTGCCATCGCGCTGCAGGGCCCGGCGGCGCAGCTGGCCACCGACCCGCGCGTGATCGAGACCTACCTGGGGGCGCAGAAAAAATGAGTGCTTACCGTTACGAAGCGCCGCTGCGCGAGATGCGTTTTGTCATCGAGCAGGTGCTGCAGGCGCCGCAGCAGTGGCAGGCGCTGCCGGCGCTGGCCGATCTGGACATGGACACCGCGGCCGAAGTGCTGGCCCAGGCCGCGCGTTTCACCAGCGAGCTGCTGCAGCCGCTCAACGGCCCAGGCGACCGCCAGGGCTGTCGTCTGGTGAACGGCCGGGTCCAGACCCCCGACGGTTTTGCAGCCGCGTGGCGGGCTTTTGTCGACGGTGGCTGGCCGGCGCTGGCGGTCAGCCCCGAGCAGGGCGGCCAGGGCCTGCCGCAGCTGCTGAACGCGGCCTTGTTCGAGATGCTGGCCGCGGCCAACCACGGCTGGACCATGTACCCCGGGCTGCTGCACGGCGCCTGCGAGACGCTGATGCACCACGGCAGCGCCGAGCTGAAGGCCACCTACCTGCCCAAGCTGGTCAGCGGCGACTGGCTGGCCGCGATGGCGCTGACCGAGCCGCAGGCCGGCAGCGACCTGGGCGGCGTGCGCACCGCGGCCGTGCCGCAGGCCGATGGCAGCCTGGCGGTGAGCGGCGGCAAGATCTTCATCTCCGGCGGCGACCACGACCTCAGCGACAACATCGTGTACCTGGTGCTGTGCCGCCTGCCAGATGCACACGCGGGCAGCAAAGGCCTGTCGCTGGCGCTGGTGCCCGCCGTGCTGCCCGACGGCCGCCGCAACACACTGTACTGCGACGGCCTGGAGCACAAGCTCGGCATCCACGGCAGCGCCACCTGCGTGATGCGCTACGAGGCCGCCACAGGCTGGCTGGTCGGCGAGCCGCACCGCGGCCTGGCGGCGATGTTCCTGATGATGAACGCCGCGCGGCTGCACGTCGGCCTGCAGGGCCTGGGCCACCTGGAGATGGCCCAGCAGAACGCGCGCCGCTACGCATTGGAGCGCCAGCAGTTCCGCGGCCCCATCGCCCGGCAGCCGGCGATGCGCCGCACGCTGCTGAACCTGCAGGCGGTGGCCGAGGGCCTGCGCGTGCTGATGTACCGGGCCGCGATGCGGCTGGACGAAGCCGAGCACCACCCCGACCCGGCCCGCCGCGCTGCGGCAGCGGCCGAGGCCTCCATCCTGACCCCTGTGCTCAAGGCCTTTGGTGCCCAGCAGGGTTTCCAGGGTGCCAGCGATGCGCTGCAGGTCTGGGGTGGTTACGGCTACGTGGCCGAGTACGGCATCGAGCAGACGCTGCGCGACGCCCGCATCGCGATGATCTACGAGGGCACGAACGAGATCCAGGCCATCGACCTGCTGCAGCGCAAGCTGCTGGGGCCTGCCGGGCCGGCGTTCGAGGCGCTGATGCAGGACTTGTCAACCGCGGGGGACAGCAGCCCCGCCGGCCAGGCCCTGCAAACCCAGCTGCAGGCCGCCGGCGCGGCGCTGCAGGCCGTTCTTGCGCGGGCCGCAACCGACCCCGAGGTCCCGTTGCGGGTGGCCGACGATTTCCTGGCCGGCACCGGGCACCTGCTGCTGGCCTGGGCATGGTGCGCCACGCTGCAGGTGGTGCGGCCGGGCGATCCCTGGCAGGCGGAACGCGCCACGGTGGCCCGCCACGGCCTGGATTGGGTGTTGCCGCAGGCGGCGGTCCACTGGCACCGCGTCCGGCAGGGCGCGGGCCTGGGGGATGTGACCACGCCCTGCTGACTCAACCACCCGGGCGGGCGGCTGTGCCCAGCTGCAGCCGGGCGCAGGCGGCGGGCCAGGGCAGGGGATCGCGCAGCATCGTTTCCAGTCCGCGCCAGACGGTCTGCAGCCGGTCGGTGCCACCGTCCCGCAGTTCGTGGTCGGCGTCGCTGAAGCGCAATGCACAGTAGCCGCTTTTGCGCCGGACGGCGCGGTCCTGGAACTGGCGGTAGGCCTGCTCGGGCACCAGGTCGTCCTGCCCACCCCAGGCGTGCACCAAAGGTCGGGGAATTGCGAGCAAGGCTTCTTCCAGGGGCCAATGGCGGAGGTCGCGCCAATAGCGCCAATCACGCCCTTCGATGAGCCTGGGCGTGGAGCCACCTGCATCGACGGCCTCGAAGATCGCCTGCCAACGCTCTTCGACGCCCAGTCGCCGGGCCTGCAGTCGCCCGGTCACGAACGGGTCCAGGCCTGCGTTGCCGACCATCAACAGCAGCGCTGCCTCGGGGAACGCAGCCGCCAGCGCCGGCAGCATTTCGGCGCCCTCCGACAGGCCCGCCAGCACCAAGGGCAGTCCAGGGTCGCTGCCTGCCAGTGCCGACCGCGCCAGGCCCAGCACCCGGTCACGCCAGGCGCCGAGGCGGTCTTCCTGCAGGTATGCCAGGCTGCATTCGGAGCCCCCCAGGTGCGGCTTCTGGAGCAGGAACACCTGGGCACTGGGCGCTCCTCCCACCAAGCGGGCGAAGGAAGGCGCCAACGACTGGCAACCTGAGCCCGGCACCAACAGCAGGCGCCAGCGTGGTGGACGGCTCGCCGCCGCACGCTCCAGCACATGGCCTTCGGCCAGGGTGGCATGCGCCGGGGCCGCTGTCAGCCCGCAGGGCCACGCCAGCGCCAGCGCCAACCCAAGCGCTGCCAGCCGCGCGACGGGCATCCCGGGTGGTTCAGCGGAGGATCGTCACGCTCTCGCTCTTGACCGGCGCTGCCGCGCCGGGCTTGGCAGTTGTCCCGGTCGTCTCCAGCACGCCCGCAGACCGGCGTTCGACCACCTGGACCTGCTCCTTCAACTGGTCGAAGACATTGGTGGCGAGCGACCTGGAGGTCTCGCGAATCACCTTGCCGCGGTTGGGCGGGAGGATGTCCAGACGCGTCGAGAGCAGCTTGGTGTCCGAGCCCTCACCCTGGGCCGAAAAGGCCGCCACGATCTCGTAGGTCTTGGTGCTGATGAGCGAAAAGTCGGCCACCAGATCGAGGCTGTAGATGTGGCTGGCGTTGGCGGTGCCTTGAATCTGGGTCACGGTGTCGCGAAACTGCAGGCTGGTCAAGGTGCCGAACATCACGTAGTCCGCACCATTGAACTCGCCTTTCTTGATGCGCGCCACGATGTCGTGCACCTGCGGTTGGCGCACGGGGGTGGCGACCTTGCCGGTCTTCACCTGGTTGAGCACCTGCTCGGCCTTGGTCGGCTGCGGCTGGCCGGCGTCGAAGGCCTTGCCCTGGACCAGCCGATAACCCGTGCCCTTCAGCAGCGCGCCCTTGATGTCGTTGCTGAACGACCCCAGTTCGCGCTGCTCCACATAGCTGTAGGAGCCGGCCACATAGGTGCCCTGCGCCTGCACGTTGGCCGCCATGCCTGCGCTGTTGGCGTTGGCGTGCGCACTCATGGCCCCGCTTTGTTTGACGGTGGCCACTTCAAAGTACTGCGCCACCTCCTGGGTGTAGGCCAGGTCCGTGACGGCGATGCGCGGCTGCGCACCCACCAGCCCCGCCGCCAGAGCGCCCAGCATCAACACGATGGAAGTCTTCATGTCGTCCGCCCTTTCAGCGCTTGGTGGTCTTGCGGATATCTTTCTCTTCCGCCCATTCGATCGTGCCCTCTTCGACATCGAAGAGCTTGAGCGTGAACTTGTAGTAGACGTCCTTGGTTTGCGACGACTGCTTGACGATGCTCGTCAACTCGCCTTCGATGCTGAACTTTGCCGCCGTCATCTTGCCGATCTTGGCGGTGGAATTCTGCTTGTAGAGCCCGCTCTGGTTCTGGCGTGTCAATTCGTCCACGCCAGCCTGCATCTCCTGGATCGATCGGGTGAAACGCACCTTGCCGGACTTGACCAAGGCCGTCTGGATCGAGTTCATGACGTTGGTCGTGTCGATGTACTCGCTCGTCTTGTTCTTGACCGTCGAAACCGTCACCGTCGGTCGACCTTCGAAAATGCCGGCCTCCAGCAGGCTGCCGACCATCTTCTCGGCGATCATCTGAAGGTCGGTCGAGCCAAACTCGTTGGTGACCAGTTCAACCGCCTTGGAATCGCCGTAGTTGGTGGTCTGGCGGTCGAAGCGGACAACCGGCGACGAAACTTTCTTGGTTTCGCAGCCAGCACTGAGAACGGCCAGGGCTGCCAGCAGCAGCAATGGGGTGTGACGGACCATGCGCATGGTGAGGAGCTCCTGCTTGGTTCAGCTGATCATTTCTCGACGTTCATCTCGAGACGGAAGTCGACGCCCTTGCCCGATGGGGCCACACCCTTGACGACCTTGGACTCCTGCCCCATGACGAGCATCTGTTTCCAAGGGTCGCCGTCGCCGACCTGCATGCCGCTGCCGTCGAGCCACCGGAAGCGGTAGTAGACTGTCCTGTCCTTGGTCTCGGTGTTGAGCAGATCGGCTTCCACGACCAGGACATCGGAGCGGCGCACCATGCGCATTTCCGCGACCTTCATGCCGGAGGCCTCGCCGCGCAGCATCAGTTTGGAGGCGACACCGGCACTGTTCTCCTGCGCATGCCCGATGGGGACCAGTACCAGTCCTGCCAGCAGGATCGCAAGTTGGATCGGGTGAGATTTCACGGGGACTCCCTGCAAAGTGGCGTGTCAGCGAGATGGCGGCACGGGTGCCGGTTTGGCCGCTGGCGTGGGGGGCGCCTTGGGCTTGGGTTTGTTTGTCGTCTTCGCCTTGGTGGAGACCGAATCGGTGATCGCCGTCGGGACCACCACGGCCGGGGCTGGCGCAGGCTGCGCCTGCACGGGCGCCGCGATGATCTGCCCGAAGCTGGCCACCTGACCCACAGACACCGTGGCCGCCTGGATCTGCACGGGCACCAGCGCATACTGGCCCGCGATCTTGACGGTGGTGCCCGTGGGCTTGCCGTCGATCATCAGTTGATGCTCGCCTTCAGGCACATACCCGCGAGCCACCGAAACCAGGCCGGGCAGGGTGCGCCACAGGCGGTCGTCGCTTTGTTCCGTGGCAGCCGATACCGCCATGGCCAGGAGACCGCCGAAGGGCCCTGCACGCTTGGCGACCTCGTCCTGCACGACACCCTTGGCGATGGCTCGAACCGTGCCGCGCAGAATCATGCCGGGCATCTCGTCCTTCAGGGCGCGCCGCGCCATTACGTTGACGTCGGCCACGGTCTCGGCCTTCAAGGTCACATCCGCCACGCTCACGGCGGCCGGCGCTGCCTCGCGCGACGGCTCGATGATGGGGTACGAGATGCTGACGGAGTTCAGGCGCCCGGCGATCGGGACAGGTAGCGTGAAGGCCTTCGGCTTGCGGGCCGGCGCCGCACCGGACTCGATCACGAAGAGCACGTCGGTCATTTTCTGGCGGCGCCTGTGCGTGAA
The DNA here is from genome assembly GCA_964442175.1 of uncultured Rubrivivax sp. GTDB lineage: Bacteria > Pseudomonadota > Gammaproteobacteria > Burkholderiales > Burkholderiaceae_C > Rubrivivax. Next base: position 7,493 of record CAYTWU010000095.1, read on the forward strand.
CCCGGAGCGGGTGTCCAACCCGCGCAGCCCCTCCTCGAGCACGGCCGTTTCGGGCTTGAGCTCGATGGCCTTTCGGTACCCTGGAGCGGCCAGCCCGGATTCATTCAGGACTTCGTACAGGAAACCCGACAGGTAATGGCTCAAAGCGTTTTGATAGCCGTTCTTGAGCTTCAGGACTTCGGGGTCGTTGAGGGTCTCGACAGGGTAGCCATCAAGTTCCTTGCCAATCGTCGTCGCACCCTTGGCCTTGGCCTCTTCCTCGGCCGCGGCCACTTCCTTGCCGCGAAACTCGGCAATCACCGCCTCGCGCTCGTGGGTGCGCTTGATGTCGACGCGTGCATTGTCCCAATCGCCCTCTGCGATCCGGTTGAGCGCCAGCCGGGTGGTCAGGAAGACTTTTTCGTAATCCTGGCCTTCATAGGTCTTGAGCCGTTCGCTGATCAACGCAGCGCCGACCATGCCCATCAACTTGGTCGGATCGGTCTTGGCGGTGTTCTCCCACTCCAGAACCTTGGCATCTGCCAACAGCCAAGCCGACGTGCTTTCCTTGTACTTCTTGGCCTGGCGCAGCAGTTCGCCTCGTTCGAGGTTGTAGAGCAAGGCCGCTTTGGCGTCGTCCGTTGTCGCTGACGCTTCCAGGGCCTTCAGCGCGGCTTCGGGCCCGCTGGACCGCTGTGCGGTCTGCACCTGTGTGGCCAGTGTGTCGTGGCTTTGCATCTGGGCGCAACCCACCAGCACCAACACACCGAATGCCGCGAAGACGCGGACGACAGATCTCCCGAACCCCATGAAGCCACCTCCGACTGACCCGACAGGATGCGAGGGGGCCGACCGTGTGCGGTCAAATCTGTCTGGTGCCGGCCGGTCCAACGGCGGTCTTGGCGCCGCCCGATGGTGTCCAGTCAGCCCGGCAGGGCTTCTCCCTCGTGTTGCTGCACTGTATCAAATGCATAACGCGATGCAACAAATTCTGCCGGTCACGTCCGCCGGGCGGCGGACAGGCCGCTCTCAACCGGCCTTGTCGGCCTCTGAAGTGAAAGCATCCGCAAAGAACTGATCCACCGGCAAGCCGCATTGGGCCTTGAAGTCCCGCTCGGCCGATTCGACCACGATGGGCGCGCCACAGGCGTAGACCTGGTGGCCGGAGAGATCCGGCAAATCGGCCATCACGGCCTGGTGCACAAAGCCCGTGCGGCCCGCCCAGGCGTCTTCGGGCAGGGCGTCTGACACCACCGGCACGTAGCGCAGGTTCGGCATCTGGGCCGCCATCTGCTCGCACCAGGCGTGCATGTACAGGTCCTGCGGGCGGCGACCACCCCAGTACAGCACCGCGGGGCGTGTGCTGGCCTTCATGTGCAGGTGTTCGATCAGCGCCTTGATGGGGGCGAAGCCGGTACCGCTGGCCAGCAGCACCATGGGCTTGTCGCTGTCCTCGCGCAGGAAGAAGCTGCCAAACGGGCCTTCCACGCGCAGGATGTCGCGCTCTTTCATCGCGCCGAAGACATGGTCGGTGAACTTGCCGCCCGGCATGTGGCGGATGTGCAGCTCGATGGCCGGTGGTGTGCCCAGCGCGTGCGGTGCATTTGCCATGCTATAGCTGCGGCGTGCACCACCCTGCAGCAGGAACTCCACGTACTGGCCCGAGTGGTACTGCAGGTTCTGGTTGGCCGGCAACTGCAGCTTCATCACCACCACGTCGGGTGCCACACGCTGCAGGCTCAGCACGCGGCTGGGCAGCTTGAGGATGGGGAACTGGCCGGCGGCCACCACGCCACGCGCCTCGACCACGCAATTGCTCTGCGGCGCGGCGCAGCAGGTGAGGATGAAGCCCTGCTCCTCCTCCTGCACCGACAAGGCCTTGAGCTGGTGTGCGCCGTGGATGACACGGCCTTCGAGCAGCCGGCTCTTGCAGGAGCCGCAGGCGCCGTCGCGGCAGCCGTAGGGCAGGCCCACGCCCTGGCGGATGGCGGCGGCAAGGATGGTTTCGTCGCGGCCCACCTCGAACTGGCGGTTGGCGGGCTGGATCGTGATCTGGAAGCTCATGGCGGGGGGACTCTTACACTCCGGCGCGGATTGTGCCCGTGATGACTTGAGCGCCCGATGTCCCTGCCACGCCCTGCCCTGTTGATCGTCGGATGTGGCGATGTCGGCCTGCGCGTGCTGCCTTGGGTGGTGGGCCGCTGGCAGGTGCTGGTCTTGACCTCCTCGCCTGCACGCTGCGAGCAGCTGCGCGCGGCCGGTGCCGTGCCGCTGGTGGGCAACTTGGACGACCGTGCCACGCTGGGCCGCCTGGGCGGCCTGGCCGATGCCGTGCTGCACCTGGCGCCGCCACCCACGGTGGGCACGCAGGACACCCGCTCGACGCACCTGGCGCAGGCGCTGCTGCGCGGCGGGCGTGTGCAGCGGCTGGTCTACATGAGCACCAGCGGGGTGTACGGCGATGCCGCTGGCGCGCGCTTTGACGAAACCCGCCCGGTGGCCCCGGCCAGCGCCCGTGGCCAGCGCCGTGTGCACGCCGAGGCGCTGTGGCGCTGGTTTGGCCGCTGCACCGGCGCCGTGGTGACGGTGTTGCGCGTGCCCGGCATCTACGCGCTGGACCGCGTTGGGGGTGACCCGCGCGAGCGCCTGCGCCGCGGCACGCCGGTGCTGGCGGCCGAGGACGACGTCTACACCAACCACATCCACGCCGACGACCTGGCCCGCGCCTGCGTGGTCGCGCTCTACCGTGGCCGGCCGCAACGTGTGCTGCACGCCAGCGATGACACCGAGCTGAAGATGGGCGCGTACTTCGACCTCGCGGCCGACCTGCATGGCCTGCCACGCCCGCCGCGCATCAGCCGCGCCGAGGCCACCACGGCCTTGTCGCCGATGCAGCTGTCGTTCATGAACGAATCGCGCCGGCTGGACAACCGGCGCCTGACGCAGGAGCTGAAGCTGTGCCTGCGTTACCCGACGGTGCGGGAAGGGCTCGCGCCTGCCTGAGGCAGGCTCAGCGCCGGCGGTAGCCGAAAGGCGCCAGGCGCCGCCAGTAGCGGATCATCAGCCAGCCGCCCACCATGCCGCCCAGGTGCGCAAAGTGCGCCACACCGCTGCTGCCCAGGATGCCCAGGCCCAGCTCCAGCGCGCCGAACACCATCACGAAGGTGCGTGCCTTCATCGGGATGGGCGGGAACAGCGGCATGATCACGCGGTTCGGGAACAACATGCCAAACGCCAGCAGCAGCGCGAACAGGCCGCCCGAGGCGCCGACCGTCGGCACGCGCGAGCCGGCGAAATAGGTGATGACCAGTTGCGCCACCGCCGCGGCCAGCACGCCCGCCAGCAGGAACTGCAGGTAACGCTTCTGGCCCCAGAGCCGCTCCAGCTCGGAGCCGAACATCCACAGGCCCAGCATGTTGAAGAACAGGTGGCCCATGCCGCCGTGCAGGAAGGCGTAGGTCACCATCTGCCAGGGCAGGAAGCGGCCGCTGGCCACCGGCCAGAGCGCAAACCAGGCATCCAGGATGGGCGCGATGAGCTGCAGGCAGAAGATCGCCGTGCAGATCAGCATCAGGGCACGGGTGACCGGTGGGATCGGCGGCATTGGGTCAGAATCGCGTGATGGTGCCCGGGAACGGACTCGAACCGTTACGCCTTGCGGCGGGGGATTTTGAGTCCCCTGCGTCTACCGATTTCGCCACCCGGGCTGTTGGGTTGCTGCCGATGGCACGCATGTGTCGAAGAATTATGGCACGCAGCCCCGAGCCCACCTGAAACACACAAACCATGTCTGATCGCCCGACCTACAAGACCCTGGAAGACACCATTGGCGGCACGCCGCTGGTGCAGCTGCAACGTGTGCCCGGTGCCGACGCCGCGCGCCGCGGCAACGTGCTGCTGGGCAAGCTCGAGGGCAACAACCCGGCCGGCTCGGTCAAGGACCGCCCCGCCATCAGCATGATCAAGCGCGCCGAGGAGCGTGGCGACATCCGCCCCGGCGACACACTGATCGAGGCCACCAGC
>CAYTWU010000096.1:0-11266 GCA_964442175.1 uncultured Rubrivivax sp.
GACATCAAGGACCCGACGCAGAACATCGTCTGGGTCACGCCGGAAGGTGGCGGCGGGCCCAACTACGCTGGCATGTGACCGCCCAGGGGGCCACGTGAGCCTGGCGCTGCGGCGCCCCTCCTACCGCCAGCTGCTGGTGCTGGCCTTCCTGCTGGTCTGCGCGCTGCTGGCCGGCACGGCGCTGCAAGGCCTGTTCACGCTGGAGCGGCTGCTCGCCCAGACCCGCAGCGCCGCCGACCGCGCGCTGCGCCTGGCAACCGCCGCCGAGCGGCTGGACGAGCAGGTGCTGGCGATGGAACGCGCCGCCCGCCAGTACCTGGTGCTGGGCGACCCGGCGCTGCGCCGCGGCTTTGAGCGTGGCGCGCAGGAATCCGCGCAGCAGGTGGCGCTGCTGGCCGACGTGGTGGACCGGCGCACCACGCGCGAGTGGCGGCGCCAGACCGACAACATCGCCGCCCAGCTGGACCTGGGTGGCGTGGAACGCCAGCTGGTCGACGACTTCCGCGTGCTCAACAGCCTGCAGGCGACGATGGCCGAACAGGTGCGCCGCCACACCGAATCACGCAACGCCACGCTGCAGGCCGAGCTGGAAGACGGCCGCCGCGCACTGGCACAACAGGTGGCCGCGGCGGCGGCGCTGGCGCTGGCGCTGGCGCTGGCGTTTGCCTGGTGGCTGGCGCGCCCGCTGCAGCGGGTGGAAGCCGCCATCCTGGGCCTGGGCGAAAACCGGCTGGACGACCGGGTGCAGATCCAGGGCCCGTCGGACGTGCGCCGCATCGGCCGGCGCCTGGACTGGCTGCGCCAACGCCTGGCCGAGACCGAGGCCGACAAGGCACGTTTCCTGCGCCACGTCTCGCACGACCTGAAGACCCCGCTGGCCGCGCTGCGCGAAGGTGTGGCGCTGCTGGCCGATGGCACGGCCGGCCCGCTCAGCGACAACCAGCGCGAGATCGCACGCATCCTGCAGGACAACAGCGCCACGCTGCAGCGCCGCATCGAAGACCTGTTGCGCTGGAATGCCAGCGCCTTTGCCGCGCAGCGCGTGGTGCGCCAGCCGGTGGAGCTGGGGGCGCTGCTGCAATCGCTGATCGACGAGCAGCAGCTGCAGTGGCGCAGCCGCGGCCTGCAGCTGCAGGTGCGCGGCACGCCGCTGACGGCCGAGCTGGACCCGGCCCTGCTGGGCAGCGCATTGGGCAACCTGCTGAGCAACGCCATCCGCTTCAGCCCGCGCGGGGCTACCATCCAGATCGAGGTGCGGCGCGAGGCCCACACCCTGGTGCTGGAGCTGGCCGATGCCGGCCCCGGCGTGCCGGCGGCGGACCGCGCCCACATCTTCGAACCCTTCTACCGTGGCAGCCTGCAGCCCGAGGATGGCCTGCCGGGCACCGGCATCGGCCTGTCCATCGTGGCCGAGACCGTGGGTGCCCACGGTGGCCGCATCAGCCTGCTGGACACCGAACCCGGCGCCCGTTTCCGCATCGAACTGCCCCATGCCCTGCCCGACTGAGCGCCTCCACCCGCAACACATCGGCCTGGGCGCCAGCCTGCTCGTCGCCGCGGTCGTGCTGTCCGGGTGCGCGCAGCGCCCGGTGGCGCCGGCCCCGGAGCCCATCCCGGCACCGGCGCCCGCACTGCCACCCCCGCCGCCACTCGTGGTGGTGGCGCCGGCCCCGCCGCCGCCGGAGGAAGACCTGGCCGCGCGCCAACTGCTGGCCTTCCACGAGCGCCTGCGTGCCCTGCCGGCGGCCGAGCTGGCACGCGAGCAGGCCCGCCTGGCCAACCCCGCCACGCCGGCCGAGACACTGGCGCTGGTGCTGCTGCTGGCCCAGACCCGCCAGCCGGGCGACCTGGCCCGGGCCCTGGCCCTGCTGGACCCGCTGGTGCGCGAACCTTCGCCACAGGCCGCGCTGGCGCGGCTGCTGCAGGCCCGGCTGGTGGAGCAGCGCCGCGCCGAGGAGCTGGCCGAGCGCCAGGCCCAGCAGCTGCGTGACCAGCAGCGCCGCATCGAACAACTGAGCCAGCAACTGGAGGCACTGCGCGCCATCGAGCGCAGCCTGGGCACCCGACCCGCATCGCCGCCGCCTGCGGCACCGCGCACGCCATGACCGCCCACGGCGCCCGCGTGCTGCTGGTCGACGACGACGCCGACCTGCTGCGCCTGTTGTCGATGCGGCTCACGGCCGCCGGCTACCGCGTGGACGCGGTGGAGTCGGCAGAAGCCGCGCTCGACCAGCTGGCGCTGGCCCGCCCGCAGCTGGTGATCAGCGACGTGCAGCTGCCGGGCCTGGACGGGCTGGCGTTGTTCGACCGCATCCGCGCCCGCCACCCGGCGCTGCCGGTGATCCTGCTCACCGCGCACGGCACCATCCCCGACGCCGTGCAGGCCACCGCGCGCGGCGTGTTCACCTACCTGACCAAACCCTTCGACGGCAAGGCGCTGCTGGAGACCGTGGCCCATGCACTCGCCCTGTCGCCGCCGGTGGAAAGTGCCGGCTCGCCCACCGAGCCCTGGCGCGCGGCCATCGTCAGCCGCAGCCCGCGCATGGCCGAGCTGCTGGCCGAAGCGCGCCTGGTGGCCGGCAGCGACGCCAGCGTGCTGATCCGCGGCGACAGCGGCACCGGCAAGGAGCTGCTGGCGCACGCGCTGCACCTGGCCAGCCGGCGTGCGCACCGGCCTTTCATCGCGGTGAACTGCAGCGCCATCCCCGAGACGCTGCTGGAATCCGAACTGTTCGGCCACGTCAAGGGCGCCTTCACCGGCGCCACCAAGGACCACGCCGGGCTGTTCCAGGCGGCCGACGGCGGCACGCTGTTCCTGGACGAGATCGGCGACATGCCGGCCGCGCTGCAGGTGAAGCTGCTGCGGGTGCTGCAGGAGCGTGCCGTGCGCCCGGTCGGCGCCAGCCGCACCACCCCCATCGATGTGCGTGTGCTCTCGGCCACGCACCGCGACCTGGAGGCGGCGCTGGCCGATGGCAGCTTCCGCGAAGACCTGTTCTACCGCTTGAACGTGGTCACGCTGCGCTTGCCCACACTGCACGAGCGGCGGGAGGACATCCCGCTGCTGGCGGCGCACTTCCTCACCCAGCTGGCCGCCAAACACGGCCGCCAGATCAATGGCTTTGCGCCAGAGGCGCTGCGCGCCCTGGCCGCCGCGGCCTGGCCGGGCAACGTGCGCCAGCTGCACAACGTGGTGGAGCAGGTGTGTGCGCTGTGCACCACGCCGCTGATCCCGCTGGCCCTGGTGCAGCGCGCGCTGCGGGTGCCGGGCGTGGAGGTGCTGAGTTATGCCGAGGCGCGCAAGCGCTTCGAGCGCGACTACCTGGTGGGCCTCTTGAAGCTGACCGACGGCAACGTGGCCGACGCCGCGCGCCTGGCCGACCGCAACCGGACCGATTTCTACCGGCTGCTGCAGAAACACGGTCTGGGGCCGGAGCGTTTCCGCGACCCTGTCGCAGATGAGCGACAGGGCAAAAGTCCAGACGCGACAGGCACTTAGCGGCTGCTGCGGCGCAGCATGTCGCAAAACTGCGACGACCGTTCCGATAATTTACTTTGAGATTGATGCCTAAACCATTGATCTGATTGATTTTCCGTTGATGGCACGGGGCTTGCGCTGTCCCGGCCATGCGCCGTCTTTTCGCCACCCTGCTGTTGGCCGCGTCACCGCTGTGGGCCCAGGCCTTCGGCTTCGACGACGTGGCCGAGCTCGCCCGCCGCACCGCCGCCGCGCCCTGGCAGGCGCCGGACACGGCCATGCCGCCCGCGCTGGCGGCGCTGAACTACGACGGCGCCCGCGAGATCCGCTACCGGCGTGACCGCGGCGTCTGGCGCGACGGCCCCTTCGAGCTGCAGTTCTTCCACCGCGCCGGCCGGCAGAACGAATCGGTGGTGGTGCACCTGGTGGAAGACCGCCGGGTGCGGCGCCTGGGCTACGAGCCGGCGGCCTGGGACTTCGGCCGCCTGGGGCTGGACCCGGCGCAGTTCAACGAGCCCGGCCCCGCCGGCTTCCGCATCCACACGGCACTGAACAGCCCGGCCTACAAGGACGAGCTGGTCGTGTTCCTGGGTGCCAGCTACTTCCGGGCGCTGGGCCGCGGCCAGCGCTACGGCCTGTCGGCGCGCGCGCTGGCCATCGACACGGTGGGCGGCGGGCCCGAGGAGTTCCCGCGCTTCACCAGCTTCTGGATCGAAAAGCCCGCCGCGGGCGCCACCGCCGTGACCGTGCACGCGCTGCTGGACAGCCCGCGCGCGGCCGGCGCCTGGCAGTTCACACTGACGCCGGGCGACAGCACGGTGGTGGACGTGCGGGCCCGGCTCTTCCTGCGCGCACCGGTGGCCATGCTGGGCCTGGCGCCGCTGACCAGCATGTACCAGCATGGCGAAAACCAGCCGCGGCCGGGTGAGTTCCGCCCCGAGGTGCACGACAGCGACGGCCTCTCGGTGGCCGCCGATGGTGAATGGCTCTGGCGCCCGCTGGTCAACCCGCGCACGCCCATCGCCAGCAGCTTCACAGCGCAGCGCCTGCAGGGTTTTGGTCTGCTGCAGCGCGACCGCAAGCTGGCCTCCTATGAGGACACCGAGGCGCACTACGAACTGCGCCCCGCTGCCTGGGTGGAGCCCGTGGGCGACTGGGGCCCGGGCCGGGTGCAGCTGCTGCAGCTGCCCACGCCCGACGAAACCGAGGACAACATCGTCGCCGCCTGGGTGCCCGCGCGCACACCGGCGCCGGGCGAGGCGCTGGACTTCCGCTACCGCCTGCACTGGCAAGGTGCGGCCCAGCAAAGCCCGCCCAACGGCCACACGCTGCAATCGCGCCGTGGGCGCGGCTGGGCGCCGCCGGAGCCGGGCGAGCTGCAGTACATCGTCGATTTCGACGGCCCGGCCCTGCGCGCCCTGCCCGCCGGCACCCCGCCGGACACGGTGCAGGCCGTCGTCACGCCGCTGGCCAACGCCCGCCTGATCCACGCCCACGCCTGGCCCCACCCCGAAGGCGGCTGGCGCATGGCGCTGCGTGTGCAACGCCTGGACCCGGCGCTGCCGGTCGAGCTGCGCGCCTTCCTCCAACACACCACCCCCACCAGCGCCTCCGCGCTCACCGAAACATGGACCGCACTGATCCCGCAGGACTGACCCGCCGCACCGAGCGTCGGTACACGCACCACGCGGCCCCGGCCGTCGAGCGCCGCTCGATGCCGGCCCGCCCCTGGGGCCTGGGCAGCCCGCTGGTGGGCGCCGACGCGCCGGTGGCGCAGACCCGCCGCCGGCTGCTGATGGCGCTGACCCTCGGCTCCGCCGCTGTGGCCGCCACCGCGCTGGTGCAGGCCCGCCCGCTCACCGGGGGTGTGCTGCCCGTGCTGCAGGTGGTGCTGTTCACGCTGCTGTTCGCCTGGGTGGCGGCCGGCTTCGTGACCGCGGTGATGGGTTTCGTGGTGCTGCTGCGTGGCGACAAGCAGATGCTGTCCTACGCGAAGGTGGCACGTCACCCGCTGGGCAACGACGCCAGCACCGCGGTGATCATGCCGATCTGCAACGAACACGTGCCCACGGTGTTCGCCGGGCTGCTGGCCACGGCCGAGTCCATCGTCGCCGCCGGTGGCGCCCGCCTGGTGCAGCTGTACGTGCTGTCCGACAGCAGCGACCCCGCGCTGCGGGACGCCGAGCACCAGGCCTGGCTGGCGCTGCGCCAGCGCCTGGCGGCCACCGGGCTGCAGGTGCACTACCGCTGGCGCGCGCGCCGCACGCACCGCAAGGCCGGTAACGTGGCCGACTTCTGCCGTCGCTGGGGCGCGCGCCACCGCTACATGGTGGTGCTGGACGCCGACAGCGTGATGAGCGGCGAGGCCGTGCTCGGCCTGATGCGGCTGATGGAAGCCCACCCGCGCGCCGGCATCATCCAGTCGGCGCCCGTGGCCTGCGGCCTGGACACGCTGCACGCCCGCACGCAGCAGTTCGCCACCCGCGTCACGGGCCGGCTGTTCTCGGCCGGCATGCAGTTCTGGCAGCTGGGGGAGTCGCATTACTGGGGCCACAACGCCATCATCCGCATTGCACCCTTCATGGCGCATTGCGGCCTGGCGCCGCTGCCGGGGCGTGGCGGCCTGGCCGGCTCCATCCTGTCGCACGACTTTGTCGAAGCGGCGCTGATGCGCCGCGCCGGTTACCAGGTCTGGCTGGTGCCCGATCTGCCGGGCAGCTGGGAACAACAACCGCCGCACCTGCTGGCCGAGCTGCAGCGTGACCGCCGCTGGTGCCAGGGCAACCTGATGAACGCCCGCCTGATCACCGAGCCCGGCCTGCACCCGGTGCACCGCGCCATGCTGGGCACCGGCGCGATGGCCTACCTCTCGGCCCCGCTGTGGCTGGGTTTCATCGCGCTCGGCCTGGTGCTGTGGCTGGACGGTGCGCATGTGCTGCAGGCCCCGGTGGGCCCGGCCACGCTGCTGTGGGTGCTGACGGGCGTGATGCTGCTGCTGCCGCGCGCCCTGGGCGTGGCCGTGGTGGTGCTGGAGCGCCGGCAGGCGCAGTTTGGCGGCAGGGCCGCGCTGGTGGCCAGCGCCGTGGTCGAGGCCTTGCTCGCCGCGCTGCAGGCGCCGCTGCGCATGGCGGCGCACACGCTGTTCGTCGTCGCCGCCCTCACCGGCCTGAAGCTGGACTGGCGCTCGCCCCCGCGCGAAGCCACCGACCTGCCCTGGCGCGACGCCGCGCGGCTGCTGACCCCGTTGTCGCTGGCCGCGGCGGCGGTGCTGGCCGCCGTGGCGCTGGCCGACACCTCGGCCGCGATCTGGCTGGCGCCGGTGGCCCTGCCGCTGCTGGCCGCCGTGCCGCTGAGCGTGTGGGGCGCACGCACCCGCACCGGGCTGGCGCTGCGCCATGCCGGCCTGCTGCTGACGCCGGAAGAAACCGCCACCGCCAGCGAACTGCGGCGCGCCTGGGCACCGGCGGCCCCGCGGCCGGACACGCTGCGACCTTTGGCACAGGCGGCCTGAGCGCGGCGCGGCAGCACCTTCAGCCTGCCGCCGGCCCACCGATACTGGAGCAGGGCCGGTGTTGTGCCTGTCCTGCCACGCCTTGCCTGCCGGTTTCCTGCACCTCCTCCTTCGTTTCCTGGTTGCCCTGCTGCTCAGCGGTGCAGCCGGCGGCGCGCTGGCCTCAACCGGCGCCTTGCGGCTGGACGACCGCCAACCCCAGGTGCAGGCCTGGCCCGCAGTGACCGTGCTCGAAGACCCGGGCCAGGCGCTCGACCTGGCCGCCGTGCTGGCCATGCGCGCGGCCTTTCAGGTGCCGACCGGCGCCACCGGCACGCTGGGTCTGCGCCAACACCCGGTCTGGCTGCACATCCCGCTGGTGGTGGACCCGGCGTCCGACGGGCGCTGGGTGCTGGACCTGGGCTACGCCGTGATCAACCGCGCCGACGTGCACCTGGTGGTGCACGGTGCCCCGGCCGGCCACTGGGTGCTGGGCAACCTGCAGCCGCGTGCGCAGCGGCCGCTGGACAGCCGCACGCCCGCCGTCGTGCTGGCGCTGCCGCCCGGCAGCACCGCATCGGTGTACCTGCGCGTGCAATCGGCCGGCGCACTGATCCTGCCGGTCACACTGAGCAAGTTCTCGCACTTCCACCGCGCCGCGCTGCAGGAGCAGATGCTGCAAGGCCTGCTCACCGGGCTGGGCCTGTTCCTGATCCTGTACGCCTTGACGCAGGCTTTCAGCAGCCGCGAAGGCATGTTCTGGGCTTATGCGCTGCAGTCCGGCAGCAGCCTGCTGTTTTCCGTGGCGCAGTTCGGGCTCGGGGCCCAGTTCCTGTGGGGCGACCAGGCCTGGTTCGAGCAGCGCATGCCGGGCCTGGCGGCGCTGCTGGCGGCCACGGGCTCCTTCCTGTTCATCGAGCGCGTGCTCGCCGGCGACGGCACGCAGCCCCGCTTCACGCGCACCATGCACGCCGGCGCGGCGCTGCTGCTCGCGGTGGCACTTGCCTACGCGCTGGGCCTCGTGGATGTGCACACGGTGAGCCTGGTCGTCGGCACCCTGGGCATGGCGCCTCCGCTGCTGGGCCTGCCGGGCGCGCTGCGCCGCCTGCGCCAGGGAGACCGCATCGGCGGTTATTTCCTGCTCGGCTGGCTGGCCTACTTCATCGCCACGGCCGTGATGCTGGGGTTGATCCAGGGCCGGCTGCCCGCCAACGGCTGGACCCTGCACGCCTTCCAGATCGGCGCCACGCTGGACATGCTGGTCTTCCTGCGTGTGATGGGCCTGCGGTTGGCGCACCAGCACGCGGCCGCCCACCAGGCGCAGCATGAACGTGCGGCCCTGCACTCGCTGGCCCACACCGACCCGCTGACCGGCCTGCCCAACCGCCGCGGCCTGACGGCCGAGATCGACCAGCGCCTGGCGCGCGCCCGCGCCGACCAGCTGCTGGCCCTGCTGGTGCTGGACCTGGACGGCTTCAAGCAGGTGAACGACCGGCACGGCCACGACACCGGCGACCAGCTGCTGGTGGCCGTGGCAGACCGGCTGCGCAGCGGCCTGCGCGAGCCGGACCTGCTGGCGCGGCTGGGAGGCGACGAGTTCGTCGTCGTCGCCGAGGGGCTGCGCACCCCGGACCAGGCCGAGGCGCTGTGCCACCACCTGCTGCAGGCCTTCGAGGCCCCTTTCCTCGTCGCAGGCCAGCCCGTGCGCCTGGGCCTGACCGGCGGGTATGTCCTGGCCCCGCTGGACGGCCACGACCCGCGTGAACTGCTCAAGGCCGCCGACGCCGCGATGTACAGCGGCAAGCAGGACGGCAAACACCGCATGGTGCGCGCCGGTTGAATCCAGCGCTCAGGCCGGCGGCCGAGGCCGCTGAGCCAGCACCGCACAGGCGTGTTCGTAACCCTGCTGCACGATGCGGTCGAAACGTTTCCACTGCAGCAGGCCCACACCTTCCAGCGGCGGGTTGAACAGCAGGTCCACGCCGCCACGCGCGCGCCGGCCACGGGCGATGGCCGCGAGCATCATCACCGTCATCAGGTAGGTCGGCAGGCCTGGCAGCCGGTAGCGGCGCTGCCGGGCCGGGCGCAGCTGGTCGCGCAGCAGGGCCCAGCCGCCGGGCACCTCGTCCAGCTCCACCTGCAGCGGCTGGCGGAAATCCAGGTCGATGCCGATCACCGTGCCCACGCCACGCTGGGCCCGCATCACGTCGACCGGGAAGTTGTTGAAGCTGCCGCCGTCGCACAGCAGCTCACCCTGGTGCAGCACCGGCGGCAGCGCACCCGGGATGGCGGTGCTGGCCAGCAGCGTCTTCACCACACGACCCCGGCTGAGCAACTGCTCGTGTGCCTGGCTGTAGTTGCTGGCCATCACGCTGGTGGGCTTCCACAGGTCTTCCAGGTCGGCGTCATGGCCCAACAGCGACAGCACCGCCTGCTCGAAGGTGCGGCGCAGGCGCCGGCCGCGGAAGACCGAGAGCCAGGGCATGGTGCTGAAGTCGCCGGTGGGGTTGGAGGCCATGGCCGTGCGGGCATTGGCCATCACCTCGGCCAGCGGCCGATCGGACGCCACGTACACCGCCATCACCGCGCCGATGCTGGTGCCGGCCACGGCGTCGATGGGCACGCCGTGCTCCTGCAGCGCCCGCAGCACACCCAGGTGGGCCAGACCACGTGCACCGCCGCCGGCCAGCACCAGGCCGGTGGCGCTGCGGTTCAGGAAACGCGCCACGCGGTCGAAGTCGGCCACCAGCGCGGGCCGCAGGTGCAGGTGGCCGGCCACGGGCCGGCGGTCCAGCCAGGCTGCCGTGCCTTGCGGCGCGCGCACCTCGGCGCCGTGCAGCAGCACCAGCAGCTCGGCCGCATCGGTGTGGCTGGCGCGGTTCATCAGGCACAGCCGCTCCACCGGGTGCAGCACCGGCGGCTGCGTGGCATCGGCCAGCAGCAGCAGCTCGTCGGCATCGCGGCAGCAGCGGGCCGTCCAGGCCGTGGGCTCCGGGTCGGCCAGCAGCAGCACGAACTCGTTGCGCGCTTCGATGCGGTCCAGCAGCAGCGTGATGCGGCGGTGCACGTCCACCATGGCCTGCGGGCCCAGCGTGCCTTCAGGCGATTCCAGCGCGCCCTGCACACTGGCGGAATCGATGACCTCGGTGCGGCCAAACCGCATGAGCGCAGCGGCCAGGCCACGCGCCACGGCCGCCAGGTCCACGCCTTTGCTGGCCGGCAGCAGCGCGATGGTGGTGGGCCGCGGGAACAGCGTGCGCGACGGGGCCGTCTGCAGGCGCTGGATCACCTGCCGCGCCAGCGCGCGCGACAGCGGCGCATGTTGCGCCAGCAGCATGTCGAACGCAGCCTTGGGCAGACGCACCAGCAGCGAATCACGGATCGCCGTCACCGTGGCCGTGCGCGGCTCGCCGGTGAACAGGCTCATCTCGCCGACGATCTGGCCGCGTGTGATCTCACCCACCAGGCGCGGGCCTTCGGCCTCGGTGCGCACGCTGGCGCGCAGCCTGCCGCTCACCAGCAGGTACAGCGCATCGCCGGCATCGCCTTGCTGGATCAGCGTCTCGCCACCGGCGATCTCGGCCCATTCCAGGTGCGGCCACAGCGCGGCGATGACCGGCTCGCCGACGTCGCCCAGGCCCTCCTGCAGCAGCCGGTAGAGCAGCTCGTCGTGGTATGGCTGGCGTTCGGGGCCCCGGCCCATGGTCTGCGGGTCAGCCCCAGGCCGGCGGGCGCTTGTCGATGAAGGCCTGCACACCCTCCAGCGCGCTGCCGTCCATCATGTTGCAGGCCATGGTCTGGGCGGCATCGGCATAGGCGGCGGCGATGCAGGTTTCCAGCTGGCGGTAGAACAGGCCCTTGCCGGCGGCGATGGCCACACGCGGCTTGGCGACGATGCTGGCCAGCAGGCGCTCGACCTCCAACGCCAGCTCACCCGGCTGCGCGACGCGGTTCACCAGGCCCTTGTCCAGCGCCTGCGCGGCGCTGATGAACTCGCCGGTGACCAGCATCTCGAAGGCCGCCTTGCGCGGCAGGTTGCGGCTGAGCGCCACGCTGGGCGTGCTGCAGAACAGCCCGAGGTTGACGCCACTGACGGCAAAGCGCGCATCGTGTGCCGCCACGGCCAGGTCGCACATGGCCACCAGCTGGCAGCCAGCAGCGGTGGCGATGCCCTGCACCTGTGCGACGACGGGCACGGGCAGTTGCTGGATGCTCATCATCATGCGGCCGCACTGCTCGAACAGGCGCTGGTAGTAGCCCAACGAGGGCTCGGCGCGCATCTCCTTCAGGTCGTGGCC
>CAYTWU010000096.1:11276-11488 GCA_964442175.1 uncultured Rubrivivax sp.
CAGAAGGCCTTGCCGCTGGCGGCGATGACGACAGCACGCGCTTCTTCATCGGCAGCCACGCGGTCCAGCGCCGCCTGCAGCGCCACGAGCATCGCTTCCGACAAGGCGTTGAAGGCCGCAGGCCGGTTCAACGTCAGCGCGTGCACGCCGCGTGTGTCCACGGCGTGTTGCACCAGCTCATCCATGCGGATTCTCCTTGGCCCGTTCGCGCA
>CAYTWU010000097.1:0-11402 GCA_964442175.1 uncultured Rubrivivax sp.
CTTCCGCCTCTGGCGCTTCCGCCACGTCACCACGGTGGAGCGGGTGATCGGCTTCAAACGCGGCACCGGTGGCACGGGCGGCGTGAGCTACCTGCGCAAGATGCTGGACGTGGTGCTGTTCCCGGAGATCTGGTCGCTGCGCACGGCGCTGTAGCGGCACCGCGGCACCGGCACCGGCAATTCAACCGATGCCAAAGGGTGCGCCTGCCTCTACAGTGCCCGGCACAGCCACGGGAGTAGCCCCATGTTCATCGTCACCAACCGCGAAGTCGACGAAGCCCAGACCGCGCCCGACAAGGCCTTCGGCCCGCGCCCCAACCCGCTGGGGCCCAACGAGCTGCGCATGGCCTGGGCCGAGCGCCGCGGCAAGAAGTGGCACGTGCAGGTGCTGCCCGACCAGATCACCGATGCGATGGCGGCCGAGGTCGGCCTGCCACTGCCCAGCGTCAGTGGCCAGAAGATCTTTGCCAGCCGCTACCTGTCACGCAAGCTGCAGGGCATGGTGAACCCGGCGTCGCAGGGTGCCAAGGGCACGGGGCGCAACGTGCTGTTCTTCGTGCACGGCTTCAACAACGACGTGCCAGCGGTGCTGGACCGCGCCGAAGAACTGGCCACCACCTACGGCGTGGAGGTGGTGCCCTTCTCCTGGCCGGCCAACGGCGGCGGTGTCAAGGGCGTGGCCAGCTACAAGAGCGACAAACGCGACGCCATGGCCTCCATCGGCGCGCTGGACCGCGCCGTGGCCAAGCTGGAGGAGTTGCTGCAGGACCTGCACAAGGACCACGTGGCGCGCATCGAGGCCGAAGCCTTCAAGCGCCACGGCCACGACGCCGAGAAGTGGGACCGCTTCTTCAGCGCCCAGGCCCACAAGTGGTGCCCGTTCACCGTGAACATGATGCTGCACAGCATGGGCAACTACGTGTTCAAGCACCTGCTGCAAAGCAGCTCGTACCGGGGCGATGCGCTGGTGTTCGACAACGTGCTGATGGTCGCGGCCGACACCAACAATGCGGGCCACGCGGCCTGGGTGGACCGCATCCAGTGCCGCGGCCGCATCTTCATCACCATCAACGAACGCGACAGCGCCTTGGCCGCGTCGCGCATGAAACTCGGCGAGCAGCAGCAGGCGCGGCTGGGCCACGCGCCCTACGGGCTGGATTCGCGCAAGGCGGTGTACGTGGATTTCACCGACCAGGCCTACGTGGGCGATTCACACGCGTACTTCGAGGGCCAGCCGCTGCGCAATGCCAAGGTGAAGAAGTTCTTCCATCAGGCGCTGAACGGCGAGTTTGCCGATGCCGAACTGCCGTTTGACAGCGGGCGCAACATGTACAAGCTCGGGTAGGCGCACACAATCGGGGCTCCCCGTTCCGGAAAGCCCCGCGTGAAAACCTACGACATCGAAGTGCAGCGCCTGAAGGCCATCAAACACGACAAGGGCCAGTTTGCACTGAGCATGGACGCCTTGGTGATGGCCCGCCCGGCGCGCGACGACGCAGACACGCCCACCTGCCTGCTGCTGCCCGTGGAACACGCGCGCACGTTGCTGATCCTGCTGAAACAGCAGATCGCCGAGCTGGACAAGACCCAGCCGCGCAGCCGGCGCTCCGGCCGCTGCTGAGCCGCGGCACCGGCGGCGGTCAGGGGCCAGCGTCCGCCGCCGGCTCGGCCTGCAGCGCCTTGAAACGCCGCTCCAGCTCCACCCGCATCTCCTTGCGCACCTGGGCCGCCGCGTGGCGCCGGCGTTCGTCGGCCGTGGCCGGCACCAGCGGGGGCACGACCACCGGCTGGCGATCGTCGTCCACCGCCACCATCGTGAAAAAACAGCTGTTCACGTGGCGCACGCGCTGGCTGCGGATGTCTTCGGCGATGACCTTGATGCCGACCTCCATCGACGTGCGGCCCGTGTGGTTGACCGAGGCCAGCAGCGTCACCAGCTCGCCCACGTGCACCGGCTGGCGGAAGGTGACCTGGTCCACGCTGAGCGTGACCACGTAGCGCCCGGCGTAGCGGCTGGCGCAGGCGTAGGCCGCCTGGTCCAGCAGCTTCAGCAACGTGCCGCCGTGCACGTTGCCGGAAAAGTTGGCGGTGTCCGGGGTCATCAGCACCGTCATCGACAATTGGTGCAGCGGGCCTTGCATCGTGTGCTCCTGTTCGAGGTGGCGGTGTCTGTGCGGGTGTCAACGCGGGCAGCGGCACTGCACCAGGTTGCCGCCAGCCGCCGGTTTCTGGTGACCGTCTGGCGCCTGGGACGCCGCGCGCAAGACGTCGAGCTCAGCCGCCCATCGGCGTGCAGAGTTCGATCAGCGTGCCGTCGGGCGCGCGCAGCCACGAGACCGTCTGGCCCCAGGGTTTGGTGCTGGGCGCGGCCATTTCGCGCGCGCCGGCGGCCAGCGCGCGGGCATGCGCGGCGGGCACGTCGTCGGTGACCAGGCCGATCTCCATGCCCAGCGGCTGCGGTGAAGTGTGCGCCGCCACGTGGCCGCCGGGGAAGTTGCCGTCGCCCAGTTCATGCGCGGCAAACGACAGCGTGGTCGCGCCCGTGTCCAGCTCGCCGTAGGTGCCGGACTCGTGCAGAAACCGCCGCGGCAGCCCGAAGGCCTGCTCGAAGAAGGCCAGCGACGCGGCGACGTCGGGCACGTAGACGATGGTGTAGCCGAGCTTCATGTGCCCACCTGCGCAAACCGGGGTTGGGTGACGCCCGCGATGGTGACGGTCTCGCGGAACATGTCGTAGGGCCGCACCCACAGGCCGCTGGCGTTGTAGAGCGGGCGGTAGAGCACCAGCGGCGCCAGGGTCTCGCTGTGGCGGGCCACGCCGAGCACCTCGTACTCGCCGCCCTTGTAGTGGCGGTAGCGGCCCAGCGGCAGGCCGGGAAGGGCTGGAAGCTCGTCGTCAGCCACGGCGCGCCTGCTCCACGGCCTCGGTCAGCCGGGCCACGGTGCGGTCCAGGTGCTGCCATTTGTCGATGCCGAACAGGCCGACGCGGAAGGTCCTGAAGTCCGGCCCTTCGTCACAGGCCAGCGGCACACCGGCCGCCACCTGCAGGCCCAGCGCGCGGAAGGCGGCCGTGTTCTGCCAGTCGGCACGGTCGGTGTAGCTGACCACCACGCCCGGGGCCTCGAAACCCGGCGCCGCCACGCTGGCAATGTCGCGCTCGGCCAGCATCGCCCGCACGCGGCGGCCGAGCTGGAACTGCGCGTCGCGCGCATTCGCAAAACCGAAGGCACGCAACTCGTCCATCGCATCGCGCAGGTGCACCAGGCCGTCGGTGGGCAGGGTGGCGTGGTAGGCGTGGGCGCCGCCTTCATAGGTCTCCATGATGGAGAGCCACTTCTTCAGGTCCAGCGAAAAACTGCTGCTGGTGGTGGCGTCGATGCGCGCGCGGGCGGTGTCGGACAACATCACCAGGCCGGCGCAGGGGGTGCTGCTCCAGCCCTTCTGCGGCGCGCTGAGCAGCACGTCCACGCCGGTGGCGCGCATGTCCACCCAGGCCGCACCGCTGGCGATGCAGTCCAGCACCAGCAGGCCGCCGTGCGCGTGCACGGCGTCGGCCAGGGCCTTCAGGTAGTCGTCGGGCAGCATCAGGCCGGCGGAGGTTTCCACATGCGGCGCGAACACCAGCGCAGGCTGGTGTTCGTGGATCGCGGCCACCACATCCTCGATGGGCGCCGGGGCAAACGCGGCGGTGACACCCGGGCCAATGCGGCGGGCCTTCATCACCACCGGGTCGGGCGCGATGCCGCTCATCTCCAGGATCTGCGTCCAGCGGTAGCTGAACCAGCCGTTGCGCACGATCAGGCAGCGCTGTCCCCCGGCGAACTGGCGCGCCACGGCTTCCATGCCGGTGCTGCCGCTGCCCGGCACGACGATGGCCGAGCGTGCGCCGTAGACCTCCTTCAGCGTGGCGCTCAGCTCGCGCATCACCTGCTGGAACCGCTGCGACATGTGGTTGAGCGACCGGTCGGTGTAGACCACCGAATATTCCAGCAGGCCGTCGGGGTCGACGTCGGGGCGCAGTCCGGGCATGGGTGTCTCCAAGTGTTGTGGCCAGCAGCTTAGCAGCGGGGGCTGCGCTATCGTGCCGGCATGGCCTCCACCACACCGCTCGCCCGCCACCGGCGCCTGGCCCTGGTGAACGCCGGGCTGCCGTTGGTGCTGGGCCTGGGGGTGCTGGCCGCCGCCGGGCTGTGGGCCGCCTGGCGCGTGCTGCAGCCCACGCCCGACAAACACCTGGTCATCGCCACCGGCCCGGCCCAGGGCGCCTACGAGGCCTTTGCGCTGCGTTACCTGCCGCTGCTGCAGGCCCAGGGGCTGTCGGTGACGCTGCGGCCCACCCAGGGCGCGGCACAGAACCTGGCGCTGCTGCGCGACCCGGCCTCGGGCGTGCAGGCGGCTTTTGTGCAGGGCGGTGTCGAAGCCGCGCCCGCCGAGGCGCCTGCGCTGGTCTCGCTGGGCAGCGTGGCGCTGGAGCCGTTGTGGCTGTTCTACCGCAGCGACAGCCTGCCGCGGCTGGGCCTGAAGACCGCGCCCGACAACCTGGCGCAGCTGGCCGGCTGGCGCATCGACACCGGCCCGGCGGGCGGCGGCTCCGGCCCGCTGTTCCGCCAGCTGGCGGCGGCCAGCGGCCTGCCCCCGGCGGGGCTCGTCGCTGGGGACACGCTGGCCGTCAAGCGCGTGGTGGCCCTGGTGCAGGGCCAGGTTGATGCGCTGGCGCTGGTGTCGTCGCCCGAGGCGCCGCTGGTGCAGTACCTGCTGCAGACCCCCGGCGTGCAGCTGTTCAGCTTTGCCCAGGCCGAGGCTTATGCGCGGCGCTTTGCCTTCCTGCAACCGCTGGTGCTGCCGCGTGGTGTGGTGGACCTGGCGGCCGACCAGCCGCCGCAAGACCTGCAGCTGGTGGCCGCCACCGCGTCGCTGCTGGTGCAGCCTGATTTGCACCCGGCGCTGATGCAGCTGCTGCTGCAGGCCGCGGCCCAGGCCCACGGCACGCCCGGCTGGTTCCACCGCCGCGGCGAGTTCCCCAATGCACGCGCCGACGAGTGGCCGCTGGCCGAGACCGCCGAGCGTTACCTGCGCAGTGGCCCGCCCTGGCTGCAGCGTTACCTGCCGTTCTGGCTGGCCAACTTCATCGACCGCATGTGGATCGTGCTGCTGCCGCTGCTGGCGGCGCTGCTGCCGCTGTCACGCATCGTGCCGCCGCTGGTGACGCTGAGCCTGCGCTCCCGGATCTACCGCTGGTACGCCAACCTGCGTGCCATCGAGCAGGCGCTGGAGGCTCCCGGCGCCGATTTGCCGGCACTGCGCGCGGAGATCGAACGGCTGGACGCGCAGACCGAGCAGATCGGCGTGCCGCTCTCGTTCACCAACGAGTTGTACGACCTGCGCGCCCACATCCACCTGGTGCGCAAGCGCATCCTGGCGCGCAGCGGCAGCGTTCAGCCCGCGGCGTCGTAGGCGGCGCGCAGCCAGCGCTGCAGATCGGCATCCACCTCGGCCGCGCTGCCCAGGCGCACGGTGTATTGGCACATGCCGCCAGGGGGCATCACCTTCAGCCGCGGGTGGGGCGGCAGGTCCTTGTGGTTCAGGCCGATCTCCAGCAGGTCCTTGGTGGCCGGGCCGATCAACGCAAACTGCTTCTTGCGGCGCAGGCTCACATTGGCCTTCTTCGGCGCCTTGTCGTACGGGCCGAACCCGTCTACCAGCGCGGTGATGTGCTCGTGCAGGGCCCGCAGGTGGGCCTTGGGGCCGGTGTAGATGCTGTCCAGCGGGTCGGCTTCGGCCGGCGCCGGGGCGGCCGCCTGCCGGGCCAACGTGACGATGGTGTTGGCGTCGCCGTAGCCCAGCGCGAGTTTTTCCATCAGCCAGCTGCGGATCTCGCCATGTTTGACCAGGCCACTGCCGGCGATCAGGGCCTGCAGCTGGGCCAGGCTCTGCCCGGTGCGGGCCTCGATGTTCTTCAGCTGGGTGGCCAGTGCGGCCTGAGGGTCTGCCATCACCGTCTCCTGCGGTGCACGCGGTGCCGCCATGGTTCCCCGGGGTGGGCGTGGCGTCAAGCGGGTCCGCCCTCCTAGAATCGCCGGCTGCAGCAGCAAGGAACACCGACATGGACACCCGCCTCACCGACCAACGATTGCGCGTGCAGCGCGTGCAGGATGAACTGGTGGCGCGGGGCTGGCACGCGCTGCTGGTGCCCTCGGCCGACCCGCACCTCAGCGAGTACCTGCCGCAGCGCTGGCAGGCACGCGAATGGCTGTCGGGCTTCACCGGCTCCATGGGCACGCTGGTGATCACCGTGGACGGCGCACATGTGTTCGCCGACAGCCGCTACTGGGTGCAGGCCGAGGCCGAGCTGGCCGGCAGCGGCATCGCGCTGGTGAAGATCAACACCGGTGCCGCCACCGCCCACATCGACTGGCTGGCCGCGCACACGCCCCCCGGCGGCACCGTGGCGGTCGATGGCCAGGTGCTGGCGCTGGCCGCGGCCCAGCAGCTGCGCGCCGCGCTGCAGGCCGCCGGCGCGCGGCTGCACACGGCCGACGACCTGGTCAACGCCGTCTGGCCCGACCGCCCGGGCCTGCCCGGCGAGCGCGTCTACGAACACACGGCGCCACACGCGCCCGTGCCGCGCAGCGACAAGCTGCTGCAGCTGCGCGCCGCGATGCACGACCGGGGCGCCACGCACCACTTCGTCTCCACCGTCGACGACATCGCCTGGATCACCAACCTGCGGGGCAGCGATGTCTCCTACAACCCGGTCTTCCTGGCCCACCTGCTGGTGGGGCCGGAGACGGCCACGCTGTTTGTGGGCGAGGGCAAGATCAGCGACAAGCTGGCCGAGAAGCTGGTGGCCGACGGCATCCTGCTCGCCCCCTACACCGCGGCCGGCGATGCACTGGCCGCACTGGGCGCCGGCGGGGTGCTCCTGGTGGACCCCAAGCGCATCACGCTGGGCCTGCGCGAGCGCGTGGGCGGCGCGCGCGTGGTGGAGGCCATCAACCCCAGCACGCTGCTGAAGAGCCGCAAGAACAACACCGAGGCGGCCCACATCCGCGAGGCCATGGCCGAGGACGGCGCCGCCATGTGCGAGTTCTACGCCTGGTTCGAAGCCGCGATGGCGCGTGGCGAGCACGTCACCGAGCTGACGGTGGACGAACACCTCTCGGCCGCGCGCAGCCGCCGTGCCGGTTTCATCGGCCTGAGCTTCCCGGTCATCGCCGGTTTCAACGCCAACGGTGCGATGCCGCACTACCGCGCCACGCCGGCCTCGCACGCGGTGATCAAAGGCGACGGCCTGCTGCTCATCGACAGCGGCGGCCAGTACCTGGGCGGCACCACCGACATCACACGTGTCTGGCCCATCGGCCAGGTGAGCGCCGCGATGAAGCGTGACTACACGCTGGTGCTCAAGGGCACGCTGAACCTGTCGCGCGCCCGCTTCCCGCAGGGCACGCTGAGCCCGATGCTGGACGCACTGGCCCGGGTGCCGCTGTGGGAACACGGCCTGGACTTCGGCCACGGCACCGGCCACGGCGTGGGTTATTTCCTGAACGTGCACGAAGGCCCGCAGAGCATCAGCAAGGCCATCCCGGACGCCCACATGGCGATGCAGCCCGGCATGATCACCTCGGTCGAGCCCGGCCTGTACCGCCCGGGCCAATGGGGCGTGCGCATCGAGAACCTGGTGCTCAACGTGCCGGCCAACACACCCGAGGGCAACAGCTTCGGCGACTTCCTGGCCTTCGAGACGCTGACGCTCTGCCCCATCGACACGCGCTGCATCGAGCCGTCGCTGCTGCGCGCCGACGAGATCGCCTGGCTCAATGCCTACCACGCCACCGTGCGCGAACGCCTGGCGCCGCGCGTGAGCGGTGATGCCTTGGCGTGGCTGGAAACGCGCACGCAGCCGATCTGACACGATGAGCCTGGCCCTGGGTGTCGACCTGGGCGGCACCAAGACCGAGGCGGCGGTGCTGGCGCCCGATGGCGCCGTGCTGTGGCGCGAACGTGTGCCCACGCCAGCGGGTGACTACCGCGCCACGCTGCAGGCCGTGGCCGGGCTGGTGCAGCGCGCCGAGGCCGCCATGCAGCAGCCCTGCAGCGTGGGCGTGGGCCACCCCGGCTGCCTGACGGGCGCCGGGCGCATCAAGAACGCCAACTCCACCTGCCTGAACGGCCAACCGCTGCAGGCTGACCTGCAGGCGCTGCTGGGCCACCCGGTGCGGCTGGCCAACGACGCCAACTGCCTGGCCTTGTCCGAGGCCACCGACGGTGCGGCTGCGGGCGCGGCCAGCGTCTTCGCGGTGATCCTGGGCACCGGCACCGGGGCCGGCATCGTGGTCAACGGCCGGGTGCTGGCCGGGGTCAACGGCCTGGCCGGCGAGTGGGGCCACAACCCGCTGCCCTGGGCCGATGCGGCGGAACACGCCGCCGCGCCCGCTTGTTACTGCGGCCGGCGCGGTTGCGTGGAAACCTGGGTCAGCGGCCCGGCGCTGGCGCAGGACCATGCGCGCCATGGCGGTGCGGACTTGAACGGCGAAGCCATCGTGGCCGCCGCGCGGGCCGGGGATGCCGCGGCGCAGGCCACGCTGGACCGCCATGCCCACCGGCTGGCACGCGCGCTGGCTGGCATCGTGAACCTGCTGGACCCGGAGGTCATCGTGCTCGGTGGGGGCTTGTCGCGGCTGCCGCACCTGATCACCGCGGTGCCGGCGCTGTGGTCGCGCTGGGTGTTTTCCGCGGGCAGCGACGCGCCGCTGCGCACCCGGTTGCTGCCGGCGCAGCATGGCGACAGCTCGGGTGTGCGCGGTGCGGCGTGGTTGTGGCGCTGAACCCGGGTTTCGTCGCGCACCGCGCCGGTTTCATCGCGCCATGGCACAGGCGGCGCCGCTGCACCTAAGCTGCCGTCCATGTCTGCACCTCCCCTGGCCCTGCCGCTGGACGAAGCCCTGCCGCGTGAACTGAGCGGCAGCGACCACGGCTGGTTCACCCGCTACCGCCGCTACCCGGTCTTCAGCCGGCCCTGGGTGCAGGGGCGCTGGCGGCTGGCCGGGCTGATCCTGGCGCTGATGTTGGCCTCGCTGTCGGTGGGCCTGCTGACGGCGCCGGTGGTGGCGGTGCCGCTGTCCTCGATGCCGGCGCTGCTGCTGCAGTGGGCGTCACCGCTGGCGCTGGGGCCGCTGGCCGGCGCCTGGGTGCGCCGCCAGGGCTGGGCGCCGGAGCGCGAACAACGGGGCCTGTGGGCCGCGATGCTGCTGCTGGTGCTGGCGCTCACGGGCTTTGCCGAATGGGGCGCCGAGCCGATGAAACAGGCCACCGCCGAAGCCCTGGGCGCCGTCGGGCCGGACGGCAAGCGCCAGCGTGTGGTGATGGCGGTGGGGGTGACGCTCTCGGCCGACGATGGTGATGAGCGCCAGCCACAACTGGACAGCGGCCTGGGCGCACCGCAGCGCATCATCAACGCCACCTTCGGTGCCTTCTGCAGCTTTGCGCTGGGCGGCGGTTTTGCCGTGCTGCGCTGGCGGCGCGAGCGGGAGGGGCTGATCGCGCTGGCCCGCGACCGCGCGCTGGCCCAGGCCCAGGCCCGGCGCCGCGAGGCCGAGCTGCGGCTGTCGGTGCTGGCGGCGCAGGTGGAGCCGCACTTCCTGTTCAACACCCTGGCCGGCGTGCGCAGCGCCATCGCCACCGACCCGGCACGCGCCAGCGACATGGTGGACCGCCTGGTGGCCTACCTGCGCGCGGCCATCCCGCGCCTGCGCAGCGACGGGGGTGCACACACCACGCTGGCGCAGCAGGCCGAAACCGTGCGGGCCTACCTGGCCCTGATGCAGTCGCGCATGCCGCGCCTGCAGTTTGCGCTGCAGATCCCGGCCGAGCTGGCCGCCCTGCCCTTCCCGCCGCTGATGCTGATCAGCCTGGCGGAAAACGCCGTCAAACATGGCGTGGAGCCCAAGATCGGCCCGGCGCTGATCACGCTGGAGGCCGAGCATGATGCGCAGGGCCGGCTGGCCGTGACGGTGGCCGACGACGGCGTCGGCTTTGGCGGCGCCACGGCCGGCAGCGGCCTGGGCCTGGTGAACCTGCGCGAGCGCCTGCAGCAGCTCTACGCCGGCCGGGCCGAACTGCAGTTGAAGGCCCGCCCCGGCGGCGGCGTGGCCGCCACCATCGCCGTGCCACTGGAAGAAGAAGGAAGGCCCGCATGAACGCCACCGCCCTGCTGGCCGACGACGAAGACCTGCCCCGGGCCGAACTGCGGCGCATGCTGGACAGGGCCTGGCCCGGCCTGCACATCGTCGCCGAGTGTGAACATGGCCCGGCCGCGGTGGAGGCGCTGGACGAACTGCGCCCCGACATCGCCTTCCTCGACATCCGCATGCCCGGCCTGAGCGGGCTGGACGTGGCCCGCGCCGCCAGCGGCCGCTGCCACGTGGTCTTCACCACCGCCTACGACAGCCACGCGATCGAGGCCTTCGAGGCCGGCGCTGTGGACTACCTGCTCAAGCCCGTGACGAGCACGCGGCTGCAGCAGGCCGTGCAGCGCCTGCAGGAGCGGCTGGCCGCGCGCCAGCCGGCGGCCGACCTGGACCGCCTGGTGCAGCGGCTCTCCGCACGCCTGCAGACCACGGACCCCGAGACCCCGCGCCTGCGCTGGATCAGCGCCAGCGTGGGCGACACGATCAAGATGTTCAGCATCGAGGAGGTGCTGTTCTTCCAGAGCGACGAGAAGTACACCCGCGTGGTCACCGCGCAGGACGAAGCCCATGTGCGCAAGCCGCTGAAGGAGATCAGCGCCGGGCTGGACCCGGAGCTCTTCTGGCAGGTGCACCGCGGCGCCGTGGTGCGCGCCGACCGCATCGCCCGCGCCATGCGCGACGACCTGGGCCGCATCACGCTGCACCTGCGCGGGCACGGCGAGACGCTGGCGGTGAGCCAGGCCTACGCCTGGCGGTTCAAGCCGATGTGACAAGCACCATGCTGCAACGCAGACACTTTTTCCTGCTGCTCACCACCCCCTGGGCGCTGCCCGCAAGGGCCGAGGCACCCGCCGGCCGCCTGGGTTTTGCCGTCAACGTGCAGGTCGAGGGCTCGTTCTGGAAGCCGGTGCTGCAATCGGCCCGGGTGACCCAGGTGAACCCGGGCAGCGCCGCCGAGGCCGGCGGGCTGAAGGTGGACGACCTGATCCTGGCGCTCGACGGCCGCGCTGTGGCCGGCGCACCGGCCCGTGAACTGGCGGCCTCGATGTCGGCCGTGCGGGCGGGCCAGACACTGCAACTGCGCGTGCGGCGCGGCAGCGAGGAACTGCCGCTGACGCTGGTGGCGCGCGCCGCGCCCTGATCAACCCAACGTGCGGCCGAAGAAGCGCAGCGTGCGGTCCCAGGCGATCTGGGCCCAGGCGGCGTCGTACT
>CAYTWU010000098.1:0-11336 GCA_964442175.1 uncultured Rubrivivax sp.
CAGCAGGCGCTGACCCGGCTGCGCGGTTTGCCCGTGATCGCCAGCAAGACAGGCGCCGAGCGCCAGGCCGAGGCGGCCGACCCGGCCAAGCGCTAAGCTCAACGCCCCGCATCCCAGGGCCCGCCCAGCGCGGGCCCTTTTTCATGGTCTGAGAGCCTGTGAAACCTGCCGGCATGAACGACGAACAACTGCTGCGCTACTCGCGCCACATCCTGCTGGACGACATCGGCATCGAAGGCCAGCAGCGGCTGAACGACGCCCATGCACTCATCATCGGCGCCGGCGGCCTGGGATCACCGGTGGCGCTGTACCTGGGCACCGCCGGCATCGGCCGGCTGACGATCTGCGACCACGACACGGTGGACCTGACCAACCTGCAGCGCCAGATCGTGCACCGGCACGACCGCATCGGCCAGCCCAAGGCACAGTCCGCGCGCCAGACGCTGCAGGCCATCGACCCCAGCCTGCAGGTCACCGCCTTGCAACAGCGCGTGGACGCCGAACTGCTGGACCAGTTGGTGCCGACGGCCGACGTGGTGCTGGATTGCAGCGACAACTTCCGCACCCGGCACGCCGTCAACGCCGCCTGCGTGAAACACCGCAAGCCGCTGGTCAGCGGCGCGGCCATCGGCTTCGACGGCCAGGTGTCGGTGTACGACAGCCGGGATGCGCAGGCGCCGTGTTACGCCTGCCTGTTCCCGCCCGAGGCCGCGTTTGAAGAAGTGGCCTGCGCCACCATGGGCGTGTTCGCGCCGCTGGTGGGCATCATCGGCAGCGTGCAGGCGGCCGAGGCGCTGAAGCTGGTGGCCGGCGTGGGCCAGCCGCTGGCCGGGCGGCTGCTGATGCTGGACGCGCGCGCGATGGAGTGGACGGAGATGAAAACGCCGCGCAACGCTGCATGCAGCGTCTGCGCGGCGCGCTGAGCTCAAATCCGTCCGGTCAGAAACTCTCGAACGCGATCGCGCGCACACCTTCGCCACCGGCGATGGTGCCGATGATGCGGCCGGCGCCGGTCTTCAGGTCGATCTCGACCCAGCGGCTGACGGTGCCATCGCGCCCGCTGAGCGCAGCGAAGCCCAGGTCGGTGAGCACGTGGATGTCGAAGGCGGCGGTCTCAAACGGGCCCACGTTCAGCGGGCCCACGGTCATCAGCCGGCCGGTGTTGGGCGAGACCATGGGCGTCACGCCTTCGCGCGTGCCCTGGGTCACCAGCGACGCGCTCATCTGGTCGATCGCGTAGTTGGTGGTGATCTTGGGGTCGTCCTTGTTGTAGCTGTAGGCCGCACCGACGATGCGTGCGCCGCGGGCGGCGTTGGTGTCGCCGGGCACAAAGGCCAACGGGCCGTCGGTCTGCACGCCGGGCAGGTCGGCGTTGCTGTCCACCACGGCGCCGGTGTCGGGGTGCAGGCGCAGGTTCTGGCCGGTGGAGCTGGCCACGCGGATGCGGTCCACCGTCGGGTTGAAGTCGAAGCCGAACTCGGTCCCCTGCAACGGCACAGCGAACGGCGCCCCCACGGGTGCCAGCGCGCCGGTGTCGGTGTCCACGGTGTAGAGCCGGCCGCTGCTGCCCAGCGCGTACAGCGTGTCGTTTTTCTGGCGGTAGTCGATGCCGAGGATCACCTCGCCGGCCTGCAAGCCGGTGAGTGAGCGCTTCCACAGCAGCTTACCCGGCGTGGCGGCGTTGAAGCTGATCAACTGGTGGGATTGTGTGACGGCCACCGCCACCTCGCGGCGGTCTTTCACCTCGGGGGCGGCGGCGGTGGGCAGCAGGCGGCCGGCGCAGGCGCTCAGCAGCGCGGCGGCGGCCAGCACGGGCAGGACAAGACGAACGGTCATGGAAAGGCTCCGAACAGCGGCGTCGGCCGCAGACCGGAGCCTATACGCAAGCCGCCAGCCGTTGGATGCCTTCAGACCCAGGAAGCGAGCAGGCTTTCCGCCACCTCGATGCCTTCCAGCTCGGCCCGGCGGCGCAAGGCCTCGCGCCGCGCGCCCGGCAAGCGCACGCCTTCGTCGGTCAGCATCTCGGTGATCAGCACCTCGACACGGTCCAGGTAGGCGTCGCTGCCGGCCAGCGCGCCCGGGTCCACGACGATGAAGGCCTGGCCGATGCGCGGCCGGTTGCCCTCGTCGACGAAGAAGCTGCTGGCCTCGAAGCCGAACTGGCTGCCGATCAGCGCCGTCACCAGCAATTCGACGACCAGGGCCAGCATCGCGCCCTTGGGGCTGCTGACCGCGCCGATGGGCAACATGGAGCCGGCCAGCGCCGCTTTGGCGTCCGTCGTGGGTTGACCCGCAGCATCCAGCGCCCAGCCTTCGGGGATGGCCTGGCCGTTCTTGGCCGCGACCATCACCTTGCCGCGCGCCACTTCCGACAGGCTCAGGTCCACCATCAGCGGGTCGCCCCGTCGGCGCGGAAACACCGCCGCCACCGGGTTGGTGCCGAATACCGGGTGTTTGCCCCCGGCCGCCGGCATCGCGGCCGGCGAGTTGGCAAACCCCAGGCCGACCATGCCGGCCGCGGCCACGGCGCGCAGGTGATCCACCACCACGCCGCAGTGGTGGCTGTGGGCCACACCCGCAAACGCCACACCATGGCTGCGCGCGGCGGCGATGGCCTGCTCGACAGCCAGTGTGCAGGCGGGAAAGGCCAGGCCCTCGTCGGCGTCGATCAGCAGCGCCCCGCCCTTGTGGCGCGCCACCCGCGGCACCGCGTCGCGGTTCACGCGGCCGTTGCGCAGGTGCGTGGCGTACTGCAGCACCCGCGACAGCCCGTGCGAGCCCAGGCCCTGGGCCTCGGCCAGCACCAGCGCTGCGGCGGTGCTTTGCGCCATGGCCTCGGTCGCCCCGGCGTGGCGCAGCGCGGTGGCGACGCGTTGGGTGGTGTCCTGCAGGCTCAGCTTCAAATCAACGCCTCCAGCACACGCTGCGCGATCAGGCTGCTGACACGGGTGTTGGCCTCGGCGGTGAGTCCGGCGATGTGGGGTGTCAGCACCAGGTTCGGACAAGCCTGGAAGTGGGGCGCCGCCGGCAGCGGCTCGGTGCCGAAGACGTCGATGGCGGCGCCGCCCAGGTGGCCGCGCTTGAGCGATTCCGCCAGCGCCACTTCATCCACGATGCCACCGCGCGCGGTGTTGATCAGCACCGCGCCAGGTTTCATCGCTGCGATGCGCTCGGCGTTCAACAGGCCGCGCGTGGAATCCAGCAGGGGCACGTGCAGGCTCACCACGTCGGCCGTCTGCAGCACTTCTTCCAGCCCGGCGCAGGCCACGGCGCCATCCGCGAAAGCCGGGTGGTCGGCGTCCATCATCGCGTCGAAGGCGATCACGCGCATGCCCAGGCCCCGTGCCAGGCGCGCCGTGGTCTGGCCGATGGAACCAAAACCCACCAGGCCCAGCGTGCGGCCGCCGGCCTCGCGGCCGTTGGACAAGGCGGTGCGTGGCCAGGCGCCGGCCGCGACATCGGCCGTGGCGGTGTAGGCGCCCCGCAGCAGCAGCAGCGCGGTGCCGACCACGTACTCGGCCACCGACAGCGCGTTGGCCCCCGTGGCCGGGATCACGCGCATGCCACGCGCTTCGCAACCCGCCACGTCGATGTTGTCCAGGCCCACGCCCAGGCGGCCGACCACGGTGCAGCGGGTCAGCGCCGCCAGCAGATCGCCCCGCACCTGGGTGCGGTTGCGGACGATGATGGCGTCGGCCTTGGCGGCCTCGGCCAGCAGTCGCGGCGCGTCGTCGACCAGGGCCGCTTCGTACAGCACGTCATGGCGCGCCTGCAGTTGCGCCACCGCCGGCGCGTCCATGAACTCCGTGATGACGATCCTGCTCATGCGCTTTCGTACAGCCGCGTCAACACGAACTCGCGGTGACCCAGCGCTTCGGCCGCGGTGAGCCGGCCGTTGGCGGTGCGCAGCATGTTCTCCAGCAGCTTGTCGCCGGCCTGGTCGAGCGTGATCTCGCGCTGCAGCAGGCCCGAGGAATCGACATCGATGTGTTCGCTCATCAGCCGCACCGTGCGCGGGTTGGCGCAGATCTTGATGACCGGCAGGATGGGGTTGCCGATCACGTTGCCCTGGCCGGTCGGGAAGAAGTGCACCGCATAACCACTGGCCGCGCACAGCGTCACCATCTCGGCCGCAGCCGACGACGAATCCATGAACCACAGGCCCGGGTGCGTGGGCATCTCGGCCTTGTCGATCACGCCGTCCACCGTGCAGGTCTTGCCGATTTTCTGGATGTTGCCCAGGGCCTTTTCTTCGATGGTGGTCAGGCCACCGGCGATGTTGCCCTTGGTCGGCTGGCTGTCCGACAGGTCGCTGGTCTTGTGGCGGTTGATCACGTCCTGGTAGCGGTCGAACATGAACTGGAATTTGGCGCGCACGGCGTCGTTGGCGCAGCGCGCGGCGACGATGTGTTCACCGCCGGTCAACTCCGTCGTCTCGCCAAAACACAGCGTGCTGCCCAGTGCATGCAGCTTGTCGAAGGCGTTGCCCACCGTCGGGTTGGCGCCGCAGCCGCTGGTGGTGTCGCTCTCGCCGCACTTGGTGCTGACCCAAAGTTCGTGGATGGGGCAGACCTCGCGCTGCTTTTCGCTGGCCCACTGCACCATCTCGCGTGCGGCCTTGCTGGCCTTCATGATGGTGGCGTGGTCGCCATGGCCTTCGATGCCGAAGCCGAGCACGGGCTTGCCGGTGCTGGCAATGCCATCGACCACCTTCTTCGTCCAGCCGTCTTCGATGCCGATCACGACGACGGCCGCGACGTTGGGGTTGCAGCCGGTGCCGATGAGGGTGCGGAAGTGCAGGTCCAGGTCGGCGCCGAACTGCAGCCGGCCGTAGGGGTGCGGGATCGCCAGCGTGCCCTTGATGGCAAATGCCACGGCCTCGGCGGCGGCGTTGGACAGGTCGTCCAGCGGCAGGATGATGACGTGGTTGCGCACGCCGACCCGGCCGTTTTCGCGCCGGTAGCCCAGGAAGGTGGTGTCTTTGGAAATGATGCTCATGCTGATCTCACCACCGCTTGGTCTTGATGTTGTGCACATGCGCGTGCTGGCCGGCCGAGATGGGCGCGACGACACGGCCCATGTCGATGCCGTACTTGATGACGGTGTCGCCCACCGCCATGTCCTTCAGCGCCACCTTGTGGCCGATGGGGATGTCCTGCTGGGCGCGGACCTCGACCATGCGGTCCTCGTCCATGATCCAGCCGTTCAAGGCCATGCCGGCCGTGACACCTTCCACCACGACCACGGCCACGCTGTCGTGCGCGTCGTGCAATACAAAGTGAATCATTGCCTTCGGTCTCCTGGTTGTCGTGGGCTGGATGCTAGTTGCACCCACGAGGGTGTCAAACAGGTCATCTAGATGACAATGGCAGCATGCCCCTGCCTGCTGCTTCCCCCGCCGTCCTGCCCTGGCCGCCGCTGCACCTGGAGCCCGGCCTGCCGCTGTACCGCGCCGTCAAACGCGCGCTGCTGGCGGCCATCGAAGACGGCCGCTTGCCGCCCGGTGCCACGCTGCCCAACGAAGCAGCGCTGAGCGCGGCCTTCGGCGTGGCCATCGGCACGCTGCGCCAGGCGGTGGGTGAGCTGGTGGCCGAACATGTGCTGCTGCGCCGCCAGGGCCGCGGCACCTTCGTGGCCACGCACAGCCCCGAGCGCTTCTTGTTCCAGTTTTTCCATATCGAACGCGCCGACGGCCACCACGAGGCACCGGTGGTGGAGCTGGTCAGCTTCCAGCGCGGTCGGCTGGACGACAACGCCGCCGAGGCGCTGCAGGCCCGCCCGGGCGATGCCGCCTGGCTGATCGAGAACCGGCTGTTGCTGCAAGGCCGCGCCGTGGTGCACGACCACCTGCAGCTGCCGCAGTCGCTGATGCGCGGCCTGACGGAGAAGCGCTTCCGCGACCGGCCGGGCACGATCTACCGGCTGTACCAGGAGGCCTTTGGCATCACCGTGCTGCGTGCGCAGGAGCGGGTGCGCGCCGTGGCCGCAAGCCACGACATCGCCCGCGTGCTGGGCGTGGCCACCGGCACGCCCATGCTGCAGGTGCGGCGCACGGCGCTGAGCTTTGGCGACAAGCCGGTGGAGTACCGTGTGTCCACGGTGTTGACGGGCGCGCACGAGTACGTGCAGACACTGCAGCGCACGGCCCCCGGGCGATCCTGACGGCAGTACATTCAGCCCATGAAAAAACAGCCCACCGACCTGACCGCCCGCAACTTCCCCAGCGCACAGGAAGAGGCCGCGGCGGTGCAAGCCGTGGACCGCTACGCCGGCCCCGAAAGTGCCTACCGCCTGGCCTTCACCGACACCGAGTTCCTGCTGCGCGAAGAGCTGCGCCCGGTGCGCATGCAGCTGGAACTGCTGAAGCCCGAGCTGGTGCTGGAGGAGCGTGGCATCGAGTCCACCATCGTGATGTTCGGCAGCGCGCGCATCCCGGCGCCCGACGACGCGGCCCGTGCGTTGGAGAAGGCGCGTGCGGACGGCGATGCAGCCCAGGTCAAGCGCGCCGAGATGGCGCTGCAGATGAGCCGCTACTACGCCGAGGCCCAACGTTTTGCAGCCCTGGTCACCACCTACTCGCGCAAGCTGGACAAGCCCATCTACGTGGTCACCGGCGGCGGCCCGGGCATCATGGAAGCGGGCAACCGCGGCGCCTTCGAGGTGGGTGGGGAGAGCATCGGCCTGAACATCGTGTTGCCGCACGAACAGGCGCCCAACCCCTACATCACGCCGGAGCTGTGTTTCCAGTTCCACTACTTCGCGCTGCGCAAGATGCACTTCCTGATGCGCAGCATCGGGCTCGTGTGTTTCCCCGGTGGCTTCGGCACGCTGGACGAGTTGTTCGAGGTGATGACGCTGCAGCAGACCGGCAAGGTGCGCCGCCGCCCCATCGTGCTGGTGGGCCGCGAGTTCTGGCGACGGCTGGTGGACGTGCAGTGGCTGATCGACACCGGCATGATCTCGCCCGGTGACGAGAACCTCTACCAGATGGTCGACACCGCCGAAGAAGCCTGGGCCGTGCTGGCCCAGCACTACGGCTTCGACTGAAGCGCCTCAAGGGCCTGCGTGCTGCCGCGCACGACCAGCGGGCAGTCCAGCTTCAGGCGCTGCACCGGCGCCGCGCCGTCCAGCTGCGCCAGCAACATCGCTGCGGCCTGGGCGCCGATCTCGCGCCGAGGTGGCGCCAGCGTGCTCAGGCCCGGGCCCAGGTGGGCGGCGAGCTCAAAGTCGCCGAATCCGATCAATGCCAGGTCTTGCGGCACGCGCAGGCCAGCCGCCTGGGCGCCCAGCAAGGCGCCACAGCCCAGGTGGTCGTTGGCAAATCCCGCAGCCGTGGCCTGCAACCGTGACACCACCTCGCGGCCGGCGCTGATGGGCTCACCCGCCGGCGCGGCCAGGCGCTGCACCGTGGCGCCGGCAGCATCGGCGGCGGCCACGAAGCCGTCGCCGCGCTCGCGCGCGCGGTAGTCGCCGCCGACGGCGCTGTCCACATAGGCCAGCCGGCGATGGCCGGCCTGCAGCAGGTGTTCGGCCATGCGCCGGCCGGCCTCGCGGTGGTTGAAGCCCACCTGCGAAAAACCCTGGGCGCCGCGGCCATGGTGGTCCCACATCTCGATCACGGTGCAGCCGCCCGCGTGCGCCTCACGCAGCAGCTTCAGCGCGCCCGGTGTGTGGTGGCGGCCGGTGATCACCAGCGCCCGAGGCGCCCAGCCCAGCAGCGCTCGGATCTGTGCTTCTTCACGTTCCGTCGAATACCCCGAGGCGGCCACCAGCAGTTCCAGTCCGGCAGACTCCAAGGTGCCGGACAGGCCCTCCAGCGTTTCGGCAAAGATCGAGTGCGCCAGGTTGGGCACCAGCGCCGCGACGATGCTGCCCCGTCCGCTGGCCAGCACACCCGCCTGTTTGTTGGGCACGTAGCCGGTGGCGGACAAGGCCTGCCGGATCGTGGCCGCCGTCTCCGGCGCCACCTGGCCCGGGCTGCGCAGATAACGTGACACGGTGATGGCGGTGACACCGGCCGCGGCCGCCACGTCGCGCAAGGTGACACGGCCATGGCCTCGGCGTTGACGCGGTGCAGCAACTTCGGACACGGGTTTTTCCTGTTGGTGGTGGCGTCAGACTGGCGTAATGTTACCGCTAACATGAGCAGCGACTCTCAGGACAATCCCCCAGGTGACGCACCCGCCGGGGCCCCGCTGCGCAGCCGCCGCTGGTTCGCCGACGCCGGCATGCGCGGTTTTGCGCACCGCCAGCGCATGCAGCAGATGGGCCTGCGGCGCGAGGACGTGCTGGCCAAACCCTGCATCGCCATCGTCAACACCTGGAGCGACCTGTCGCCCTGCCACGCCCACCTGCGCGAACGCGCCGAGAGCATCAAGCGCGGTGTGCTGATGGCCGGGGGCACACCCTTCGAGCTGCCGGCGCTGAGCCTGGGCGAGGTGATGGTCAAGCCCACCACCATGCTCTACCGCAACCTGCTGGCGCTGGAGGTGGAAGAGCTGCTGCGCTCGCACCCGGTGGACGGCGTGGTGCTGCTGGCCGGCTGCGACAAGACCACGCCCGGCACGGTGATGGGCGCGGTGAGCGCCGGGTTGCCGACGATCTTCTGCGCCGCCGGGCCGATGCTGAACGACCGCCACACGCAGCGCACGCCCTCCGGCTGCGAAACCCGCACCGTGGGCGCCGGCACACACACCAAACTCTTCTGGGACGAACACCAGGCCGGCCGCCTGGGCGACGCCGAGTGGGTGCAGCTGGAAGCGCGCATGACCCGCAGCCCCGGCACCTGCAACACCATGGGCACGGCCAGCACCATGACCAGCCTGGTCGAGGCGCTGGGCCTGGCGCTGCCCGGCAGCACCGCGATCCCGGCGATGGACGCGGCCCATGTGCGCCACGCCACCAGCTGCGGCGAGCGCATCGTCGCGCTGGTGCGCGAAGGGCTCACGCCGCAGAAGATCCTCACGCGTGGGGCCTTCCTCAACGCCGCGGCGGTGCAGATGGCGCTGGGCGGCAGCACCAACGCCGCCATCCACCTGATCGCGATGGCCGGCCGCGCCGGTGTGGCGCTGACGCTGGACGACCTGGACCGCCTGGGCCGCGAGGTGCCGGTGCTGGCCAACCTCTTCCCCAGCGGCGACCGCCTGATGGAGGACTTCCACTACGCCGGCGGCCTGCCGGCGCTGATGAACCGGCTGCAGCCCTGGTTGTCGCTGGACGAACACACGGTGACCGGCCACACGCTGCGCCACAACCTGCAAGGCCACGACAGCCTGGACGACCAGGTCATCCGCCCGCTGGAACAACCCGTCAGCGCCAGCGGCGCACTCGCCGTGCTGCGCGGCAACCTCTGCCCCGACGGCGCGGTGATGAAAGCCAGCGCGGCCAGCCCGCAATTCTTCCGCCACCGCGGCCGGGCACTGGTGTTCGACGGCCCGGGCGAGATGATGGCCCGCATCCACGACCCGGACCTGGACGTCGACGCGAACACCGTGCTGGTGCTGCGCGGCGGCGGCCCGGTGGGCGCGCCCGGCATGCCGGAATGGGGCAACCTGCCGATCCCGAAGAAGCTGCTGGCCCAAGGGGTGCGCGACATGCTGCGCCTGTCGGACGCGCGCATGAGCGGCACGCACTACGGCAGCTGCGTGCTGCACATCAGCCCGGAAAGCGCCGTGGGCGGGCCGCTGGCGCTGGTGCAGACCGGCGATGAGATCGAGCTCGACCTGCCCGCGCGCCGCCTGACGCTGTGTGTGGACGAAGCCGAACTCGGCCGCCGCCGCGCCGCGTGGCAGGCGCCGGCCACACCTTACACCCGCGGCTTCACGCGCCTGTACCAGCAGCATGTGACGCAGGCCCACGAAGGCTGCGACTTCGATTTCCTGCAGGGCACGGCGCCGACGCCCGAGCCGCCGATCTACTGAGACCGCGATGAAACCCTTCCACCAGATGTTCGACAGCGGTGCGGTGCCCCTGGGCACCTGGATCATGTCGGCCAGCCATTTGATCACCGAGGCCACGGGCCACGCCGGCTTCGACTGGGCGGTGCTGGACATGGAGCACACGCCCATCGACCTGGGCACCCTGGTGCACCTGCTGCAGGCCAACCTGGGCTCGCCCATGCTGCCCATCGTGCGGGTGCCCTGGAACGACACGGTGACGATCAAGCGTGTGCTGGACGTCGGCGCGCTGAACCTGCTGGTGCCCTTTGTGCAGAACGCCGAAGAAGCCACCGCTGCGGTGGCCGCGACGCGTTATCCGCCGGAAGGCGTGCGCGGCATGGCGGCGATGGGCCGGGCCTCCAGGTTCGGCACCGTGCCCAACCACTTTGCCCACGCCAACACGCAGGTGAGCGTGATCGTGCAGATCGAAAGCACCACGGCGCTGGACAACCTGGAGGCCATCGCCGCCGTGCCGGGTGTAGACGCGCTGTTCCTGGGCCCGGGCGACCTGTCGGGCGCGATGGGCCTGCCCGGCCAGGTGGGCCACCCGCGGGTGGCCGAGGCCATGGCCGACGCCGCCCGGCGCGCCAAAGCCGCCGGCGTGCGCATCGGCACCGTGATGGGCGCGGTGGAGCAGGTGGCGGCCTGCCGCAGCATGGGCTATGACTTCGTCGGGCTGGCGTCGGACCTGGGCCTCTACATGCGGGCCTGCACTGGGGCCTTGAAGCAGTTGCGTGATACGGCGACCAAGATCGAAGGGAACTACTGAGATGAGGTCTCTCCTGTTTCGCGGCGATGGTGGCGTGCCCGAGCTCAATTCACCACCAAGACACCAAGGCACCAAGGAATTCAAGCTCTTCTTGGTGCTCTTTGTGTCTTGGTGTCTTGGTGGTGAAACGGCCTTCGCACGGCGGAGCGGCTGACATGGCCAACGTCGCGCTGCGCCAGATCCGCAAGAGCTACGGCAACGTGGCCGTGATCCATGGCATCGACCTGGAGATCCGGCATGGCGAGTTCGTGGTCTTCGTCGGGCCCTCGGGCTGCGGCAAGAGCACGCTGCTGCGCATGATCGCGGGGCTGGAGCCCATCAGCGGCGGCGAGCTGCAGATCGACGGCCAGGTGGTCAACGACCTGCCGCCCCGCCACCGCGACATCGCGATGGTGTTCCAGGATTACGCGCTCTACCCGCACAAGACGCTGTTCGACAACATGGCCTTCGGCCTGCGGCTGCGCAAGACGCCGGAAGCGGAGATCCAGCAGCGTGTGATGGACGCGGCCCGGCTGCTGAAGATCGAGCACATGCTGGAGCGGCGCCCCGCGGCACTGTCCGGCGGCCAGCGCCAGCGTGTGGCCATCGGCCGCGCCATCGTGCGCCAACCCAAGGTCTTCCTGTTCGAC
>CAYTWU010000099.1:0-11250 GCA_964442175.1 uncultured Rubrivivax sp.
CGCCAACTACGACGGCGCCAACAAACACCGCACCGTGATCGAGGCCGATGTGCACGTGGGCAGCAACTGCGTGCTCATCGCACCGGTCACGCTTGGCGCCGGGGCCACCATCGGCGGCGGCTCGACGATCACCAAGGACGTCGCCCCGGGCCAACTGGCGGTGGGGCGCGGCAAGCAGGCCGTGATCAGCGGCTGGAGCCGGCCGAAGAAGGCGCCCAAGGCCTGATCAGCGGCCCGCCTGCTCGGCCGTGGCCGCGGCCAGGCACAGGTCTTCCCAGGCCTTGGCCTTGTCGGGCAGGTTGCGCAGCAGGTAGGCCGGGTGGTAGGTGACGATCAGCGGCACGCCCTGGTACTGGTGCACGCGCCCGCGCAGCCGGCCGATGGCCTCGTTGCTGCGCAGCAGGGCCTGCACGGCAAAGCGGCCCATGGCCAGGATGATGCGCGGCTGCAGCAGCTCGATCTGCCGCACCAGGAAGGGCTCGCAGCGGGCCGTCTCGTCCGGCGCCGGGTTGCGGTTGTTCGGCGGCCGGCACTTCAGCGTGTTGGCGATGTAGACCTGCCGCGCCGGGTCGTCACCGTCCGCCGCACGCGACAGGCCCAGGGCCGCGAGCATGCGGTCCAGCAGCTGCCCGGCCGGGCCGACGAAGGGCTCACCCGCGCGGTCCTCCTGCTCGCCCGGCGCTTCGCCGATCACCATCCAGTGGGCGCGCTGGGCGCCGACACCGAACACGGTGTGCCGGCGCGATTCACACAGGCCGCAGGCGCGGCAACCGGCCACGGCCTCGCGCAAGGCAGGCCAGTCCAGGGTCGAGACGGCCGAGGGTGCTGGGGCGACCACGGCGGTGGCCACTGCGGCCACTGCGGCCTCAGGCAGAGCCGAAGGTGCCGGGACCGCGGCCGACACCGGCGCGGCCACGGCCTCTTCGGCCACCGGCGGTGACCACACGCGCAGCCCCATGGCCTGCAGCATGCCGTGCTGGCGTTCAGTCCAGCCCATGCGGCGCCTCAGGGGTCAGCGGCAGGCTCATCACCAGCGCGTCTTCACGCCGGCCCGGGCCGTCGGGGTAGTAGCCCTTGCGCAGGCCGGCCTCCAGGAAACCCAGCCGCGTGTACAGCTGCCGCGCCCGCTGGTTGCTGGGACGCACCTCCAGCCACAGCGACGACAGGCCGTCGGCACGGCCCTGGGCGATGAGCGCGTGCAACAAGGCGCGGGCGTGTCCCTGGCCCTGGTGCGCGGGGCTGACGGTCAGGTTGAGCAGGTGCAGCTCGTCCACCGCCTGCATGGCCACGGCGTAGGCCAGCAAGGCCTCGTCGGCGGCCAGGCGCAGGGTGCAGCGGTAGCCCGCCGCGATGGAGTCGATGAAGTTGCCGCGGGTCCAGGGGTGGCTGTAGCGGACGGTTTCGATGGCCATCACCGCGTCGAGGTCGTTGACGGCCATCGGCCGATGCCGCGGCGCGGGGGCTGGCGGGGCCGGCCAGCCGGGCTGCCACAGCGCACTCACGCCAACGCCTGTGTGGCTTGCGCCCGGGCCTGGCGTTCGGCCGTGGTCTGGGCGACCTTGTCGCGCAGGTACAGCGGCAGGGCCTGATCGGCCGCCACGGCGGCACCGGCGGCCCAGGCCTGGTGGGCCACACGCAGCAAGGCGGCCGCGGGCGCGGCCTCATGGGCCTGCAGCGCGGCCCCACCCCAGGGCAGGCGGTCGCGGAAAGCGGCCACGGCGCTGCCGGCCACGGCGCGGGGCGGCGCGGCGGCCCAGACGTCGGCCAGTGCACCCAGCGTGTACAGCGCCGGTGCACGCAGCACCTGCCAGCCATCGGCGCAGGCCTCGTACTCCGCAGCGTAGACCTCGTCCATGCGCGCGTCCATGGCGACCCAGACCGGGCCGTCACGCCAGGGGCTGTCCTCGGCCACGCGACGCAGGCTGTCCAGCGGCAGCACGGGTTTGGCCAACCCGTAGGCCAGGCCCTGGGCCACGGCACAGGCGGTGCGCAGCCCGGTGAAGGCGCCGGGGCCGGCCCCGAAGGCGATGGCCTCCAGATCGGCCAGGGCCAGACCGGCCTGGGCCAGCACGGCGGTCAGGCGCGGCACCAGCTGGGCAGAGGCCAGGGCCGCACCCGGGCCGGCCCAGCTGGCCTCACCCGCCGGTCCGCAGGCCGCGATCAGCAGCTGCTCGGTGGAGGTGTCAAAGGCCAGCAAGGCAGGGCGGCGGGTGGGCGCGGTGGACATCCGGCCAAGTTTAGCCGTGCGATCATCCCGGCCATGTCGATGCGTGGGTTCCTGGGACTGCTGGGCTTGCTGCTGGCCTGGCTGCCCGGCCTGGCCGGCGCCCAAGCCCGTTTGCCGCCAGAGGTTCAGCAGGCACTGCAGCGCGCCAAGCTGCCCGACGACGCGCTGAGCGTGGTGCTGGAAGAAGCCGGCACGGGCCGCAGCCTGCTGGCCTGGCAGGAGCAGCGGCCCGTGAACCCGGCGTCTCTCTCGAAGTTGGTGACCACTTATGCAGCACTGGACAGGCTGGGCCCGGCCTGGACCTGGCGCACGCCGGTGTGGCTGCTGGGCGAGGTGCGCGACGGTGTGCTGCACGGCGACCTGGTGCTGCGCGGCAGCGGCGACCCCACCCTGGTGCTGGAGCGGCTGTGGCTGCTGCTGCGGCGCGTGCAGCAGCTGGGCGTGCGCGAGATCCGCGGCGACGTGGTGCTGGACCGCAGCGCCTTTGCCTTGCCCGACAGCGACCCGGGCGAGTTCGACGGCGAACCCCTGCGGCCCTACAACGTGCGGCCCGATGCGCTGCTGCTGAACTTCAAGAGCGTCAGCTACGGCTTCGTGCCCGACGGCAGCGGCGGCCGGGTGCGCGTGACCCAGTCGCCCCCACTGGCCGGCGGCGAGGCCGACCGCAGCGTGCCGGGCGTGCCAGGGCCCTGCAGCGATTGGCGCGCCGGGCTGAAGGCCACGTTTGCGCCCGAGGCGGGGGCCCGTTTTGCCGGTGTTTACCCCGTGGCCTGCGGTGAGCTGAACTGGCCGGTGGCCGACCCGGCGCCGCGCAGCTACAACCCGCGGCTGCTCGAGGGCCTGTGGCGCGAGATGGGCGGCCAGCTCACCGGCCGCGTGCGCGACGGTGCAGCGCCCGTGGACCGCGCGCCCAGCTTCGAGTGGCTGTCGCCCACGCTGGCCGAGGTGGTGCGCGATATCAACAAGTTCAGCAACAACGTGATGGCGCAGCAGCTCTTCCTGAGCCTGGCGCTGCACAGTGGCCACACGGTCGCGACCTGGGACAACGCCCGCAGCAGCTTGCGCACCTGGCTGGACGCCCGGGTCGGTGCGGCGGCAACGGCCGAGGTGGTGCTCGACAACGGCGCCGGCCTCTCGCGCGAGGCGCGTTTGCCGCCCGCCCTGCTGGCGCGGCTGCTGCAGCAGGCCTGGGGCAGCCCGCTGATGCCGGAACTGCTGGCTTCGCTGCCGGTGTCGGCCACCGACGGCACACTGCGCCGGGCGCAGATCCCGGCCGGGCGCGCCCACCTGAAGACCGGCTCCTTGCGCGATGTCGCCGGCGTCGCCGGTTATCTGCTCTCGGACAGCGGCCGGCGCTATGTGCTGGTCGCCGTCGTCCACCACCCCCAAGCCGGCGCTGCCCGGCCGGCCCTGGATGCGCTGGTGCGCTGGGCGCTGGCCGATGCACCGGCGCGCTGACCGCTCAGGATTTCCCGCCCATGACACCCGATTGGCTGCCCACGCAATGGCTGGGCTACGCCGCCGCCACCTGCACCACCGCGTCGTTTTTGCCCCAGGCGCTGCTGACCCTGCGCACCCGC
This sequence comes from uncultured Rubrivivax sp., assembly GCA_964442175.1. Lineage (GTDB taxonomy): Bacteria > Pseudomonadota > Gammaproteobacteria > Burkholderiales > Burkholderiaceae_C > Rubrivivax. The sequence continues at coordinate 3,808 of CAYTWU010000099.1, forward strand.
GATGTCTCCGGAATTTCGCTGGGCATGTACAGCGCCTTCACCTTCGGCGTGGCGCTGTGGCTGTGGTACGGCTGGCGGCTGGACGAGTGGCCCATCATCATCGCCAACGCCTTGACCTTGCTGCTGGCCGCCACCATCCTGGTCACCAAACTGGTGGTGGACCATGGCGCCCGGCGGCGCCGCGCGGTGAACTGATCAGAACGGGTTGTCGCGCGCCCGCGTGGCGGCCAGCGTGCCCAGGCGGCTCTGGCCACCGTAGGCCAGGCGCAGCTCGTCGGCCCAGAGCCAGGTGGCGGTGTCGGCGCCGGTGTTGAGGGTCTGCGTCGTGCAGGTGGGCAGGGGCGCGGTGTCCAGGCAGGCTTCGCCGGTGACATTGGCCAGGCCAAAGCTGCCGGGCGACACCTTCATCGCCTGCACCATCTCGTCGGCCAGCACGAGGCCGACAAAACGGCCGTCGTTCAGGATGGTGGTGCGCAGGCCGGCATTGAACTCGGTGGTGAGCTCGCTCAGCAGCTTGGCACGGTCGGTGTCGGTGTTGGCCGCCTTCTGGGCGATGGCGTAGGGCGTCAGGCCCTGGTCGGGCACGGTGGCGATCAGCACCCGCACGTCCAGGTTCACCAGGCGGTTGACCTGCCGGCCTGCCAGCTCGCCCTGGCTGCGCGCCTGCACCAGCAGCTCGCTGCGGCTGACGGTGGGGAACTGGCCGTACAGGTCCAGCACATCGTGCATACCCACCAGCACGGTGGCCAGTGCACGCTGGCCAAAGCCGCCAGCGGCCAGCTGCGTGTCGATCTGCACCTGCACATCGGCCACGCGCGCATTCACCGCCGCCCGCATGATGGCCTTGGGCTCGACCACGTTGTTCGGGTTGCACTCGGCGAACACATGGCCGTAGACGGACGCCACCGCCTGCACCCAGACGGGCTGCGACACACAATCGATGGCACCGGCCTCGGTGAGTGAATTGATGCCGTAGCGGCGGCCATCGGCGGTGAGCGCGCTCAGCTCGTCACCCAAGGCGACGACACGCAAGGCATTGAAGGTCTCGACCTGCGAGGTGCCGCCGCCGCAGGCCACGAGCAGGGCTGCTGCCGCGGCCAGCAGGGCAGGCCGGCCGGGCCGCGACAGGAATCCAGGGAAGTTCATCGTCTCTCCGCCACCGGGCCAGGGCCCGGGCTGTGGTGATCATGCCGCGGCAGCGCGGCGCAATCGGTCGTTCACGCCATCCCATGCGGGCGCCGCCGGGGGGCACTCCACCCAGATCCGGGTGGCACCGCTGGCATCCAGCTCACGCAGGACGGCAAACAGGTCGTGCGCAGCCGCGGCGGCGTCGTCCGGCATGCGCCGATGCGCGGCCAGGCCAGACGGGATGTCTGCCTGCCGGGAATATACCGCCACGGCCGCCAGGCCTTCCGGCGGGGTCTGTTGCAGGGCAGTGCGCAGGCCTGCGGCGTCCATCAGCTGCACCCGGGCCGACGGCGCGTAGTGCGAGGCCAGCGTGCCGGATGCACGCGGGCTGTGGGCGCCGGGCGCGGCCAATGGCTGGCCGAGCACGGCTTCGATGGCCGCCCGGGGCACACCGCCCGGCCGCAGCAGCGAAGGCGTATCGGCCGTGCAATCGACGATGGTGGACTCGATGCCGACCGCGCAGGCCCCGCCGTCGAGCACGCGCAGCCCGGGGCCGAACTCGTCCACCACGTGCTGGGCCAGGGTGGGGCTGACGCGGCCGAAGCGGTTGGCGCTGGGCGCGGCGACACCGTGCACGTGCAAGGCCGCGGCCCGCGTCAGCAGCGCCTGCGCCACCGGGTGCGCCGGGCAGCGCAGGCCGATGCTGTGCTGGCCGCCCGCCGCGCCGGCGGCGACACCGGCCCGGCGGGGCACGATCAGCGTGAGCGGGCCTGGCCAGAAGGCCGCCATCAGGCGGCGCGCGGCCGTGCCAATCTGCGTGCTGAAGTGGTCAGCGGCCGCGGCATCGACCACGTGCACGATCAAGGGGTGGTCCGACGGCCGGCCCTTGGCGGCGAAGATGCCGGCCACCGCTGCATCGTCGTCGGCGCGGGCCCCGAGGCCGTACACGGTCTCGGTGGGAAAGGCGACCAGCGTGCCATCGCGCAAGGCCTGCGCGGCAGCGGCCAGCGCGGCCGGATCGTCCCCGGGGTAGACAGGCATGGGCGTGCCTAGAAGGCCGGCAGGCCCAGCAGCGCGCAGGCCTGCAGCGCCGTTCGGCGGGCGTCGGCCCCATCGGCCGCCGTGACGGTGAGGTGCCCCATCTTCCGACCGGGGCGGGCTTCGGTCTTGCCGTACAGGTGCAGCTGCGCGCCGGGCAGCGCGAGCACGGCGGCCCAGTCGGGGGTGCGCGCCGGCTGGTCTGGCCCCTGCGGAAACCACAGATCGCCCAGCAGGTTGAGCATCACCGCCGGGGAGTGCAGGCGGGGTGCCACCAGCGGCAGCCCGGCCAGCGTGCGGACCTGCAGATCGAACTGCGACACGTCGCAGGCATCGATGCTGTAGTGGCCCGAGTTGTGCGGGCGCGGCGCCATCTCGTTGGCCACCAGGCGGCCATCGGCCAGCGCGAAGAACTCGACACACAGCACGCCGACGTAGCCCAGCGCATCAGCCAGCCGGTGCGCGCAGGCCAGCGCTTCATCGGCCAAGGCTGGCGCCAGGTCCGGTGCCGGCACCTGGGTGGCGGCGAGGATGCCGTCGCGGTGCAGGTTTTGCTGCACCGGCAGGTGCACACTCCGGCCATCGTGCCCTCGGGCGACGATCACACTCAACTCGAGTTGCAGCGGCAGGCGCTGCTCCAGCACACAAGGTGCGTGGCGCAAGCTCGCCCAGGCCGCCGGCAGATCGGCCGCTCGGGCGACGCCCAGCTGCCCTTTGCCGTCGTAGCCCAGGGTGGCCGTCTTCAGCAGGGCCGGAAACAGGCTGTCCGGCACGCGGGCCAGGTCGGACTGGTCTTCGATCACGGCAAACGGGGCGCAGGGCACACCCGCCTGCAGAAAGAACTGCTTCTCGCGGGCGCGGTGCTGGCAGACCGACACCGCATCGGCCGAGGGCGCCACGGGCAACTGCCGCGCCAGCGTGGCCAAAGCCTGCGCAGGCACATTCTCGAATTCAGTGGTCACGGCGACACAACGCTCGGCGAGGTCCTGCAACGCGGCAGGGTCGGCGTAGGGCGCTTTCAGGTGGTGGTGCGACGCCAGGCCGGCGGGGCTGCCGGCATCGGGCTCCAGCACGGCCGTGGCATAACCTGCCTGCTGCGCGGCGTGCACGAACATGCGGCCCAACTGCCCGCCCCCCAGGACACCGAGCACGGCCGGGCGGCCTGCGCTGTCGGTGGCGCCCGGCAACACCATGGGCGGCGGGCTCAAGTCAGGTCCTTGTTCATGGCGCGGGCGGCCTCGGTCTGCTGCTGCCGGTAAGCCAACAGCTTCTGGTGCAACACCGGGTTGTCATGCGCCAGCATCGCCACCGCAAACAAGGCCGCGTTCACCGCGCCCGCCTCGCCAATGGCAAACGTGGCCACGGGGATCCCCTTGGGCATTTGCACGATGGAATACAGGGAATCCACCCCTTGGAGGTGCTTGCTTGGAATCGGCACCCCCAATACCGGCACCGTGGTCTTTGCGGCAATCATGCCTGGCAAATGTGCTGCACCACCTGCGCCCGCGATGATGGCCCGAATGCCGCGACCCGCAGCCGCCTCGGCAAACCGGAACATGTCGTCAGGCATGCGGTGGGCGGAAAGAACTGCGGTTTCGTGGGGGATTTCGAAATAGTCCATCGTTTGCGACGATGACCGCAAAAATTTCCAATCTGACACAGAACCCATTACCAATGAAACAACAATTTCACAATGATCGAGACCAATCAAATTACTCACAAAAAAGCCCACCAATTTTCAGGAACATTAAAAAGACCAGACTCGATCAATCCAGCACTCAACTCCACGCATTGTCGAGAGTGCTTGTCTTTATATTCCATGGCAAGCCCCAAATAATTACGACTAGCATCGTCAGCGCCTGAGACCTTCGTGGCCAAATGCAAAATGAAGTATGCTTTGGCAATATCATCATTCGATTTCAAAGAACAAATCTCACCCTCCAATACACGAAGCTCATTGCTTGGGATGTCGCGATTTAGATTCAGCCATAAAAAAAGTCGCTCAAATCGAGCTTGGACTATGAACTCATCCGAAATCCCGCCTGAATCAGCCAAAAACTCTTCAATTTTCGCAAAACCTCGCAAATAGTCACCGCGAACCGAAAGAATCTGAGCCTCAAGAAGTGGATGAAAGGCCGACTGGACCGATGTCGCAGCCATCGCGTCGAAGTTAAGCGATGAATCCACCGCCATCGAATCCAATTTAGTGGCATCTGGAGAAATATCACCGAAAAACCGAAGATAACCCCTAATAGAGACTCGCAAAGCCGCCAGATTATAGAGCAAGTGACTCATGAGCCCTGGATGACGGATGTCTGAGGATGCACGCTGCGCAAACTTGAGCCATCGCGTTGCTGCGAGTTCCTCGCCACAATACTGCAGCAGTACGGCGACAACTGTCGCAGATCTAAACAGGGCATTTGGCTTAACTCCGCGAAGAAATTTACTGGCTTCAATTACTAGTTTTTCAGCTTTTGCTAGTTGTCCTAGGTTAAATGAAACCGTCGCTTGCCATGCTTTGCCAAGGTGAATCCTGTGATCATCGCCAAGCATCGAGGCTAGCAAACTTGCCCTGCTCAACCTATCAAATGCGGACGATAGGTCACCCGAGTAGCTAGCACTAATTCCATCCACCAACATCAGATCAACAGTCAACACCGCAGAGTCTTCGGTTCGCCATTGAAGCCGAGCCTGAGATGCAAGTTTTCGAGCAGACGCAACATCTCCAATCTGCGCAAAAAAGAGTGCCTGCGATACAATATAGTGTATAGAATTATCGGCTTCCATAACTTTCTCTAGGGAAAACTTGAAATCAAGTCCAGAGCCAATCTGTATGCTCCGACAATCTCCGATATCAATTTGGATGACAATCTCAGCGAACGCCCGTCGGGTTGGTCAATACATGGATCAAACCCGACACTAATAAGCCAGTCTCTAAGAATCTGTTTGTCAATTGACCTGTAATTCGTTTCATTCTTGTCACCCACAACCCACAACCGCGAAGAATCCGGCGTCAGCATCTCATCCATGACCGTCAGACGGCCCGCTGCATCCAATCCAAACTCGAATTTCGTGTCGGCCACGATCACACCCCGGGTGAGCGCGTACGCGGATGCCGCGGCGTAGAGTTGCAGTGCGGCATGGCGCACCTGGTTCGCCAGCTCGCTGCCGATGGCCTTCTCCATCGTTGCGAAGTTGATGTTTTCGTCGTGTTCACCGGCCTCCGCTTTGGTGGCCGGTGTGAAGATCGGTTCGGGCAGGCGGCTGCCTTTTTGAAGTCCTGGCGGCAAGGCCACGCCGCAGACGGTGCCGGTGGCTTGGTACTCCTTCCAGCCGGACCCGGCCAGGTATCCCCGTACCACGGCTTCGATCGGGATGGGTTTCAGGCGCTTCACCAGCATGGCCCGGCCACGCACCTGGTCCAGTTCATCCGGGGCCACCACGGACGCCGGGTCTTCGCCGGTCAGGTGGTTCGGCATGACGTGCTCCAGCTTCTTGAACCAGAACAAGGCCATCTGCGTCAGGATTTCGCCCTTGCCCGGGATCGGGTCCGCCATCACGACGTCGAAAGCCGAGATGCGGTCGGTCGCGATCATCAGGATGCGGTCGTCACCCACCGCGTAGTTGTCGCGAACCTTGCCGCGGTGCAGCAGGGGCAGGGAGTGCAGGCGGGTCTCGAAGATCGTGGTCGTCGTGGTCATGGCAAGTGTCCGGATGAGCGCTGGGATTGCAGCCGCAAGTGTCGCGCAGAAAAAACAGAACGGGCCGCTTGCGCGGCCCGTGTGGGGTGCTGGCGGGCTGCTGCCGTCAGGCCGCGACCACCATCGCGAGTTCGCCGCGAGCGTAGCGCTGCGCCACGGTCGGCAGGTCCTGTGCCTTGATCTTGCCCGCCTGGCCCTCGCAGCCGAACTCCATGTAGCGCTGGCGGCAGATCTTCTTGGCGGCTTCGCGCGCAGGCTTCAGGTAATCGCGCGGGTCAAACTTGTCGGGGTTCTCTGCCATGTACTGGCGGATCGCACCCGTCATCGCCAGCCGGATGTCGGTGTCGATGTTGATCTTGCGCACACCGTGTTTGATCGCTTCCTGGATCTCCTCGACCGGCACACCGTAGGTCTCCTTCATGGCCCCACCATGCTGGCGGATGATGGCCAGCAGGTCCTGCGGCACGCTGGAGCTGCCGTGCATCACCAGGTGCGTGTTCGGGATGCGGCGGTGGATCTCCTTGATGCGGTCGATCGCGAGGATGTCGCCCGTGGGCTTGCGGGTGAACTTGTACGCGCCATGGCTGGTGCCGATGGCGATGGCCAGCGCATCCAGCTGCGTGCGGCGCACGAAGTCGGCCGCCTGCTCCGGGTCGGTCAGCAGCTGTTCGCGCGTCATCGTGGCGTCGGTGCCGTGGCCGTCTTCCTTGTCGCCGCGCATGGTCTCCAGGCTGCCCAGGCAACCCAGCTCACCTTCCACGGTAACGCCCAGGGCGTGGGCCATGTCGACGACCTTGCGTGTGACGTCGACGTTGTACTCGTAGCTGGCGATGCTCTTGCCGTCGGCCTCCAGGCTGCCGTCCATCATCACCGAGCTGAAGCCCAGGTCGATGGCGCCGCGGCACACCTCGGGGCTCTGGCCGTGGTCCTGGTGCATCACCAGCGGGATCTGGGGCCATTGCTCCAGCGCGGCCTGGATCAGGTGCTTGATGAAGGGCTCACCCGCGTACTTGCGGGCGCCGGCGCTGGCCTGCAGGATCACCGGCGCGCCCACCTCGGCGGCGGCGGTCATCACGGCCTGCACCTGCTCCAGGTTGTTGACGTTGAAAGCCGGGATGCCGTAGCCGTTCTCGGCGGCGTGGTCCAGCAGCTGGCGCATGGAAACGAGGGGCATGGGGGTCTCCTGAAGGGTCTTGGCGCGCCCTGTAATCGGGCTGTAACTGGGTCGAATTCTATCGACGCCGCCGCCGCGGCCCGCAGAACAAGCAGGCATTGCCGCCGCTTTTTGCGCTCAGGTTCACGGCCGGGCCGACCACACTTGCCGGACCGCAGCGCATTTGTCCGCTGCGGGGAGTTTCTGCCATGCCGCGCAACAGCCTCGCGTCCGCCACCACCTGGATCACCGCCGCCGCCCGGTTGCATGGCGACGGCCTGCTCGCATATGTGATGCAGCACCAGGGCATCAGCCGTCGCCGCGCGCGCAAGCTGTTGAATGCGTTGGCCGATGCCCAGTGGCTCAGCGTCGGCGGCAGCATCCGCCAACCCCGGTGGCAACCGGGCGCGCTGCGTCAGGTCG
>CAYTWU010000100.1:0-11071 GCA_964442175.1 uncultured Rubrivivax sp.
TTCCCCGGCTACTTCCTGATCGTGGCCGACTTCATCAACTGGGCCAAGAACAACGCCTGCCCCGTGGGCCCGGGCCGGGGCTCAGGCGCCGGCTCGCTCGTGGCCTACGCGCTGGGCATCACCGACCTCGACCCCCTGGCCTACAACCTGCTGTTCGAGCGCTTCTTGAACCCCGAGCGCGTGTCGATGCCCGACTTCGACATCGACTTCTGCCAGGGCAACCGCGACCGCGTCATCGAGTACGTGAAGGACAAGTACGGCCGCGACGCCGTGAGCCAGATCGCCACCTTCGGCACCATGGCCGCCAAGGCCGCACTGCGCGACGTGGGCCGGGTGCTGGGCATGGGTTATGGCCAGGTGGACAGCATCGCCAAGCTGATCCCGGCCCCGCCCGGCAAGACCGTGACGCTGGCCAAGGTGCCCGAGCAGCCCGACGCCGGCCTGATCTACGCGCGCCAGGAAGCGCCCGAGCTGGACCAGCGCGAAGCCGCTGATGAAGAAGTGGCCGGCCTGCTGCAGCTGGCCACGCGTGTGGAAGGCATCGTGCGCAACATCGGCATGCACGCCGGCGGGGTGCTGATCGCGCCGGGCAAGATCACCGACTTCTGCCCGCTGTACCAGCAGCCCGGCAGCGACAGCGCGGTGAGCCAGTACGACAAGGACGACGTCGAATCCATCGGCCTGGTGAAGTTCGACTTCCTGGGCCTGGCCACGCTGACCATCCTGGAGCTGGCCAAGGCGTTCATCGTCGCGCGGCGGCCCGAGCGGCGCGACTTCAGCTACGAGACGCTGCCGCTGGACGACCCGCGGGTCTACAAGCTGTTTTCCGACGGTCTCACCGAAGCCGTGTTCCAGTTTGAATCGCGTGGCATGCAGGGCATGCTGCGCGAGGCCAAACCGACGCGGCTGGAGGACCTGATCGCGCTGAACGCGATGTTCCGCCCCGGCCCGATGGAGAACATCCCCAGCTTCTGCGCGCGCAAGAACGGCAAGGAGGACGTGGCCTACCCGCACCCGCTGCTGGGCCAGGTGCTGGCCGAGACCTACGGCATCTTCGTCTACCAGGAGCAGGTGATGCAGGCGGCCCAGATCATGGGCGGCTACACACTGGGCGGCGCCGACCTGCTGCGCCGCGCGATGGGCAAGAAAAAGGCCGAGGAGATGGCCGAGCACCGCGAGATCTTCCGCAAGGGCGCGGCGCAGAAGGACATCGACGCCACCAAGGCCGACGAGGTCTTCGACCTGATGGAGAAGTTCGCCGGTTACGGCTTCAACAAGAGCCATGCCGCCGCGTACTCGCTGCTGGCCTACCACACGGCCTGGATCAAGGTGCACTGCACGGCCGAGTTCTACGCGGCCAACATGACGATCGAGCAGGACGACACCGACAAGCTCAAGGTGCTGCTCAACGACGCCAAGCTGTTTGGCATCAGCTTCGAGCCGCCGGATGTGAACCGCGGCCTGCACCGCTTCGAGCCGGTGCCGGGGCGTGACGGCGACAAGCTCATCCGCTACAGCCTGGGCGCCGTCAAGGGTACCGGGCAGGGCGCGATCCAGGCCATCGTCGCGGCGCGTGAGGGCCGTGATGGCAACGGTGGCGGCCCCTTCCGCAGCCTGTTCGACTTTGCCGCGCGGGTGGACCGCCGGGCCGTGAACAAACGTGCGGTGGAGGCGCTCATCAAGGCCGGCGCCTTCGATGCCATCCACCCCGACCGCGCCAGCGCGCTGGCCAGTGTCGGCCTGGCGTTTGACTGGGCCGAGACCCAGGAGGCCAACGCGCTGCAGGGCGGCCTGTTCGACTTTGGCGACAGCCACGGCTCCAGCACCCAGGAGCCGGCCCTGGTGGCCGCCGAGCCCTGGAGCATCCGCGAGCGGTTGACGCTGGAGAAATCGGCGCTGGGCTTCTTCCTCTCCGGCCACCTGTTCGACCAGAACCGCGAGGAGGTGCGCCGCTTCTGCCGCCGCCCCATCGCCGAGCTGCAGGATTCGCGCGAGCCGCAGCTGCTGGCCGGCATCGTCGGCGAGATGCGCGTGATCAACGGCGCACGCGGACGGGTGGGCATCTTCAAGCTCGAAGACGGCAGCGAGGTGATCGAGGCGGTGGTCAACGAAAGCCTGCTCGACGGCCAGCGCGAGCTGCTGCGTGAGGACGAGTTGATCATCGTGCAAGGCAAAGTGCAGACCGACCGTTTTGCCGGCGGCCTGCGCCTGAACGTGATGGCCGTGTGGGACCTGGCCGGCGCCCGCGCACGTTACGGCCGCCACCTGGCGGTGAAGACCCAGGAACTGCGCGGCGGCACGGCGCCGCTGTTGGACCTGGTGAACACCTGGCCCGCGCGCCGCGTGGACAGCGAAGCCGGTGAACTGGTGCAAGGCCTGCCCGTGCGCCTGAAGCTGCAGCGTGCGGGCGCGACGGCCGACCTGGACCTGGGCGACACCGCCCGCTTCTGGCCCAGCGACGAGGCGTTGTTGCGCTGGCGGCAGATTGCCGGGGGGGTGGCCGAGGTGGTCTACGAGGCCGGGTAAACCTTTGTGACGGCGCCAACCGTGCCAGCGCCTGCGGCGTTGGAAGGGCATGTTCCACGCAGCAGGAGAGCCCACATGAACGTTCGCCCACTCTTGGCCGCCGGATGGATGGCCGCCCTGGCCGCCGGCGCTTCCACCGCCACGGCGGCCAACGTCGACGTCGGGGTGTCCATCGGCATCAGCCAGCCGGGTGTCTACGGCCGCATCGACATCGGGCGTTTCCCGCAGCCGCAGGTGGTCTATGCGGAGCCGGTTTATGTGGAGCGGCCACGCGTGGTGGTGGTGCGGCCCGAGCCGGTGTACATGTGGGTGCCGCCGGGGCACCGCAAGAACTGGAAGCAGCATTGCCGCGCCTACGGCGCCTGTGGCGCGCCGGTGGTGTTCGTGCGCGACGACTGGTACGAGCGCAACGTGCGCCCGCACAGCCACGACGACGACCGCGGCCATGGCAAGGGCAAGGACAAGGACAAGGGCCACGGCAAGGGAAAACACGGTCGCGACGACTGATTAGCATGCAGGGGTGCATGAAACACCGCTGACCGGGCTCATCCTGTCTGGCGGCGGCGCCCGGGCCGCCTACCAGGTGGGCGTGCTGCAGGCGCTCAGTGCGCTGCGGCGCGAGTTCAGGCCGGGCGCCGCGCACAACCCCTTCGGCGTGATCTGCGGCACCTCGGCCGGGGCCTTGAACGCGGCTGCACTGGCGTGCCGGGCCGACAACTTCGACGACGCTGTCGAGCATGTGGCGGGTGTCTGGCGCAGCTTCAGCGCCGAGCAGGTGTACCGCGCCGATGCCATCGGCGTGCTGCGCAGCGGTGCGCAGTGGCTCAGCATGTTGTCGCTGGGCTGGGTGCTGGCGCGTTGGCGCAGGCTGCGGCCGCGCTCGCTGCTCGACAACACGCCGCTGGAGGGGCTGCTGCACCGGATGGTGCCGCTGGACCGCCTGCCGCGCATGCTGGCGCAGCGCCACCTGCAGGCCCTGGCGGTCAGCGCCTCCAGCTACACCAGCGGCGAGCACGTCACGTTCTACGAGTCGGCCAGCGCCCGGGCGGGCTACACACGCTCGCAGCGCATCGCCGTGCCCACGCAGCTGACCATCGCGCACCTGCTCGCTTCGTCGGCCATCCCGTTTGTCTTTCCCGCGCAGCGCCTGGTGCAGGGCCCGCAGACCGGCTGGTATGGCGATGGCTCCATGCGCCAGACCGCGCCCATCTCGCCGGCCATCCACCTGGGCGCGCAGCGGGTGCTGATCATCGGTGTCGGCCGCATGCAGGAGCCGGCTGGCCGCGTGGTGCGCGACGGCGGTTACCCGACGCTGGCACAGATCGGCGGCCATGCCATGTCCAGCATCTTCCTGGACGGGTTGTCGGTCGACGTGGAGCGCCTGCAGCGCATCAACCGCACCCTGGAGCTGCTGAGCCCGGAGCAGCGCCTGGCCACGCCGCTGATGCCGGTGCAGGCGCTGGTGATCGCGCCCAGCCAGCGCATCGACGACATCGCCGCACGCCACCAGCAGCGGCTGCCGCGGCCGGTGCGGGCCTTGCTGCGCGGCGTGGGCAGCAGCAGCACCGCCGGCGACACGCGAGGCGCGGCGTTTGCGAGCTACCTGCTCTTCGAGGCCGCGTTCACGCAGGAGCTGATGGCCCTGGGCGCGGCCGATACCCGCACGCGGCGTGACGAGGTCGCGGCCTTCTTTGGCTGGCAACAGGGTGAAGCCGTCCCCCGCCCCCCGCCCTGATCCACCGCCGCACAATCGCCCATTGCTGCCGCGCCGTCCCCACCCATGAGCCCCCCCGACGCCCGACCGGATCGACCCCAGCCGCCTGGCCGCGAGGCGCTGCGCTGGCTGGTGCTGGCCAACGCCGTGGTGCTGGTGCTGATCGTCGGGCTGCTGGTGCTCACCTTGACAGCCAGCCGCGACGCCCACAGACAACGTGCCTTCGATGCCGTGGACAGCCTGGCGCGCGGGCTGGAGCGCAACATCCAAGCCGAGCTCGCGCGCGTGGGTTTTGCGCTGCACCTGACCGCGCTGGCGGCCATGCGGACGGGCGAGCCACCACCACCGCAGGTGCTGGCCGATCTGAACCGCCTGGTGCCGCAGGCCGAAAACCTCCGGGTGCTGGCGTTTGGCGCCGCCGATGCCGCACTGAAAGCCAGGCCCTTGCCACCCGGCCGCCTCACCGTGACCGGCTTGCGCCAGGCCGGCGCGGCCGACCGCTGGGTGCTGGATCTGGTGCTGGGGGTGGAACGGCCAGCCGGCCAGCCGGCGGCCTGGGTGGCAGCCGAAGTGGACGTGCGCAAGTTTGATCGCCTGTTCGACGGCCTGGGCATGGGCGGGCAAAGCGCGGTCACGCTGCGCATGGATGATCTGGCCCTGGTGGCCCGCCACACCGACCCGCCCACGCCGCGCAGCGGGATCGGCTCCCGCAACGTTTCCGAGCAGTTGAACAGCGCGCTCGCCCGCGCGCCGCGCGAAGGCACCTTCCTCGCGCAGACGGCACTCGACGGCATCGAGCGGGCCAACGCCTACCGCCGCGTGGGCGAGTGGCCGATGCTGGTGCTGGTCGGCATGGCGATCACCGACTACCTGGCCACCTGGCGCAACGAGGCGCGGCTCGCCGTGGGCCTGGCGCTGCTGACCTTGGCGCTGCTGGCGGGGGTGTCCTGGCTGGCCCATCGCGCCTGGCAGCGTGCCGACAACAGCCGCAGCGCACTGGAGCGGGAGCGGGCGCGCTTGCGGGCCCTTCTGCTGACCGCCAGCGACGGCCTGCACGTGCTGGACCGCAGCGGCCGCCTGGTGGAGTTCAGCGATTCGTTCGCCACCTTGCTGGGCCGGCCCAGGGCGGAACTCGAGGGTGCGCATGTGTCGGTCTGGGAGGCGCGTTACGCGCGGGAGCAAGTGGACCGGGTGCTGCGCAGCTTCCGCGTCGGCGAACGCCTGGACTTCTCCAGCCTGTACCGGCGGCCCGACGACAGCCTGGTCCAGGTGGACGTGGCCGCCGTGGGAGTGCGCCTGGACGACCGCGACCTGTTCTACCTGGCCGCGCGCGACGTGACCGAGAAGAAGCGCTCGATCGCGGCGCTGCAGGCGAGCGAGGCCTTCCTGGACCGCACCGGCCGCATCGCTGGCGTGGGCGGCTGGGACCTGGACCTGCTCACCGGCCGCATCCGCCTGACGGCGCAGGCACTGCGCCTGCTGGACCTGCTGGACAGCGCTGTTGGCCACGAGCTCACGCTGCGCCGCTGCCTGCGCCTGTTTGCGCATGCCGACCGGCAGCGACTGGCCCATGCGCTGGCGCGTGCGCGCCTGGACGGCCACCCCTGGGACCTGGAACTGCCGGCCACCACGCCGCGCGGGCGAACGGTGTGGCTGCGCTGCTTTGGCGAACCCGTGGGCGAGGGCGGACAGGCCATGCGCATGATCGGGGCGTTGCAGGATGTGAGCGAACGGCGGGCCCGCACGGCCGAGTTGCGGCGCGAGCAGGCCTTGCGTGCCGAACTGGAGAGCCAGGGCCGGGAGCAGGCGCGCATGCTGCGCGAACGCGGCGAGATGCTGGATGTGATGGCCCACGAGGTGCGGCAGCCACTGAACAACGCCTCGGCCGCGATGCAGAGCGCGGTGGCGGCCCTGAAGGACGTCGGCGAGGCCGTGGCCACGCCCCGGCTGGCGCGGGCCCAGAACGTGCTTGGCCAGGTGATGGCCCGCATCGACAACACGCTGGCCGTCGCCGCCCTGCTGGCCCGCCCGGGTCCGATCGAGCGCGAGGACACCGACATCGCGACGCTGGTGGCGGTGGCCATCACCGACATGTCGCCGGCCGATCGGGACCGCGTCAAGGTCGAGCGCGAAACCACGGCCCGCACGGTGTCTATGGACATGAGCCTGATGCGGCTGGCCTTGCGCAACCTGTTGTCCAACGCGCTGAAGTACAGCCCGCCGGGTTCAACGGTCACGCTGCGGCTGGCGGACTCCGAGCAGCCCCTGGGGCTGGTGATGGACGTGATCGACCATGGCCCCGGCGTCGAGCCTCAGTTGCAGGGGCGCTTGTTCGACCGCGGAACCCGCGGCCAGGGCCATGCCCCGGGCACGGGCCACGGCCTGGGCCTCTACATCGTGCGCCGGGTGATGGAACTGCACGGGGGCCAGGTGCAGTTGCTCAGCACCGGCGCCCAGGGCACGACGATGCGCCTGTTGGTGGCCGACGCGCCCGATGATTGAGAGGGCCGTCCGGCCGTCTCGGTGGTCAGGCCGTGCGCAGCGGCGCGCGGAACACGTAGCCCACGCGCGAACGTGATTGCAGCGGCACCAGCGCGGGCGTGGCGCGTTCGATGCGGCGGCGCAGGCGGTAGATGGTGGCGTTCAGGCCGTCGGCGGTTTCGGCCTCGGGTTCACGGCCCAGCTTCTGGCGCAGGGTTTCGCGGCTGACCACCTCGCCGTCGGCCTCCAGGAAACACTCCAGCATCGACAGGTCGGCGTCGCTGAGGTCGACCTTGGCCCCATCGGGCGCGATCAGCTGGCGTGCGCGCTGGTCGAGCTTCCAGATGGTCTGGGCGGCGCTGGAGGCCTCGATGCGGCGCTGCACCGCCTGGATGGCCAGGGCCACCTGCTCGAACTGCACCGGTTTGGCCAGGTACATGTCGGCACCGGCCGTGATCACCTGGCGGAAAACCTCGGGCGCGAGCCGGCCCGAGACCACCAGCAGGCCGGCATCGGTGCGGCGGCGCAGCACCTTGATCAGCTCGGCGCCATCCACGCCGGGCAGCATCAGGTCCAGCACGTAGAAGTTGTAGCCGTAGGGGTCGTGGTGGGCCAGCAGGTCGTTGCTGTCCGGGAAGACATCCACGCGCGCTTGCCGCTCACGCAGGTACTGGGCCAGGAATTCGGTGTATTCGGGGTCGTCGTCAACCAGTGCAATGTGCAGGTTCAGAGTGGCGGCGACGGAAGGTTCGAGCAAACTTTGCATGACTCGCATTCAAACACAGCCGGCAAGACCCTTGAACCCTGAACAAAGCTGATTGAACGGCTTTGTCAGGCGAATCAACATCACTTCTGATGACGGCGCGCAACTATCGTTGCCAATCAAGGCGGTGTGCTGTTGCTGCGGGTGGCGTGGCACCCGCAGCACGGTGTCACTTCGCGGCCGGCTTGTAGGCGGCGTTGCCGACCGTCAGGCCACCCTGGCTGAGTTTGGCGGCATTGCCTTCGCCGACGCCGCGCACACGCTGGATCAGATCGGCCCAGTCCTTGAAGGCCGACTTCTGGCGCTCGGCCATCATGCGGGTGGCCATGGCCGTGCCCACGCCCGGCAGGGCTTCGAGTTCGGCCTGGCTGGCCTTGTTGACGTCAACGGCGGCGAAGGCGCCGATCGACAGGGTGGTCAGCAGGGCGGCGATGAAGGAACGGAACATGGCAATCTCCTGGTTGAGGGCCTGGAACACCTTGTTCCGGGCTGGTTGCCATTGTTCGAATCGGGCCCGGTGGGCACCATCGCCACGCGGCGGGCCACCGGGCAGGGGCCCCCGGGCGGGGGGCGTGGCCGGCGGGGACTACTGCTGTTCCAGCAGGCGCGGCGGATAGGTGTCCCAGCCCTGGCAGCCGGGGCATTGCCAGAAGTAGTGGTGCGCCTCGAATCCGCAGGCGGCACAGCGGTAGCGCTGCAATGGTCGTGCGGCCCGTTGCACGGCGGTGTGCAGGCGTTCGCGGGTGTCGGGCTGCCAATGGCGGGACTCCAGCGCCAGCACGGCGGCTGCCGCGCCCAGGCTGGGCTGCTGCGCCAGGTGGGCCAGGCGGCGGGCCGGCCCGTCAGCCCCCTCCGAGGAGGGGCTGTCCAGCCTGTCCAGCGCCTGCAGCAATTCGAGCCGTGGTTCTTCAGCGTAGGCCGAGGCCAGGGTGGCACGGGCGGCATCGGCCTGCCCGACAGCCTGCGCCGCCTGCGCGTAGGCGTCGGCCACCAGCGCAAACAAGGCGGCGCTGCGCTGGCGCAGGGCCAGCCAGGCGGCCAATGCTTCCGCCGGCCGGCCGGCTGCAGCGGCACGCTGCCCGGCCACGAGCAGGGGCCGCGGTGCGTCCGGGGCGGCGGCCCGGGCGGCCGACAGCGCCGCATCCGCCTGCTCGGCCTGGCCTGCGGCGTCAGCCTCGAGCGCACGTTCACAGTGGTAGTGCGCGATGCGGATCGCAAACGAGCCGCCACCGCGGCGCTCGAGCTCGGTGGCCGTCTCGGCGGCCTGTCGCCAATCGCGCGAACGCTCGAACAGCGAGAGCAGGGCCAGCCGGGCTTCGGTGTCGTAGGCCGTGTCCAGCAGCGCGCGCCACGCGGCCTCGGCGCGGTCGAACAGGCCGGCCTTGGCGAAGTCCTGGGCCAGGGCGTGCTGCGCGCGCTCGCGTTCGGTCAGCTTGAGGTCGGCGCGCGACAGCAGGTGCTGGTGCACGCGCACGGCACGCTCGAACTCACCCCGGCGGCGGAACAGGTTGCCCAGCGCAAAGTGCAGCTCGGTGGTGTCCGGGTCGTGCTGCACGGCCTCGATGAAGGCGTCGATGGCCTTGTCCTGCTGTTCGTTCAACAGCAGGTTCAGGCCCTCGAAGTAGGCGCGCGGTGCATCGCGCCGGTCGCGGCGCAGCTGGCGCAGGTCCAGGCGGGACGCCAGCCAGCCCAGCACAAAGGCGGTGGGCAGGCCGATCAGCAGCCATTGCACGTCGAAGTCCATCGCGGGTGCTCAGCGGGTGGTCACAGCACTTCGCGTGGCGGCTCGACCCCGAAGCCGCTGGCGGGCCCGGCGTTGGCCGGTGCGGGGGCGGGCGCGGTGGCGGGTGCCACTTGCACCTGCCGCGCCACCCGGCGCTGCCGCCACCAGCTGGGCACCATGGCCAGCACGCCGATGGCGCAGCCCAGCGCAAAGGCGATCAGCACCACGATGACCAGCGGCGCCGTCCAGTCGACGCCGAAGAACCAGTGCACGACCACGGCCTGCTGGTTGTTCAGCGCAAAGGCGAACAGCGCAAAGAAGACAAACAACCGCAGGGGCCAGACGATGAATCGCATGCTGCGCGGATTGTAGGAGCGCGCATGAAAAAGGGGCCTGAAGGCCCCTGGTGCATGGCATCGCCGCGCAGTGTCAGTCGCGGTCGGCCTCGTCGCCCGACACTGCCAGAGCGCGCGCATCCACCGCCTCGCGCAGGGCTTTGCCCGGCTTGAAGTGCGGCACCAGCTTCTCGGGGATCGTGACCTGCTCGCCGCTGCGGGGGTTGCGCCCCACACGCGGCGGCCGGCGGTTGATCGAGAAGCTGCCGAAGCCGCGGATCTCGATGCGGTGCCCGCGCGCGAGCGCGTCGGACATCGCATCCAGGATCGTCTTCACCGCGAACTCGGTGTCGCGCTGCGTCAGCTGGCCGAAACGTTCGGCCAGCTTGTTCACGAGGTCGGATCGCGTCATGCCGGGTGCCGTGGCCAGAAGACCTTATTCGCCGCGGTTGTCCAGCTTGGCGCGCAGCAGGGCGCCCAGGCTGGTGGTGCCGGCGGTTTCACGGTCGTTGCTCTGGTTCAGGCGCTGCATGGCTTCCTGCTGCTCGACGTTGTCCTTGGCCTTGATCGAGAGCTGGATGTTGCGGGTCTTGCGGTCGATGTTGATGATCATGACCTCGACGTCGTCGCCTTCCTTCAGCACGTTGCGCGCGTCTTCCACGCGGTCACGGCCGATTTCAGAGGCGCGCAGGTAACCCAGCACGTCTTCGTTCAGCTGCACCTCGGCACCACGCGGGTCCACCGTCTTGACCTTGCCGTTGACCACGGCACCGCGGTCGTTCAGCGTGGTGAAGCTGGTGAAGGGGTCGGTGTCCAGCTGCTTGATCCCCAGGCTGATGCGCTCGCGCTCCACGTCCACGGCCAGCACGATGGCGTCGACTTCCTGGCCCTTCTTGTAGTTGCGCACCGCGCTCTCGCCCGGCTCGTGCCAGGAGAGGTCGGACAGGTGCACCAGGCCGTCGATGCCCGAGGCCAGGCCGATGAAGACGCCGAAGTCGGTGATCGACTTGACCGGGCCCTTGACGCGGTCGCCACGCTTGACGTTGGACGCGAACTCTTCCCAGGGGTTGGGCATGCACTGCTTCATGCCCAGGCTGATGCGGCGCTTGTCCTCGTCGATCTCGAGCACCATGACCTCGACCTCGTCGCCCAGCGAAACGGCCTTGGCCGGGGCGACGTTCTTGTTGGTCCAGTCCATCTCGGAGACGTGCACCAGGCCTTCGATGCCGGGTTCGATCTCGACGAACGCGCCGTAGTCGGCGATGTTGGTGACCTTGCCGAACAGGCGCGTGCCCGTCGGGTAGCGGCGCGCCACGCCCATCCACGGGTCGTCGCCCAGCTGCTTGATGCCCAGGCTGACGCGGCTCTTCTCGGCGTCGAACTTCAGGACCTTGGCGGTCAGTTCCTGGCCGACCGTGACCACCTCGCTCGGGTGGCGCACACGGCGCCAGGCCATGTCGGTGATGTGCAGCAGGCCGTCGATGCCGCCCAGATCAACAAACGCGCCATATTCGGTGATGTTCTTGACC
>CAYTWU010000101.1:0-11063 GCA_964442175.1 uncultured Rubrivivax sp.
GTCGACCATGCCGCACAAGGTCAACCCGATCGACTTCGAGAACGCCGAAGGCAACCTGGGCCTGGCCAACGCCGTGCTGACGCACCTGAGCCAGAAGCTGCCCATCAGCCGCTGGCAGCGCGACCTGACCGACAGCACCGTGCTGCGCAACATGGGCGTGGCGCTGGGCTACACCGTGCTGGCGCACGACAGCCTGCAGCGTGGCCTGGGCAAGCTGCAGGTGAACGAGGTCGCGCTCGCGGCCGACCTCGACAGCGCCTGGGAGGTGCTGGCCGAGCCGGTGCAGACCGTGATGCGCCGCTACGGCCTGCCCAACCCCTACGAGCAGCTGAAGGAGCTGACACGCGGCAAGGCCGTCACGCGCGAATCGATGGCGGCCTTCATCGACGGCCTCGCGCTGCCGGCGGCAGAACGGGACCGGCTGAAGGCGATGACGCCCGGCAACTACATCGGCCGTGCCACCGAGCTGGCGCGGCGCATCTAGGCATCGAGGAGAGCTCCGCTTGCGATTCACCGACACACTGGCCGCGGCCACACACCGCCACGAATCCCTGCTGTGTGTCGGGCTCGACCCCGAGCCGTCGCGCTTCCCGGCCGGCTGGCAGGGCGATGCGGGCCGCATCTTCGATTTCTGCGCCGGCATCGTCGACGCCACCAAGGACCTGGCCTGCGCCTTCAAGCCGCAGATCGCCTACTTCCACGCGCACCGGGCCGAAGACCAGCTGGAGCGGCTGATGGCCCACATCCGGCGTGTGGCCCCGGAGGTGCCGGTGATCCTGGACGCCAAACGTGGCGACATCGGTGCCACGGCCGAGCAGTACGCCCGTGAAGCCTTCGTGCGCTACCAGGCCGATGCGGTGACGCTGTCGCCCTTCATGGGCTTCGACTCCATCGAGCCCTACCTGCGCTACGACGGCCGCGGCGCCATCCTGCTGTGCCGCACCTCCAACCCGGGCGGCGACGACCTGCAGGCCCAGCCCCTGGCCAGCGGCGAGCGGCTCTTCGAGCACATCGCCCGCCTGGCCGCCGGCCCCTGGAACCGCGGCGGCCAGCTCGGCCTGGTGGTGGGTGCCACCTACCCGGCCGAGATCGCGCGGGTGCGTGAGCTGGCGCCCACGCTGCCGCTGCTGATCCCGGGTGTCGGCGCCCAGGGCGGCGATGCCGACGCCACGGTGCGCGCGGGCTGGCGGCCGGCCGGGCCGGTGGTCGTCAACTCCTCGCGTGCGGTGCTGTACGCCAGCGCCGGTGATGATTGGGCCTCGGCCGCGCGCCGCGTGGCGCAGGCCACCCGGCGGCAACTGTACGCGGCCCGGCCGTGAACCCCGACTCCGAGCTCCCGCCACCGGTGCCGGAGCCGGTGCCGGCGGTTGCCGTGGTGGGCTCGGAGCTGCAAGACCTGCGGGTGCGGCTGGCACGCGCCTACCTGTTGTGCATCGGGCTGCTGAGCGCGGTGTTCCCGCTGCTGTTCCTGGTGCTGCAACCCCAACGGCCCGATGCCCCGCTGGGGGCCCTGGCGGCCGTGCTGGCCGGTCTGTCGGCCGTGTCGCTGGCGATGTTGCGCCTGCTCCCGCAGCGGCTCGCGCTGGCGGTCACGGTGGTGGCCGTGGGGGCCATCGGCGTGCTGGGGCTGGCGGCCGGTGCCATGGGCTGGGGCGTGGCCGCACCCGGCATCGGTTTCGTGGCCTTGCACACGGCCTTTTCCGTCACGCTGCTGGGCCCGCGCGCGGCGCTGATGGTCACCGGCAGCGCCCTGGCGATGGTGCTGGTGCTGGCGCAGGGCCATGCCACCGGGTGGCTGCCGCCACTGGTCTCACGTCTGCCGCTGGCCCTGCATGCGGCGGTGCAGATCCTGCTGATCGGCTGCGCGGCCGGTGGCGGCTGGGTGGTGGCGCGTGTGCTGCAGCGTTTTGTCGTCACCGCAGGCGAACGCGACCACCGTTTCCACAGCCTGCTGCGCATCGCGTCCGACGCCTACTGGGAGCTGGACCCCGGCAACCGGCTGGTGGCCGTGTCGCGCCAGCGCCCGGGTGCCGGGCCGGTCGCCGAGGCCGGCATCGGCCAGGTGCCCTGGGAGCAGCCCGCGTTCGGCTGTGACCCGGACACGCTGGACCACCTGCTGGCCGACATCGATGCTCGCCAGCGCTTCCGGGACGTGGCCGTGCAGTGGCGACTGCCCGGCATGCCGCCACGCCACCTGCTGGCCAGCGGCGAGCCGCGCACCGACGCCCGCGGCGTGTTCCAGGGTTACTGGGGCGTGGTGCGGGACGTCACCGAGCACCAGCGTGCACGCGAGGCGCTGGCCCAGACCGAATCGCGTTACCACGACCTGTTTGTCAGCATCCCCAGCCCCATCGTGCTGCACCGCGACGGGCGTGTCATCGACGCCAACCCGGCCGCCGTGGTGCTGTTCGGCTACGCCGACCTGCCGGCCATGGTGGGACAGGACCTGCTGCAGAGTTACGTGGCGGGCCCCTCGCGCGAGCGTGCACTGGAGCGCATGAAGCGGCTGCAGTCCCTGGTGCCGGGTGATGCCTTGCCGGTGGCCGAGTTTCAGCTGCGCTCCCGCACCGGGCGGGAACTGGTGGTGCGCGCCACCGGTGTGGCGGTGGAAACCGCGCGCGGCACCGGCGTGCTGTCGATCTACGTCGACGACACCGAGCGCCAGGCGGCCGAAGAAGCCGTGCGGCGCTCGGAGGCGCTGCTGTCACACCTGGTCGCCAGCAGCCCCGATGTGATCACCGTGACCGAGGTGGAGAGCGGTCGTTTTGCAATGGTCAACCGCAGCTTCGAGCGCCTCACCGGCTGGACAGCCGAGGAGGTGATCGGCCGCACGGCGACCGAGGTCGGCACCTGGTACGACCTGGCCGACCGCCAACGCTTTCAGCAGCTGATGAACGACCAGATGCGGGTGCAGGACCTGCCCCTGCGCTTCCGCCGGCGCGACGGCCAAGCCTTGCCGATGCTGGTCTCGGGCGCGCGTTTCGAGATGGACCGGCGCGATTACCTGGTGGTGAACGCCCGCGACATGACCGAGATCGAGCGCAGCCGGCTGGAGCGCGAGGCCATCCTGGACAACGCCTCGCTGGGCATCGCGCTCACACGGGACAACCGCTTCCAGATGGTCAACCCGGCCTTCGAGGCCATGCTGGGCTGGCCCGACGGCAGCATCCTCGGGTTGCCGGGCAGCATCGTCTGGCCCAGCAACGAGGCCTATGCCCTGGTGGGCCAGCAGATCGGGCCGCCGCTGTCGCGCGGCGAGCAGATCGAGATCGAGTGCGAAGTGCGCCGCGCCGACGACAGCACCTTCCTGTGCCGCATGCTGGCGCGTGCGGTGGACCCTTCCCACCCCAGCCGCGGCGGCACCATCTGGGTGGTGGAGGACATCACCGAACGGCGGCGCCTGGACGAAGCCCTGGCCCGCGCGCGGGACGCCGCCGAGGCCGCCAGCCGCGCCAAGAGCGCCTTCCTCGCCAACACCAGCCACGAGCTGCGCACACCGCTGAACGGCCTGCTGGGCCTGGCCCAGCTGGCGCGCGCGCCGGGCCTGGACGAAACGCGCCGTGCGTTGTACCTGGAGCAGATCGTCGACAGCGCGCAATCGCTGGCGATGGTGGTCTCCGACATCCTGGATCTCTCCAAGATCGAGGCCGGGCGGCTGAGCATCGACTCGGCGGTGTTCGACCTCGCGGCGATGCTGCGGTCACTGCACAGGGGCTATGTCGCGCTGGCCGCTGCGCGGCCGCTGAGCCTGGTGCTCGACCTGGGGCCCGACATCGACATGGTCTGCGGCGATGCGCTGCGGGTGCGCCAGATCCTGACCAACTACCTGAGCAACGCGCTCAAGTTCACCGAACGCGGCAGCGTGCGGCTGCAGGTGCAGCGTGCGGGGAGCGGGCGTGTGCGCTTCGAGGTGCACGACACCGGCCCCGGCATCGACCCGGCCACGCAGGCGCGTTTGTTCACGCCCTTCACGCAGGCCGACGAATCCACCACGCGGCGTTTTGGCGGCACCGGCCTGGGTTTGTCGATCTGCCGCGAACTGGCCACCCTGATGGGTGGCGAGGTGGGCGTGCACAGCCTGCCGGGCCAGGGCAGCTGCTTCTGGGCCGAGCTGCCGCTGCCGGCCGCCAGCGCCATGCCCGGCCGGCCGGCACCGGTCTTCGACCCCGCTGCCACCCACGGCGCGCATGTGCTGATGGTGGACGACAACGAGATCAACATGATGGTCGCGGTGGCGCAGCTGGAGCAGTTCGGCGTGCGTGTGGGCCAGGCCGTGGACGGCCGGCAGGCGCTGGACGCCGTGGCCGCCGCCGAAGCGGCGGGCGACCCCTACGACCTGGTCATCATGGACCTGCAGATGCCCGTGCTCAGCGGCTGCGAGGTCGCCCTTGCGCTGCGCGAGCGCTACACGCCCGAGCAGCTGCCGATCGTCGCGCACACCGCGGCCGCGCTGGTGAGCGAACGCGAGAACGCGCTCGCCGCCGGCATGAACGACTTCCTGCCCAAACCCACGGACATCGAGCACATGCGCGTGATGGTGGCGCGCTGGGCGGTGCGGCCTGCTGCGCCGCCCCAGCCCTGAAGACAGGCGCGGCTCAGGGCAGCAGGTCGGCGATGGTGTTCCAGGCCTCGGCCGGGACCCGGCCTTCGTAGCGGGCGGCCACTCGGCCCTGGCGGTCCACCACCAAGGTCAGCGGCAGCTTGCCCAGGGCGGCGGGCAGGTTGTCGCTGAAGCCGGGCGCGCCGCGCCAGAAGGCCGGCGGGCGCGGGCCGCGCTTGAACTGCGCCATCAGGTTCTCGTAGCGCACGGCCTCGTCGGCCTTGTCGTCGGCACTCACCAGCAGCAGCTCAAAGGGCTTGCCTTTCCAGCCTTCGGCGTTGCTGCGCAGTTCGGGCAGCTTGGAGATGCAGACAGCGCAATCGCTGCGCCAGTAGAAGACCATCAGCACCTTGCCGCGCTGCCGTTCGGCGTCCCAGGCCTGGCCGTCCAGCGTGACGGCGCGCAGCGTGAAAGCACTGCCCACCTCAGCCGCCGCTGTCAGGCCGCTGGCGATCAGCAGGAGGGCAGCGGCCAGGAGGTGTTTCATGTCAATCCAGCGTGACTTCGGTGCGCACGGTGCCGGCGCGGTCGGCCGTGGCCACCAGGGCCAGGCGCGTGCCGACCGGGGCCTTGACGATCCACTCCACCACGGCGCGGTCGCCGGTGAGCTGGCGGTCGGGCAGGAAGGCCTGCTGCGAGGCCTTGGGCGCGTGGCCCTCCAGGTGGGCGCCGATTTCGCGCTCCTTGCCGCTGATCAGCGACGCGCCCGGCGGCAGGTGGATGCTGAACACCGTGCCGCGCACCACCTGGCGCTCCACCGCGCGTTTGCTCACGTAGCTGGGCAGGTAGCCCGCGTTGGCCACGGCAAAACGCACCCGCCAGGCGTCCGGCCCCAGCGCCCGCACCTCGGCGCGCAGGATCTCCAGCCTGGGCAGCGACAGGCCCAGCGTCGTCAGCCAGGCCGGGAAACGCGCCGCCTCGCGCTCGCGCAGCGCCGGCGGCGGGTTGCGCCAGTAGTTCATCTTGTCCCAGCCGCCGATCTCCACCATGCCCAGCTGCGGGTGGCGGAAGGGCTTCCAATCGACGTAGGCGCGGCCTTCGCAGTGTTCGTCGCTCCACTTCAGCAGCTTCAGGTCGTCTTCCACCGGGTGCTCGCGGTACCAGTCGATCCACTTGTAGTCGGTGATGCCGGCTTCCTTGTTGGGCGACCAGATCTCCACTGTCCAGCACAGCTGGCCCAGGTGTTCATAGAGCCAGTCCTGGGTGCCGGTGATGGTCTGCTTGGGGTGGTACTTGAAGTCGTGCCAGACGCTCAGCGCGGGGTAGCCGGTGAGCTTTTCCCCCAGCGCCGACAGGCGCTTGAACATCCACAGGTCCTCGGGGATCATGTCGTCGTCCGGGGCCAGGCCCATGGGCCGCAGGATCACGCCGCTGTGCGTGTGGAAGCTGATGCCGGCGCCGATGTTGGGGTGCTTGACGACGAAGTCCACCATCGCGCGCACCTCGGGCTCGCTGGTGGGGTACTCGCCCGCGCCCACCTGCTCGAACTCCTGCCGCCAGGCGGTGGGGAAGTTGCGGTTCAGGTCCAGGCCTTCGCGGTCGGGGTTGGCGCTGATCTTCAGGCCGTCCCAGTTCGTCAGGCTGCCTTCGGGCAGCAGCCGGTAGTAGGGGCCGCCGAACTCGCCAGGCTCGCGCGGCACCAGCAGGCGTGGTTCGGTGGGGTGTTTTTTGTAGGTGCCGTGCGGGTCGGGGATACGCATGCTGAGCACGCGGCCGTCGCCGTCCACGTCTTCCACCGTCAGGCCCTCGACCGGCTCTTCGTCGAAGGGGTAGGGCCGCGTACCGCTGCGGATGTGGCGCGGCCGGTCGGCCAGCGCCAGCTCGGCGCCATCGGGGTTCAGGCGCGGGCACAGGTAGACCGTGCGGGTGTCCAGCAGCTGCGTGACCTCGCGGTCCTGGCCATGGCCGCTGACCAGCGTGTGCAGCCAGTACAGGCAGGCGGTGCCGGCGGTGAGCTCGGCGGCGTGGATGTTGCCGTCGACCCAGATCGCGGGTTTGTCGGCGTGGTCGCCGGTGCTGGTGTGGGTGAGCACCAGCAGCCAGATCTCGCGGCCCTCGAAACTCCGGCCCAGCGACTGCAGCTGCACCAGGTGGGGCGCGGCGGCGGCGTAGTCCTGCAGCAGCCGCGTCAGCTCGGGGTAGCGGTAGAACTGGTCGAAGCGGGGGACGGGGATCGCGGGCATCGCAGGCGGCGGTCTGAGGCGGTGCCGTATTCTGCGCCGGGCGTCCGGCGCGGCCTCATTGGCCCTTGAACAGGCCCTGGAACGGTCGCGACACCGGCAGTGTCTCCGGCCGGCCGCGCAAGGTGAGGTGCATGTGGCCCTCGTCCACACGCACGGCGGCCAGCACATGCCGGCGCGCGACGATGACCGAGCGGTGCACCTGCAGGAACTCGCGTTCGTCCAGCTGCGCCAGCAGCTCCTTCAGCGGCGTGCGGATCAGCGCCTCGCCTTCCACGCCGTCGCTCACGTGCACCACGCGCGTGTAGCGTGCGTCGGCCTCGAAGTAGACGACGTCGGCCACGCGGATCAGGCGCACCTCCTTGCCGATGCCAGCCTGGATGGTGTCCAGCAGCACGGGCCGGCGCACGCCGCCGGCCAGCTGCTCCAGCAGCGCCTGCAGGCCGGCCGGGGCCAGCACCGGCTTTTCGATCCGGGCGCGCACACGGTCCAGCGCTTGCCCCAGGCGCTCCAGGTCCACCGGCTTCATCACGTAGTCCACCGCGCCGGCGTCGAAGGCGGCCAGCGCGTGGTCGCCGTAGGCGGTGACAAAGACCACCGGCGTGCGCCCGCCGATGCGGCGTGCGACGTCGATGCCCGTCATGCCCGGCATGCGGATGTCCAGGAAACACACCTGCGGCTCGTGCTCCAGCCAGGCGTCCCAGGCGTCCACGCCGTTGTGGCATTCGGCCACGACCTGCAGCTCGGGCCAGGCGGCCTGCAGCGCGGCGCGCAGCTGGGCGCGGGGCGCTTCTTCGTCGTCGGCGATCAGGGCGGTGGTGGCATTCATGCGGTCTCGAGCGGGAAGGTGATGCGGGCGACACAGCCGCCCGCCGGGTGATTGTCCAGTGCCAGCGCGGCCTGCGCACCGAAGGCCTGGGCCAGGCGTTCGCGGGTGTTGGCCAGGCCGGTGCCGTCGGCGGCATCTGGTGCCAGGCCGGGGCCGGTGTCGTGCACCGTCAGCGTCACCCGCCCGGCGGCCACCGTGGCGCTGACCTCGACCTCGGCGCCCGAGAGCGCGGGCGCGACGCCATGCTCCAGCGCGTTTTCCACCAGCGTCAGCAGCACACCCGGCGGCAGCAGGGCGGGCAGCGCAGCCGGTTCGAGCGCCAGCCGGTAGCGCAGGCGCTCGCCCAGGCGCAGCCGCATGACCTCCAGGTACTCGCGCACCGCCTCCGCCTCGTCGCCCAGCGCCAGCCGTGGCCGGTTGAACAGCGGCAGCGTCGCGCGCAGGAAGCCGGTCAGCGCCGCCAGCATGGGCGCGGCGCGGTCGTCCTTGGACTGCACCCAGTGCTGCAGCGAGGCCAGCGAGTTGAAGAGGAAGTGGGGCTGGATCTGGGCCGACGCGAGCTGCGCCGCCATCGCCAGCGCATGGGCGCGGTCGGCCTGCTCGCGCAGTCGGCCCTCGATCTGCTGCGCGCGGTAGACGGTGACGAACCACCAGCCCAGCGCCAGCACGCAGGCCCACATGCCGGCGGTGGCGAGCGTCCAGCCGCGTGCGTCGTCGCCCTTGGGCAGGCCATGCCACTCGATGGCGAACAGCGCCGACAGCATCACGGCCAGGCAGCCGCAAAAGCTCCAGACCGCCAGCGCGCGCCGGGTGGGGTGGCGCCACAGCCGCTGCGCGCCCTGCCACCCGAGCAGCGCGGAGAAGGCGAAGACCAGGCTGATGCCGGCGGTGGCCGCGGGGGGCGCGGCCTGCATCAGCATGAAGGCGAACAGCGCCAGGTTGATCATCGCCACGGTGGTCAGCGTCGCGCTCGGGCGGTCGCCGCCGGCACGCACCAGCTCCTCGGCGCTGAAGACGCGCGTCGGCCCCGGGTACCAGATCTGGCTCCAGTCGATGCGGCTCACGGCGTGGCCTCCGGCAGCGTCAGCACCGCCTCGGTGCCGGGTTGCAGCGGCTGCAGCACCAGCGTGCCGCGGCCGTTGCCGTGGTGGCGCAGGCGTTCGCGGCAGTTGGCCAGGCCGGTGCCGTCTTGCCAGCCCGGGGCCAGGCCCAGGCCGTTGTCGCGCACACGCAGCACCACGGCGGCACCTTCACGCTGCGCCGTCAGCTGCACCTCGCCGCCCGCCAGGGCCGGCGAAATGCCGTGTTCGATGGCGTTTTCCACCAGGGTCAGCAGCAGGCCCGGGGGCAGCAGCGTGTCGGCGCAATCGGGTGCCACCTGCACCGTGAACTGCAGCCGCTCGCCCAGCCGCGCCTGCATGATCTGCAGGTATTGGCGCGTGGTCTCGGCCTCGGCGCCCAGCGTCACCTGGGCCTGGCCGAGCAGCTCGGTGGAGCCGCGCAGAAAGGCCGTGAGCGTGCGCAGCAGCGGGCCGGCACGCGCGTCGCCGCTGTCCACCCAGTGCTGCAGCGCGGCCAGGGTGTTGAAGATGAAGTGCGGCTGGATCTGCGCCTGCAGCAGCTTCAGCCGCGCCTCGGCGGCCTGGCGCTCGGTCTGCACCCGCTCCAGCAGCTCCTGCCGCACCCGGGCCACGCCCCACATCAGCACCAGCATCGCGGCCGCGGCGGCCATCGTCACCGGCACCAGCAGCGCGCCTTTGCGCAGCAGCTCGTCGGCCAGCAGGGCCGGGTCGATGTGGCCGACCCGGCCGACGTGGCCCGCCACGAAGCCGACCAGGCCGCCCAGCACGGCCAGCGTGAAGATGCCCAGCAGCTTGCGCCGGAAGGCGCTGAACAAGAACTTGCCCGGCTGCAGCCAGGCCGCCAGCACCATCAACGGCAGCCCCAGCCAGACCATCAGCGACAGGGTCACCGCCAGCGGCCAGGGCATGTCGGTACTGCGCAGGCCGATGCTGGTGCCGACCACCGCACCGCCGATGCCCAGCCAGACACCCAGGCCCCGGCGGCTGTAGAGAAAGCGGTCCAGCAGCTCGGCCTGCACGGCCAGCTCGGGCGCCATGCGCGCGTAGTGCGGCGCGGCCCAGCGCGCGTAGCGGCGCTGCAGGGCATTGCCTTCGGACAGGGGTCGCAGTTCCATGGCCGGCAGTGTAGGCAGCCCCCCGCCGCGGCCGCCGTGGCGGCGGGCGAACGGTGGAATCCGGCGTATCAGCGGCGTCTCAGCGGGCGGCGGCGGCGGCGGGTGGCAGCAGCGGGGCGCCGTCCACGAACACCTGCAGCTCGCCCGGGGCCATCGCTGTCCAGGCCTCGTCGGCCGTCAGCGGCTGGGTGGCGACCACGGCCACGCGGTCCTGCGCCGAGGTGAGGGCGCCGAAATCGACGCTCAGGTCCTCGTCGGCCAGCGTCGCGGCGCCAAAGGGGTGCTGGCGCACCAGCCAGTGCAGGGAGGTCGCGGCATGGGCCCACAGCGCCTGCCCGTTGGACAGCAGCAGATTGAAGCTGCCGTGTGCCGCCGGCACCGGCAGCAGTTCGCGCAGCGTGTGCGTGAGCTCGGCCACCGTGGGCACGCTGGCGTGGGCCTTGGCCAGCTCCTGCATCAGCCAGCAGAAGGCGGTTTCGCTGTCGGTGTCGCCCACCGGGCGGAAGTTGCCGTGCAGCGGCGGCTGAAAGCCCTTCAGGTCGCCGTTGTGCGCCGCCACCCAGTAGCGGCCCCAGAGTTCACGGCCGAAGGGGTGGCAGTTCTCCAGCGCCACCCGGCCTACGGTGGCCTTGCGGATGTGGGCGATCACGTTGCGGCTGCGGATCGGGTACTGCCGCACCATCTGCGCCACCGGCGAGGTGCGTGCGCTCTCGGGGTCGATGAACAGGCGCAGCCCGCGGTCCTCGAAAAATGCGATGCCAAAACCGTCGCGGTGTTCGCTGGCGCGCTGCGCCAGGCCGGCGAAGCTGAACATCACGTCCGTCGGCGTGTTGGCGTTCATGCCCAGCAGCTGGCACATGTCAGTCAGGGTTCACTCGAACAACAACTTGCCGATGCCGCTCCAGCTCAGGATGCGGCCCGGGTTCTGGGTTTCGTCCAGCACGCCGCTCATGCGGCGCAGGATGCGCGGGCTCTTGCGGGCGCGCCAGACCACCAGGTCCGTCAGCCAGGGGTGGTGGTTCACGTGTTCGGCCTTGGCATACAGGTCGAAGCGGGGCTTGAGCTGCTTCAAGGCCGATTCATAACGTGTGCGCAGGCTCGCGTCGTCGCCACCGGCCAGCAGCGCATCGGCCGCCAGCAGCCCGGTTTCCATGGCCTTGCCGATGCCCTCGCCGGTGAAGGCGTAGGTGCTGCCGATGGCCTCGCCGGTGGCCAGCAGGCCGGGGCGGGACCAGCGTGTGCCGTCCAGCGAGCAGC
>CAYTWU010000102.1:0-10987 GCA_964442175.1 uncultured Rubrivivax sp.
TGAGCGACAAGCCGCTGCACGGCGAGATCAAGCTGCCCGGCATGGCCAACCACTTCTACCGCGAGCGGGTGGACCAGCACCTGCGCATCGGCATGCGCGCCATCGAGCTGCTGCGCCAGCAGCGGCCCGGGCAACTGCACAGCCGCAAGCTGCGCAGCTTTGCCGAGGTGGCGTTCCAGTGACGGGGCGGGCTTTGCAGTTCTTGACGATGTGCCCATCGGCTTGACAACCGGCCTCGCCACGATGGCGGGGTGCTTGAAGCAACCCGCTCCTCCCGAACCCGCCCGCTGAGCCTGCTGGTCGCAGCCGCCGCCCTGGCCGGCTGCGCATCACTGCGCAGCCCGGTCACCCCCGAGCCCGCCCTCGCGCTGCCGGCGGCCTGGTCCACCACGGCCGCCGGGACGGCAGCACCAGGCGCCCGCTGGTGGGAGGGCTTCAACGACCCGCTGCTCAGCCAGCTGGTGCAGACCGCGCTGGACCAGGGCACCGATGTGCGCGAGGCCCAGGCCCAGGTGCGCCAGGCCCGGGCCCTGCGCACGCAGGCCGCGGCCGCGCTGGCGCCCAGCCTGGGCGGGGGCAGCACGGCACAGGCCAGCCGGCGCGACGGCCAGGCCTCGACCCGCAGCGTGGGGGTGGAGCTGGAGATGGCCTGGGAGCCCGACCTCTGGGGCGCCAACGGCCAGGCGCTGAGCGCCGCCGACGCCGACCTGGCCGCCCAGCAGGCCACGCTGGCCGGCACCCGCACGACGGTGGCGGCCGAGCTGGTGGCGGCCTACCTGGACCTGCGCGGCACCCAGGCCCGCAGCACGATCACCGCCGACAACCTCGCCAGCCAGCAGCAGACGCTGCAGCTCACGCGCTGGCGCGCCGCCGCTGGCCTGGTCAGCACGCTGGATGTGGACCAGGCACAGAGCAGCGCCGCCCAGACCCAGGCGCAGCTGCCCGCGCTGAACACCGCCATCGCCCAGAACGCACACGCCATCGCGGTGCTGACCGGTGCAGCGCCCGCCAGCCTGCTGGCCACGCTGGCCGCCCCGGCCCCGCTGCCGCAGCTGACGGCCGATCCGACGCTGGCCCTGCCGGCCGAACTGCTGCGCCAACGCCCCGACATCGCCGCTGCCGAGGCCACGCTGCGTGCCGCCGCCGCCCGGCTGGACGCGGCCGACGCCGCCCGCCTGCCCAGCCTGAGCCTGGGCGGAACGCTGGGCCTGGGCGCACTCACGCTCGGCGGCCTGGGCTCACCCGGCGCCGGCATCGCCTCGCTGGCCGCGAGCGTCAGCCTGCCGCTGCTGGACGGTGGTCGCCTGCGCGCCGGCGTGCAGGCACAGGAGGCGGTGTGGGACCAGGCGCGCACACGCTACCGCGCCACGGTGCTGACGGCGCTGCAGGAGGTCGAAGACGCGCTGGTGGCCGTGCGCGAGCAGCGTGCGCAGCGGGCCGCCCTGGCCACCGCCGTGGACGCCGCGGCCCGCGCCGCTGCGCTGGCGGACACCCGCTACAGCAGCGGCCTGGTCGACTTTGCCACCGTGCTCAGCACCCGACGCAGCCTGCTGTCGCTGCAGGACAGCGCCGCCAGTGCGGCCACCGCAGAACAACAGCAGCTGCTGCGCCTGCTGAAGGCCCTGGGCGGTGGCTGGAACCCCACCGACCCGACGAACTGAACATCCCCGTGAGCGACAACCCCACCTCCTCTGCCGACCTCCGCGACCTGCTCGGCCCGACCCCGCCGCGTCAGCGCGCGCTGCGCTGGGCGCTGGCGGCCATCACCCTGGCCATGCTGATCGGCGGCACCCTGGCCTGGCGCGGCGCCCAGCAGCAGGCCGCGGCACCGCGTTACGACACCCAGCCCGTCACGCGCGGGGCGCTGACGGTGAAGGTCAGTGCCACCGGCACGCTGCAGCCCACGCAGCAGGCCGACATCGGCAGCGAACTCTCGGGCACCGTGGCCACGGTGCATGCCGATGTCAACGACCGGGTGCAACGGGGCCAGGTGCTGGCGGCGCTGGACACGGCGCGGCTGCAGGACACGGTGGCGGCCTCGCGCGCCGCGCTGGCCAGCACCCGCGCCACGCTGCAGCAGGCCGAAGCGACGCGGGCAGAGGCCCAGGCCAGCCTGGCGCGGCTGGAACAGGTGCACCGGGCCTCGGGCGGCCAGGTGCCGTCGGCCACCGAGCTGGACACGGCGCGGGCCGCCCGGGCACGCGCCGAGGCCGCGGTGGCCAGCGCGCTGGCCGGCATCGCCCAGGCCGAGGCCAACCAGCGCGCCGACGAGACCAACCTGCGCAAGGCCACGATCCGCTCGCCCATCAACGGCGTGGTGCTGGCACGGGCGGTGGACCCGGGCAACGCGGTGGCGGCGTCGCTGCAGGCCGTCACGCTGTTCACCGTGGCCGAAGACCTGACGAAGATGAAGCTGCAGGTCAACGTCGATGAAGCCGACGTCGGCCAGGTGCAGCCGGGCCAGACGGCCGAGTTCAGCGTCAGCGCCTGGCCCACGCGCCGCTACCCGGCCACGCTGACACGTGTGAGCTACGGCGCCACGACACAGGACAACGTCATCACCTACCTGGCCGACCTGACGGTGGACAACGCCGACCTCAGCCTGCGCCCGGGCATGACGGCCACCGCCAGCATCGTCACCGTGCAGCGCCACGACGCCCTGCTGGTGCCCAGTGCCGCGCTGCGCTACAGCCCCGAGCAGGTGGCGGCGCCGGCGTCCGCTGGCGGCACCAGCCTCGTGTCGCGCCTGATGCCACGCCCGCCCGGTGGTGGCAGCAGCCGCCGCAGCGCCGTGACCGACACCACGCAGGTGCGCCAGGTCTGGGTGCTGCAGGACGGCCAGCCGGTGGCCGTGCCCGTCACCCCGGGCGCCAGCGATGGCCGGTTCACCGAGGTCAGCAGCGCCACGCTGCAGCCCGGCGCGCTGGTGATCACCGGCCAGGCGGCGGCCCTGCAGTGAACGCGCCGCTGATCCAGCTGGCCGGGGTGACCAAGACCTACGGCCAAGGCCCGGCCGCCTTCCAGGCGCTGCGCGGTGTGGACCTGGCCATCGAGCAGGGTGAGTTCGTCGCCATCATGGGCCCCAGCGGCTCGGGCAAGTCCACCGCGATGAACATCCTCGGCTGCCTGGACACGCCGGGCGGCGGGGAGTACCGCTTCCGCGGCCAGCCGGTGCAGCAGCTCACGCGCGACCAGCGCGCGCTGCTGCGGCGGCGCTGGCTGGGCTTCGTGTTCCAGGGCTTCAACCTGCTGCCGCGCACCTCGGCGCTGGAAAACGTGGAGCTGCCGCTGCTGTACCGCGGCGAACGGGCCGCGGCCCGGCGCACGGCGGCGATGCAGGCGCTGGAGACCGTGGGCCTGGCGGCCTGGGCCCGGCACACACCGGCCGAGCTCTCCGGCGGCCAGCAGCAGCGCGTGGCCATCGCGCGGGCCTTGGTGACCAAGCCCACGGTGCTGCTGGCCGACGAGCCCACCGGCAACCTGGATTCGCAGCGCAGCGTGGAGATCATGGCACTGCTGGCCGCGCTGAACCGCGAGCATGGCATCACGGTGCTGATGGTGACGCACGAGCCCGAGATGGCGGCCTGCGCCCGCCGCACCGTGCGCTTCGTCGACGGCCGGGTGGCCAGCGATGTGCGGCATGAGGAGACGGTCGCATGATCGCCAGCACCCTGCTGCTGGCGCTGCGCCAGATCCGGCGCAACCTGTTGCGCAGCTTCCTCACCGTGCTGGGCATCGTGATCGGCGTGGCGGCCGTGATCACGATGGTGACCGTGGGCCGCGGCGCCACGCAGGCGGTGGCCGACCAGATCGCCAGCCTGGGCAGCAACCTGCTGATGGTGCGGCCGGGCCAGCGCCTGGGCCCGGGGCGAGACAGTGCCGGCGCGCCACCCTTCAAGGCGGCCGACGCCGAGGCCATCGCGCTGCAGATCAGCGGAGTCGCCGCGGTGGCGCCGCAGGCCGGTACCGGTGCGGTGGTGGTGGCCGGTGCGCGCAACTGGTCCAGCCAGGTCGTGGGCACCACCGCAGCCTACTTCCAGACCAACAACTGGACGCTGGCCGCCGGCCGTTTCTTCAACGACACCGAACAGCGCGCCGGTGCCGCCAGCTGCGTGATCGGCGCCACCGTGGCGCGCGAGCTCTTCGGCGGCGCCGACCCGGTCGGCCAGGCGCTTCGGGTGCGCCAGTTCGAGTGCAGCGTGGTCGGCCTGCTGGCAGCCAAGGGCCAGGCCGCGATGGGCCAGGACCAGGACGACGTGGTGGTGCTGCCGCTGGCCACGGTGCAGCGCCGGCTCACCGGCAGCACGAACGTGGGCACCTTGCTGGTGTCGCTGCAGGACGGCGCAGACAGCGCGCGGGTGCAGGCGGCCCTGGTGCAGCTGCTGCGCGAGCGCCGCCGCCTGGCCCCCGGCGAGGACAACAACTTCAACGTGCTGGACACGCAGCAGCTCGCGCAGACGATGTCCGGCACCACGCAGGTGATGACCACGCTGCTGGGCGCCGTGGCCGCCGTCAGCCTGCTGGTGGGCGGCATCGGCATCATGAACATCATGCTGGTCAGCGTGACCGAACGCACCCGCGAGATCGGCATCCGGCTGGCCATCGGTGCACAGGAGCACGAGGTGCTGGGGCAGTTCCTGGTCGAGGCCGTGGCGCTGGCAGCGCTGGGCGGGTTCGTCGGCGTGGTGCTGGCCACCGTGGGCTCGTGGGGGCTGACGGTGTTGATGGGCGTGCCCTGGGTGCCGGACCTGGCGATCAACGCCGTGTCCTTCGGCTTTGCCGTGCTGATCGGCGTGGTCTTCGGCTATGTGCCGGCGCGGCGCGCCGCGCGGCTGGACCCGATCGAGGCCCTGCGGCACGAGTGAGCGGCGTTCACCGGGCCCGCCACAGCGGCCGCAGCGCCCACACGCCCAGCACCGGCCCCAGGGCCAGCCACGGCAGCAGCCGGGCCAGCGGCACGGTGGGCAACAGCGCCACGAAGAGCTGGATGCTGAGCACCGACACCGCAAAGCCGATGCTGTTGCTCAGCGTCAGCACGCTGCCCACGGCCTGCGGTGCGGCGTTGCTCGCCGTCAGCGCCGAGAACTGCGGTGAATCACCTGCCACGGTGACGCCCCACAGCAGCAGCCAGGCGTAGAACAGCACATCCGGTGCGCCCAGCAGCCAGGGTGCGGCCAGGCCGCAGGCGCCGCTGATGCCCAGCTGCCAGCCGGCCACCCGCGCGCTGCCGATGCGCTGTGCCCAGCGCCCGCCGCCGGCGCAGCCGATGGCACCCGCACCCAGCACCACAAACGCCGCCCAGGACAGGGCCGCACCCTGCAGCCGCGTGGCCAGGATGAAGGGCATCAGCACCCACAGGGTGTAGAGCTCGGCCATGTGGCCGAAATAACCCAGCACCGAGGCCCGCACGCGGCGGTCGGTCCACAGGCTGGCCAGGGCGCGCCACTGCAGGCCGCTGGCCCGGGCAGGCGCCCGGGGCGCCTCCGGCACGGCCCAGACCAGCAGCAGGCCGGCCGCCGCAGACGCCAGCGCCACGCCCTGGAAGACCGTGGTCCAGGGCCAGTCGGCCGAGGCGGCGCGCAATGCGTGCGGCAGCGCGCTGCCCAGCACCAGCGCCGCGATCAACCAGCCCAGTGCCGCGCCCAGCCCACGCGGGAACCATTGCGACGCGATCTTCATGCCTACCGGGTAGATGCCGGCAAGGCAGAAGCCGGTGAGTGCGCGCCAGAGCAGCAAGTGGTCGAACGACAACGCCTGCCGCTGGGCGGCCAGCGTGCAGCCGGCACTGGCGAGGGCACAGAACAGGAACACGCGGCGGGGCGGCAGTCGGTCGGCGATGGCCAGCAGCGCAAACACCAGCGTGCCGGCGATGAAACCCAGCTGCACGGCCGAGGTCAAGGTGCCCACCGCCTCGGCCGGCCAGCCGGTGGCGCGCTGCAGGTCCGGCATCACGGCGTTGACGGCGAACCAGGGCGCCGTGCCCAGGAACTGCGCCACCACGATCACGGGCAGCACATGGGTCGGGGCGGCTGGGGAAGTCACAGCGGCCGAGGGTAACAGCGGCCTCCCCCCGGGCTTGTGCGGCCTGGAGGGAAGGCGTACGCTGGCCCGACAAGGAGAGCCCGGACGGGCCGGGCCCGCGCAGCAGGAGACAACACCATGCCAAGCCCATCACCGGGCGCCAGCGGCGCGGCCGTGTTCCGCACGGCCGACATCCGCACGCTGGCGCTCGTCGGCCCCGCCGCCGCCGGCAAGACCGCCCTCACGGAAGCCTTGTTGCACGCCACCGGAGCGATCGGTGCCGCCGGCTCACTGGAACGCGGCAGCACCGTCAGCGACCACGACCCGCTGGAACGCCAGCTGCAGCACTCGTTGAACAGCGCGCTGGTGCACCTGACCCATGGCGGCTGCCGCATTCACCTGATCGACACGCCGGGGGCCCCCGACTGCCTGGGGCAGTCGCTGCCGGCGCTGGAGGCGGTGGAGACCGCGGCGGTGGTGATCAACGCCGCGGTCGGCATCGAGCCGATGGCGGTGCGCATGATGGACTGGGCAGCCGAGCGCCAGCGCGACCGGCTGATCATCGTCAACCGCATCGATGCCGCGGGGGTGGACCTGCCCGGGCTGCTGGCCGACATCCAGGCCCGCTTCGGCCGCGAGTGCCTGCCGCTGAACCTGCCCGACGCCGGCGCCACCCGGGTCGTCGACTGCTTCTACAACCGCAGCGGCCACAGCGATTTCGGCAGCGTCGATGCGGCGCACCGCGCGCTGGTGGAACAGGTGGTCGAGGTGGACGCGGCCTTCGTCGAGCGTTACCTGAACGACGGCGATGTGGACCCGGCCGAACTGCACGCGCCGCTGGAGCAGGCCCTGCGCGAGGGCCACCTGATCCCGGTGGTCTTCACCAGCGCACGCAGCGGCGCCGGCATCGCCGAGCTGCTGGAGGTGATCGTCAGGCTGCTGCCCAACCCGCTGGAGGGCAACCCGCCCGCCTTCCTGAACGACCTGAACGACGGGGTGCAGGCCCCGGTGGTGGCGCGGCCCGACCCGCAGCGCCATGTGCTCGCCCACGTCTTCAAGGTGGCGGTGGACCCGTTCGTCGGCAAGATGGGCGTGCTGCGGGTTTGGCAGGGCACGCTGCGGCGCGACGGCCTGCTCTACGTCGGCCACGGCCGCAAGCCCTGCAAGCTGGGCCACCTGTTCCTGCTGCAGGGCCGTCAGCATGTGCCAGTCCACCAGGCGGTGCCGGGGGACCTGTGCGCTGTGGCCAAGGTCGACGAGATCGTGTTCGACGCCGTGCTGCACGACGCGGCCGAAGATGAACATCTGCACCTGGCGCCGCTGCCGTTCCCGGTGCCCGTCCACGGCCTGGCGATCCGGCCACGCCGGCATGGCGACGAACAGCGCCTGTGGGAGATCCTGGGCAAGCTGGTTGCGGAAGACCCCTGCCTGAAGCTCGAACACGTGGCCACCACGAACCAGACCGTGGTCTACGGCCTGGGTGAGCTGCACCTGCGCGTGTTGCTGCAGCGGCTGCGCGAGCAGCACCGCTTCGAGGTTGACACCGAGCCGCCGCGCATCGCCTACCGCGAGACCATCACCGCCGCCGCCGAAGCCCAGCACCGGCACAAAAAACAAAGCGGCGGGGCGGGCCAGTTCGGCGAGGTCGCACTGCGCGTGGAGCCGCTGCCACGCGGCGCGGGCTTCGAGTTCGTCGATGCGGTGAAGGGCGGCGTGATCCCCACCGCCTTCATGCCGGCCGTCGAAAAAGGCGTGCGCGAGGTGCTGACCAGCGGTGCCATCTCCGGCCACCCGGTGGTGGACCTGCGCGTCACGGTGTTCGATGGCAAGCACCACAGCGTGGACAGCAAGGAGATCGCCTTTGTCACGGCCGCCCGCAAGGCCATGCTGGCCGCGGTGCGCGAGGCCCGGCCGGTGGTGCTGGAGCCGGTGGTGGACCTGGAGATCCACGCGCCCGATGGCACGCTGGGTGACATCACGGGCGACCTGTCGGCGCGCCGCGGCCTGGTCAGCGGCACCGACCGTGGCGCGCCAGGCCAGGTGCTGGTGCGGGGGCAGGCGCCGATGTCGGAGCTGGTGGGCTACCAGATTCGGCTCAACGCGCTGACGGCCGGCCAGGGGCGTTACACGCTGGCCTTGTCACACCATGCCGCGGTGCCGCCGGCGCTGCAGCAGCAGCTGGTGGCGGCCCACCAGGTGCACGACGATGATTGAGCCTCAGCTGGCGCCAGGGGGCACCGTGAGCACCGCGCCGTGCAACCCGCGTTGCAGTGCCCAGGCCCAGGCCAGGGCGTAGAACACGGTGAACAGCACCAGGGCGCCCTGCGCACGCCGCGCCGGCCAGGCGGCCAGCGCCCACCCGGCGAGCGGCAGGAACTGCTGCGCGTGCAGGCCCAGGAAGTGCGCCGGCCGCAGGTCGCCGCCGCCCAGGTGCCAGCCCACCAGCGGCAGGCCCGCGCCCGCCGGTGGCTGCATCGAGCCCAGCAGGCCCCCGGCCCCGGCGCCCAGCACGAAGGTCAGCACCAGACCCAGCAGCACCGCCACGCGCCAGGCTGGCGCCACATCGGCGCGGCCCTGGCGCAGGATCAACCAGGCCAGCAGCGGCTGCGAGGCCGTCATCGCCAGCGCACCCAAGCCCATCGCCGAATACAGCGCGATGTGCAGCGGGCTGCTGAAGTTGTAGTGCGAGGCCTGGCCCAACGCCGCCTGCAGCGTGATGTAGGCGATCTCGGCGCCACCGAAGCCGACGATCAACCAGACCACCACGCGCGCGGCCCGGCACTGGCGTGCGGCCGCGGGCAGCAGGCCGAAGAACCAGGCGGTGCTGAGCGCAAACAGGCCGATGGAGGCCATGAACTTCATCGGCTTGAGCCAGACGCTGACACCCCGCAGCTCACGTGGGTCCAGGCCCCAGGCCAGCGCCGCGGGCAGCAGCGCGGCCCACATCAACAGGCCGAAGAGCGTGAGCACCCGGTCGCGGGCCAGGCTTTCCCGCCACCATGCGCTCATGGGGCCGCCTGCCAGGCCAGGGAGGACGGGCGGCGCAGCCCACGCAACAACACAAAGGCCAGCCAACCGGCGGGCCCGAACAGGAAGGTCAGCAGCAACACCGGCACCACCTGCCCGTGCGGCAGCTTCAGCGCCGCCGCGCGCTGCGCGATCCAGGTGCCGACAAACAGATCGAAGGCCAGGTAGTGCACCCAGCCGGCCACCAGCACCCCCGGCACGGCGAACAAGGCCTGCACCTGGGCGAGGCTGCCGAAGCCACCCTCGCCGCGCCAGTGCACGGCCAGCAAGGTGATGTAGAGCACGCCGAAAGCGAGCGGCAGCACACGGCCGGTGAGGCGCCAGACGGCAGGTGTCCAGCGCCGGCCGGGCGGGGACAGCAGCAGCAGCAACCAAGCCAGCGCGGCCGAGGTGTTGGCGATGCCGAAAACGGTGGACGGGTCGAACATGCAGGGCTCCTTGAACTAGACACTGTCTAGTCAATGAACGGATCGTAGACGCTACACTAGACACTGTCAAGTCACTGACCGCTTCCGGCATGCCGACCCGCCGCACCCCCGACCCGACCGACCTGCGCCAGCGCATCCTGGACACCAGCCGCGCCTTGCTGGATGCCGAAGGTGTGGCCGCGCTGAGCCTGCGCGAGGTGGCGCGCCGGGCCGGGGTCACACACCAGGCGCCGTACCACCACTTTGCAGACCGCGAGGCCATCCTGGCCGAGCTCGTCACCGAAGGTTTCCAGCGCCTGGCCGAGCGGCTGGCCAAACCCAACGACCAGGCGGCGCGCATCGGCCGCCATGCCACGCTGGTGGCTTCGGGGGAGGCCTACGTCGGCTACGCGCTCGAACACCCCGGTGTGTTCCGCATCATGTTCCGGCCCGACCTGTGCGACCAGGCCCGGTTCCCGGCCGCCGTGGCCGCTGGCGCACGTGGCCACGGCGAACTGCTGCGGCTGGTGCAGTTGCTGCACGGCGATGCCGCGAGCCCGGCGCTGGCCAGCCTGTACTGGGCCCAGGTGCACGGCCTGGCCTGCCTGCTGATCGACGGCCCGCTGGGGCAGGCCTTGCCCACACGCCGGGCGCGCCTGGCCCATGTGCGCGAGACCATGTCGCGTTTTGCCGATGCCACCGTCGGACAAGACCCCACGCCATCGCAGCCTTTGTCGTCTCCCGCAGAATCGCGACCGTCGAAAGGGGAGTAGCCGACCGTTCCCCACGGTCGCGGCCCCCCGTCAGTACGGAGCATGGCGCCCGCCAAGCTCCCGGGACCGCAGAGGCACCCCCGCCTTCGCAAGACCTTTCGGCGCGAACCAACCCCTTTGATTCAAGGAGTGTCTGTGGACACGATCGCGCCGACCTGGCTGTGGGTCACTTTTGCCGTCATCGTCTTGGCGGCCCTGTTCATCGATTTTGTCGTGCTCAAGAAGCAGGGCGCCCACGAGGTGTCCGTCAAGGAGGCCATCAACTGGTCCCTGGTCTGGGTGGCCGCCAGCCTCGCCTTCAACGGCCTGTTCTGGTGGGCCGTGGTGCAGGAACACGGCGCCTCGGTGGCCAACACGCGGGCCATGGAGTTCCTGACCGGCTACCTGATCGAGAAGAGCCTGGCGGTGGACAACATCTTTGTCTTCCTGATGATCTTCACCTACTTCGCCGTGCCCCCGACCTACCAGAAGCGGGTGCTGATGATCGGCATCGTCGGTGCGATCGTGCTGCGCACAGCCATGATCCTGGTCGGCTCGTGGCTGATCTCGCACTTCCACTGGGTGCTCTACGTGTTCGGCGCCTTCCTGGTGCTGACCGGCCTGAAGATGTGGTGGGCCGCCGGCCAGGAGCCCAAGCTGGACGACAACCCGGCGCTCAAGCTGTTGAAGCGCGTGATCCCGGTCAGCCGGAGCTTCGACGGCGAAAGGTTCTTCACGCTGGAAAACGGCAAGCGCATCGCCACGCCGCTGCTGCTGGTG
>CAYTWU010000103.1:0-10974 GCA_964442175.1 uncultured Rubrivivax sp.
TTTCCAGCGACGAGCCCTCGAAGCTCTTGCGGATGCCCTCGGCGTCGCTGGAGAAGCGAGCGAACTCCGGGCACACCTCCAGCACGTGGTCGCGGAAGCAGTGGCCGGTGCCCAGCAGCAGCATGGTCTCGCGCTTGAGCTCCTCGGCCGGGATGCTGCTGCGCCGCGCCAGCGGGTGCGCCTTGGGCACGGCCACCACAAAAGGCTCGTCGTACAGCGGCGCCACGGCCAGGCCGGTGTCGGGGAAGGGCTCGGCCATGATCGCGCAGTCCAGCTCGCCGGTGCGCAGCATGTCCAGCAGCTTGGCGGTGAAGTTCTCCTGCAG
This sequence comes from uncultured Rubrivivax sp., assembly GCA_964442175.1. Classification (GTDB taxonomy): domain Bacteria; phylum Pseudomonadota; class Gammaproteobacteria; order Burkholderiales; family Burkholderiaceae_C; genus Rubrivivax. Next base: position 326 of record CAYTWU010000103.1, read on the forward strand.
CATCAGCGGCATCTGCGGTGTCATCTCGATGGCGTGGCGCACCAGGTCGGGCAGCAGGTAGGGGCCGATGGTGTAGATCACGCCCAGGCGCAACGGGCCGGAGAGCGGGTCCTTCCCGCGTTTGGCGATCTCCTTGATGCCCTGCGCCTGCTCGATCACCTGCTGCGCCTGGCGCACGATCTCCTCGCCCAGCGGCGTCACGCTCACCTCGCTGCCGCCACGCTCGAAGAGCTTGCAGTCGAGCTCGTCTTCCAGCTTCTTGATCGCCACCGACAGCGTCGGCTGGGACACAAAACAGGCCTCCGCGGCACGCCCGAAATGCCGCTCGCGGGCGACGGCAACGATGTAGCGCAGTTCGGTCAGGGTCATGGCGGCGATTGTGGCCAAAATCAGGCCACGGCTGGCTGTGGGGGGACGGATGCGGCGAATGGCCTTGCGATGGCGGTGGGTGGCGTGCCTGCTCGGGTTCATGCTGGGCATGACGCTGGGCATGACGCTGAGCCTGGCCGCAGCGGCCGAAGGCCCGGTGTGGCGCTACGGCCTGCTGGCCGGCTACCCGCCCTTCCAGGTCTGGCCCGAGGGCGGCTGGCCCGGCGGTGCCGACCTGGACCTGCTGCGCAAGGCCGCGCGGGCGGCCGGCGGGCGCATCGAACCCGTGCGTTACACCGATTTTGCGCAGCTGCTGGCCGATCTGCAGGCCGGCCGGCTGGACGTGGCCAGCGCGATGTCGCGCACGCCCGAGCGCGAGCAGCTGCTGGCCTTCAGCGCGCCCTATGCCCGCATCGAGCAGGTGATGGTGGTGCGCGCGGCCGATGGTGATGTGCCGCTCAGTGCCGATCTGGCCGGCCGCCGCGTGGCCGTGGTCGCCAGCTACGCCAGCGCGGCGCAGGTCGCGCGCCTGTTCCCGCTGGCTACGCGTGTGCCGGTGCCCGATCTGGAGACCGGCCTGCGCAGCCTGGGCGAAGGCCGGGCCGACCTGTTCATCGAGTCGGCCCCCGCGATCGCCGAGACGCTGGACCGGCTGCAGCTGCCCGACCTGCGCATCGCGCGCCCGGTGGTGCTGGGCAGCGATGATCTGCACCTGGCCGCCGCGGTGGCCGGTGCGCCCAAGCTGGCGCTGCTGGCCGAGGCGGTGGCCGCACTGGACCCCGCGGAGCGCCAGGCCGCGGTGGACCGCTGGTCGGCCGCCGCGCCCGTGGCCCGGGCCGCCCGCCTGGTGCTGAGTGCCGATGAACAGGCCCGGCTGTCCGCCCTGCCGCCGCTGCGCGTGGCCGTGGTGGCCGAACAGGCGCCCTTTTCGATGGCCGGCGCCGATGGCCGCGCGCAAGGGCTGGCGGTGGAGACCCTGGGTGCGGCGCTGCGCCACCTGGGCCTGCCCGCGCCCGATTGGCAGCTGACGACGGCCGATGCCGCGCTGGCTGCGCTGCGCAGCGGCGACGCCGACCTGGCGCTGGGCCTGCCGGAGGCGGCGTCGCGCACCAGCGGTGTCGGCTTCGTCGGGCCCTTCATCGAACATCCGCTGGTGCTGGTGGCCCGGCGCAGCAGCGGGCTGTGGTCGCTGGAGCAGATGGGCGGGCGGCGCCTGGCGATGCCGTCGCTGCAGGTGCCGCAAACGCTGCTGCTGTCGCGTTTCCCGCGGGTCACCTCGGTGGCCTGCGCGACCGTCACAGATTGCCTGCGGCAGGTGGCCGCCGGCAACGCCGACGCGATGACGGCCGACATCGTCAGCCTGGCGCTGGTGATGGGCGGCAGTGACTTCGGCGAGCTGCAGATCGTCGGCACCGCCGGCGACCTGCGGCACGAACGCGGCGTGGCCGTTTCGCCCGGCCAGCGCACCCTGGGGCCGCTGCTGCAGCGGGCGCTGGACGTCCCGGCGGTGGCGGATCTGCCCACCCTCAAGAGGCGCTGGCTGGAGCGGCCGGCGCCGCAGCAGCTGGCGCGCAGGCTGCTGCGCAACGCCGCGCCGTGGGTGCTCGGTGCCCTGGCGCTGCTGATGCTGGCGTGGTGGTGGCACAGCGCCGGCCTGCGTGCCGAGGTGGCGCGCACCCGTGCCGCACGCGCCGAGGCCGAGCGCGCCGCAGCGGCGGCCAGCCGCTTCATCGCCTTCCTGGCGCACGAGGTGCGCAACTCGCTGCACTCGGTGATCGCCGCCACGGAGTTGTTGCGTGGCGAGCGCGGGGTGGCGCCCAGCGTCACCGAGCCGCTGGGCCAGTCGGCCCGCAGCACGCTGGCGCTGCTGAACGGCCTGCTGGACCGCGAGCGCCTGGCCGCCGGTGCCTTGACGCTGGACCCGGGCCCCGCGCGCCTGGGGGCCGTGGTCGGTGCCGTGGTGCAGGAGATGGGCCCGGCGGCGCAGCTGGCCGGCGTCGAACTGCGCCTGCCGGCCGACGCCGATGTCTGGTTGCGGGTGGACGCGCTGCGCGTGCAGCAGGTGCTGCGCAACCTGCTGTCCAACGCCATCAAATACGCGGGGCCGGGCGTGGTGCGCGTGGATTGGGCATTCGAGGCCCCCGACACCGTGCGGCTGAGCGTGGTGGACCAGGGCCCGGGCCTGGCCGCGGCCCAGCGCGAGACGCTGTTCCAGCCCTTCCGCAGCGCCGGCCCGGGCCGGCCGGACAGCGCGGGCCTGGGCCTGGCGCTGGGCCGCGACCTGGCGCGCACGCTGGGCGGGGATCTGGTGCTGGAGACCCCGCCCGAGGGCGGGGTCGCGGCGCATTTCAGCTTCCGTGCCCAGCGCCTGCCCGCCCATGGCCCCGACGCGCCGGCAGCGGCCGATGCACGCCCGCGCCGCGTGCTGCTGGTGGAAGATGCCGAGGTCTATGCCTTGCTGCTGCAGCGGGCGCTGGAGGCCCGCGGCTGGCAGGTGGCCTGGGTGGCCCAGGTCGCCGCGGCGCGGGCCCGGTTGGTGGCCGAGCCCTTCGACCTGCTGCTGACCGACCTGCACCTGCCCGACGGCAGCGCCGCCGACGTGCTGGACGCCGCCGTGCGCCCCGGCCTGCGGCGCGTGGTGATGAGCGCCGACGTGGACGCCGAGCTGCGCCAGATGCCCGGCGCCGACCAGGTGGTGACCAAGATCGCCGACGTGCAGCTGTTTGTAGACCGGCTGCTGGAACCCGTCACCGTGGGCTAAGCCTTCAGGAACTCCGCCTTGCTGCCCAGCCAGCGCGCCACATGGGCCTGGGCTGCGGCCGGGTGCTCGCGCAGCAGGCGGGGTGCCCCTTGGCGGGCGTGCTGCAGCAGCGCATCGTCTTCGGCCAGGTCGGCAAAACGCAGCAGCGCGTCGCCGCTCTGGCGCGCGCCCAGGAACTCACCCGGCCCGCGGATGGCCAGGTCGCGGCGCGCGATCTCGAAGCCGTCGGTGGTCTCGGCCATCGCGCGCAGCCGGGCCTTGCCGGCGTCTGCCAGCGGCGCGGTGTAGAGCAGCACGCAGGCACTGGCCACCGCGCCGCGGCCCACGCGCCCGCGCAGCTGGTGCAGCTGGGCGAGGCCAAAACGTTCGGCGTGTTCGATCACCATCAGGCTGGCGTTGGGCACGTCCACGCCCACCTCGATCACCGTGGTGGCCACCAGCACGGCCATCTCGCCGCTCGCGAACAGCGCCATCACGGCCGCCTTTTCTGCTGCCGGCATCCGCCCGTGCAGCAGGCCGACCATCGCGCCGGGCAAGACCGCAGACAGCTCGGCATGGGTCTCGGTGGCGTTTTTCAGGTCCAGCGTCTCGCTCTCTTCGATCAGGGGGCAGACCCAGTAGACCTGCTTGCCGGCGGCCACCTCGTCGCGGATGCGCGCCACCACCTCGGGCCGGCGGTTGTCGGCAAACACCTTGGTGACGATGGGTGTGCGGCCGGGCGGCAGCGTGTCGATGGTGCTGACGTCCAGGTCGGCGTAATACGTCATCGCCAGCGTGCGCGGGATGGGGGTGGCGCTCATCATCAAGAGATGAGGCTCGATGGCCTCGCCTTCACGGGCCTGCCGCAAGGCCAGCCGCTGCGCGACGCCGAAGCGGTGCTGTTCGTCGACGATCGCCAGCCCCAGCCGCGCAAACGCCACGCCGTCCTGGATCATGGCCTGGGTGCCGACGATGAGCTGTGCCGCGCCGCTTTCCACCTGCGCCAGCATCGTCTGCCGGCCCTTGCCGCGCCGGCTGCCGGTGAGCCAGGCGGTGGTGATGCCCAGCGGTGCCAGCCACTGCACCAGCTTGCGGAAATGCTGCTCCGCCAGCAGCTCGGTCGGTGCCATCAGCGCACATTGCCAGCCGGCGGCGATGGCGGTGGCGGCGGCCAGCGCGGCCACCACGGTCTTGCCGGCGCCCACGTCGCCTTGCAGCAGGCGGTTCATCGGCTGCGTGCGGCCCAGGTCGGCCACGATCTCCTGCACCACGCGGTCTTGCGCGGCGGTCAGGCCCCAGGGCAGGGTCGCGCGCAGGCGCGCCGGCAATGCGTCCGGCGCGGCCTGCAAAACCGGCGCACGCAAGTGGGCACGTGCTTCGCGCGCCAGCGCCTGCGAGAGTTGTTGCGCCAGCAGCTCGTCGAACTTCAGCCGCTGCCAGGCCGGGTGGCTGCGGTCTTCCAGGGCCGCCAGCGGCGCGCCGGGTGGTGGGTGGTGCAGGTAGAGCACCGCCTCGCGCAGCGCGGGCAGTCCGGCCGGCACGTGGCCGGGCGGCAGCAGCTCGCCCAGGTGGGCACGCCGCAAGGCCGAGGCGATCACCTTGCGCAGGTAGGCCTGCGGCAGCTGGGCGCTGGCCGGGTAGACCGGTGTCAGCGCGTCGGGCAGCGGCGTGTCCTCGGCCACGATGCGCACCGCCGGGTGCACCATCTCGCGGCCAAAAAAACCATCGCGCAGCTCGCCCCGCACCCGCAGCAGCGTGCCCGGGGCCCAGGCCTTCTGCTGCGCCGGGTAGAAGTGCAAAAACCGCAGCAGCAGCTCGTCGTGCCCGTCCTGCAGGCGCAGGATCAGCTGGCGGCGGCTGCGCGTCTCGATGCGGTTCTCGCGCACCGTGCCTTGCAGTTGCACCGTCTCGCCGGCGCGGGCGGCGGCCAGCGGCACCAGGCGGGTTTCATCCTCGTAGCGCAGCGGCAGGTGCAGCGCCAAGTCGATGTCGCGCCGCAGCCCCAGTTTTTCCAGGGCTTTGGCGGGGCCGGATTTGGACGCCTCGGGCATGGAACAATTCTGAGCCCTGGGCACTCCGTGCCATGCCATGTCCCAACACTCGATCACCCACACGCTCTCCGATTTCGATTTCCAGCTGCCGCCCGAGCTGATCGCGCAGCACCCGGCGCCGGTGCGCAGCGCCTCGCGCCTGCTCGACGGCACGGGCACGCTGCCGGTGGACCGCATCTTCAGTGCCCTGCCCGGCCTGCTGGACCCGGGCGACCTGCTGGTCGTGAACGACACCCAGGTCATCAAGGCCCGCCTGCTGGGCGAAAAACCCACCGGCGGTGCGGTGGAGGCGCTGGTGGAGCGTGTGATCCCCGGCACGCACGAGGTCTGGGCCCACTTGCGCGCCAGCAAATCGCCCAAGGCCGGTGGGCTGGTGCGTTTTGCCGATGCCTTCGATGCCGAGGTGCTGGGCCGCGTGGGGCCGGAGGATTCGCTGTTCCACCTGCGCCTCCCGGACGACCCGTTTGTGCTGCTCAAGCGCCACGGCCATGTGCCGCTGCCGCCCTACATCACGCACGACGACGACGCGCAGGACGAAACCCGCTACCAGACGCTGTTCGCCGCCCGGCCGGGGGCGGTGGCGGCGCCCACCGCGTCGCTGCACTTCGACGAGGCCGTGCTGGCCGCGCTGGACGCGCGCGGTGTGCAGCGCGCCACCGTGACGCTGCACGTGGGCGCCGGCACCTTCCAGCCGGTGCGCAGCGAGCGGCTGGCCGAACACCGCATGCACAGCGAGCGCTACGAGGTCGGCGCAGACACCGTGGCCCGCATCCAGGCCACGCGGGCGGCCGGCGGGCGCATTGTCGCCGCCGGCACCACGGCGCTGCGTGCGCTGGAGAGCGCGGCGCGCAGCGGCACGCTGGTGCCGAGTGAAGGTGAGACCGACCTTTTCATCACGCCGGGCTACAACTTCCGCGTGGTGGACCGGCTGGTCACCAACTTCCACCTGCCGCGCAGCACGCTGTTGATGCTGGTCTCGGCCTTTGCCGGCCACGCGCACATCATGGCGCTGTACCGGCATGCGATCGAATCGGGTTACCGCTTCTTCAGCTACGGTGACGCGATGCTGCTAGAGAACCAAGCCACGGCCCACCGCTGACGGCTCGGCGCAACCAGACAGCGCCAGCGCAATCTCGAACTCGTCGCGCAGCGTGCGCAGCCCCTGGGCCACCGCCGTGGGGCCGCCCTCTGCCAGCGCCTGCAGCACCGGCCGGCCGACGAGCACGGCGCTCGCCCCCAGGGCCAGCGCCTTGAGCACATCGGTGCCGCGCCGGATGCCACCGTCCACCAGCAGCGGCAACGCGCCCTGCAGCGCATCGGCCACACGCGGCAGGGCCCAGGCGGTGCTGACGGCGGTGTCCAGCACGCGGCCGCCGTGGTTGGAGACGATCAGCCCGGCCACACCCAGCGCAGCGGCCTGGCGTGCGTCGTCGGGGTGCAGCACACCTTTCAGCCACAGCGGCAACCGGGTGTGGGCGCGCAGCCAGGCCACGTCGTGCCAGGTCGGCGCACGCGCCAGCAGGCCGCCGCACAGGCCGGGGCCCGAGGGCGGCGGCGGGGCGCCGTCCAGGTTCACGGCGCGCACGCCGGGCGGCAGTGCCACACGGGCACGCGGGCCTTGCACCGGCGCGTCCACGGTCAGCACCAGCGCTTCGTAACCCGCGGCTTCTGCGCGTTGCACCAGCGCACCGTCGAAGGCGCGGTCGCCCTGCAGGTAGAGCTGGAACCACAGCGGCCCGCGCTCCGGCAGGCTCAAGGCCTGTTGCGCCACGTCTTCCAGCGGCTGGCTGGCCTGGGCGCTGAGCACGAAGCCCGCGCCCTGCGACGCCGCGGCCAGCGCGCAGCCCACTTCGCCCAGCGGGTGCAGCAGCGTCTGGTAGGCCATGGGTGCCACGAAGATCGGGTGCGGCAGCGTCTGCCCGTTCAGCAGCACGCGTGTGTGGGCCTCTTGCAGCGGCTGCAGCACCCGCGGCAGCAGGCGCAGCGCGCGCCAGGCGTCCACGTTGGCCTGCAGCGTCAGGCCGTCGGTGGCGCCACCGAACAGCCAGGCGCGCACGTCATCGCCCATCCCGTCGTTCACGTGTCGGCCCAGAGCCGCAGCAGGTTGTGGTACGTGCCGGTGAGCGTCACGGCCTCGGGCGTTTCGCCGTGCTGCTGGCGCAGCCGCATCAGCGCCATGTCCATGTCGAAGAGCAGCCGGCGTTGTTCGTCGCTGCGCACCATGCTCTCGATCCAGAAGAAGCTGGCCACGCGCTGGCCGCTGGTGACGGGCTCCACGCGATGCACGCTGGTGCCGGGGTAGACCACGGCGTGGCCGGCGGGCAGCTTCACACGCTGCGGGCCGAAGCTGTCTTCGATCACCAGCTCACCGCCCTCGTAACTGTCGGGCTCGGCCAGGAAGACGGTGCAGGAGATGTCGCTGCGCACACGCCCGCTGCCGTCGGGCAGCACACGCACGGCCTGGTCGATGTGGTTGCCGTAGGTGTTGCTGTCACCCCCGTAGCGGTTGAACATCGGCGGCAGGATCTTCTTGGGCAGCACGGCGGAAAAAAACACCGCGTGCCGCTGCAGCGCCGGCAGCAGGATGGCCTGCAGCGCCTGGGTGGGGGCGCTGCGCCAGGGCAGCTGCTGGTTGTTCTTCACCGTGGCCGCCTGTGGCCCGGCGGTGGCGCGGCCGTCCGACCACTCGGGCTCGGCACGCGCCAGGATCTGCTGCATGCGCTCCAGCTCCGCAGGGGTCAGCACCTCGGGGATCTGGAGCAGCATGGTCAGAATTTCACCGTCGTGGTGAGCTGCACGGTGCGCTCCTGCCCCGGCACCCAATGGCCGCGGTAGAGCTGGTCGGCGTAGAGCTTGTCGGCGAGGTTGATCACGTTCAGCTTGAAGACGGCCGGGCCGGCGTCGTACTCGGCCATCAGGTCGGCGGTGACGAACTTCGGCGCGTGGAAGCTGGCCAGCAGCGGCTTGACGCCACCGCGGGCGTTGATGCCGCCACCGATGCGCCAACGCGGTGTCAGGCGGTAGGTCGTCCACACCGTGCCGCTGTGCACCGGCGTCATCGCCGGGCGCTCACCGACCATTTCACCCTGGACCAGCGTGGTGCCGTTGCTGGCGCCCTTGTCGACCTTGGCGTCCGGGATCCAGGCGTAGGCCGCGAACAGCTCCCACTCGGGCGTGATGCGGCCGGCGAAGTCCAGCTCGATGCCGGCGGCGTGGCGCTGGCCGGAGAGGATGTAGTTGGTCTCGTCGACCGTGTCCACGTCGTCGTTGCGCTCGTTGTACTTGGTGGCGTGGAAGAGAGCAAAACGTGTCGTGAAGCGGCCGCCGGCCCAATCCAGGCTGCCGCCGAGCTCGATGTTGCGGCTGGACTCGGGCGGTGTGTTGGCGCCGCGCGGGTCGAAGCTGTAGGTGTCGCCCGAAGTGTTGAACGAGGTGCCGTACGAGAAGTGGTACGACTGTGTCTCGGTGGGCTGGTAGAAGACGCCGAAACGTTTGCTCCACAGTGAATCCTGGCGGCCGCGCTCGGCGGTCACGTCGCCAATGTTGCCCGTTGGGGGCGGCGTGCCCGGCGGACCACCGGCAGCGCCCGTGTTGTAGGTTCTGTACTTGCCATCAAAGCGGTCCCAGCGCAGGCCGGCGAGGATCTTCCATGTCGGCGTGAGCTGCACCATGTCCTGCGCGTACAGGCCGACGGCGGTGGCATCAAACGCCTGGCTCTGCCGCACCATGCGCAACGATTCGTCCACCCAGCCCACCGCGCCGGGGTTGCCGATCGTGGTGGTGGGTTTGCCCGGCATGTCGGTCGGGTTGACGGCCGCATAGCGTGTGAAGTCCTCCACCGCCAGGTCGGCACCGGCCAGCACCTGGTGCTGCAGGCTAAAGGCGCGGAAGTTGCCGCTGTAGTCGGACTGCAGGTACACGCCCTCCATGTCCTGGATCTTGCTGTTGGCGCCGCGCGTGAGCACGGTGTCGCCGCCGATGTTCTCGGGCGTCACCAGCGGTGAGTCGGGGCAGTTGGCGTTGGGCGCGCCCGTGTTGGCATTGGGCTGGCAGAAGCGCACCGCGCTGGCGCGCTGGTCACGCTCGTAGCGGCCCACGCGCAGCACGGTGCGCAGCTCGTCGCGGTTGTCGAAGCGGTGCGTGTGGCTCAGCGTGCCGTGGCTGGTGCCGCCGGCCATGTAGTCGCTCTCGGCACCGTAGTAGTTGCCGGGCTGGAAGGCGCTGGAGATGGCGCTGTTCAGCCAGGGGTAGCCGAAGTTGATGCCGTTCTTGTACTCCAGGTGGACCAGGTTCAGCGCAAACTCGTCCTGCGTGCCGATGCCCCAGCGGAAGCTGGGGGCGATGCCCATCTTGTCGATCTTCTTGCCGTCGTTGTCGGCCACGTTGAGCATCGTGTTGATGCGCAGCGCGGCGTTCTCACCGGTCTTCTTGTTCATGTCGAGCACGGCGCGGGCGAAATCGCCGTTGCCCAGCGTCAGGCTCAGTTCGTTCTGGTCGAACAGGAAGGGTTGTTTGTTGACCTGGTTCACCGCGCCGCCGGTGGAGCCGCGGCCGAAGATCATCGAGGCCGAGCCACGGATCACCTCCAGCCGGTCCCAGTTGAAGCTGTCGCGTTCGTAGAAGCCGGGGTCGCGCATGCCGTCGAGGAAGATGTCGCCGGTGGACTGCAGCGCAAAGCCGCGCAGGCGGATGTCTTCCTCCTGGCCTTCGGCAGCCTGGAATGTGATGCCGGCGGTGTTGCGCAGTGCATCCTTCAGCGTGTCGAGGTTGCGGTCGTCGATCAGGCGCTCCGTGACCACGGTCACCGATTGCGGGATGTCGCGCAGTTCCTGCTGGCCCTTGCCGATGCGGGTGGTGGTGGCACGCACCGTGTCCTTGTCGGTCTCGGCCTTGGCGCGCACCGGGATCGGGGCCAGCGTCGTCGGTGCCGATGCGGCAGTGGCCGGTGCGGGCGCGCTCTGCGCCAGCGCGGCGCCGCTCACCAGGCCGAAGCCGGCGGCGATGGCGCCCAGGGGCAGCAAGGGGGTGGTGGGTCTCATGGGAAGGGCTCCTCGTGTCGTGGTTGGGGTCGGCACGGGGCTGGCGGCGGCTGGCTGTGCAGGGGTGTCGTGGCAAGGGGTGGGGTCAGGGCGACGGCTCGGGCTCGCTGACGAAGCCCACCTTGGCCAGGCCGGCGCGGGCGGCGTCGGCCAGCGTCTGCGCCACATGGCGGTAGGCCACGGCCTGGTCGGCGCGCAGGTGGATCTCAGGCTGCGGCTGCCGCTGGCCGGCGGCCTGGAAGCGGGTGGCGGCCTCGGCGCGCGAGACGGCCTCGCCGTTCCAGAACAGCGCGCCGCTGGCGTCGATGGCAAATTCCACCTTGTTCGGCACCGGCGGACTGACCTGCGCCGTCACCTGCGGCAAGTCGAGCTTGACGGCATGGGTGAGCAGCGGTGCGGTGACGATGAAGATCACCAGCAGCACCAGCATCACGTCGATCAGCGGCACCA
>CAYTWU010000104.1:0-10861 GCA_964442175.1 uncultured Rubrivivax sp.
CCAGGCGTGCCGCCAGCGCCACGTCGATGTCGCGTTCGATGCCCACCGCCAGGAAAAATGGATGGTTCTCCAGCGCCGGCAGCGTCAGGCCGAAGGACTCCGGGCGTTGCACGATGTTCTTGATGGCCTGCAGCTTGGGCACGTAGTTGCGCGTCTCGTCGGGCATGCGCAAGGCGCTGTACTGCAGCGGCTGCCCCAGGCCCTGGTTGCGCTTGAGGGCACGCTGCACACTGCCCTGGCCCCAGTTGTAGGCCGCCAGCGCCAGGTGCCAATCACCGAACATGCCGTGCAGCTGCTGCAGGTAGTCCAGCGCCGCGCGGGTGGAGGCGATGACGTCGCGCCGGTCGTCGCGGAACAGGTTCTGCTTGAGGTCGAAATCACGCCCGGTGGACGGGATGAACTGCCACATGCCGGCGGCCCGTGCCGTGGACATGGCCTGCGGGTTGAAGGCACTTTCGATGAAGGGCAGCAAGGCCAGCTCCATCGGCATGCCACGTGCACCGACCTCCTCGACGATGTGGAACAGGTAGCGGCCGCCGCGCTCCATCATGCGGGCCACGTAATCGGGCCGCGTGGCGTAGTAACGCTCCCATTTGCGCACCAGCTCGTCGTCGAGGTCGGGCGCGGCAAAACCACTGCGCACACGGGCCCAGAGGTCGGTGCGTGCGATCTGCTCTTCCAGGGCCAGCCGCTCCCGGGTGCGCCACGCATCGCCGACACGCGGGTCGGCGGGCGGGGCTTCCGCGGCGGGCAGCGGGTCTGCCGGCGCGGGCGCCGGGCTGGGTTCGATGATGGCGGCCACCGGTGCCGGCTCGACGGCGGCAGGTGGTGGTGAGACCGTGGCACAGGCGCTCAGCAGCAGCGCACCGGCCAACACGGCCCATGAGGCAAACATCATCGGAAGTTGTCTTTCCAGCGCCGCAGCGCTGCGAACACCTCGGGGCCTGCATGGCCCGTGGCGCCCTGGGCCAGCGCTGCATCGACCACGGCGGGCTCTGCGCTGCGCAGGAAGGGGTTGATCTGGCGCTCCAGCGCGATGCGGCTGGGCAGGGTGGGCCGGCCGGCGGCACGCTCGGCCTGGCAGTGGGTGGTGTGGGTCTGCAGTGCCGCATTGTGCGGCTCCACCGCGGCGGCAAAACGCAGGTTGGCCAGCGTGTATTCGTGTGTGCAGCAGACCTGGGTGCTGCCGGGCAGCGCAGCCAGGCGCTGCAAGGACTGGTGCATCTGGGCTGGCGTGCCTTCGAACAGGCGGCCGCAGCCGCCAGAGAACAAGGTGTCGCCGCAGAACAGCAGCGGCTCGTCGGCGTCCAGCTGCAGGTAGGCGATGTGCCCCGCGGTGTGGCCCGGCACCTCCAGCACACGGAAGCGCTGGCCCAGGACCTGGACCACATCACCGTCGATCAGCGGGTGGTTGGGCTCGGGGATGGTCTCGCCGGCCGGTGCGTAGACCGGGCCCCGCAGCCGGGGCCGCAGCGCATCCACGCCGCCCACATGGTCGGCGTGGTGGTGCGTCACTAGAATGGCCGCGAGCTGCAGCGACATCGCGTCGAGCGCGGCGATCACCGGGCCTTCGTCGCCCGGATCGACCACGACGGCTTCCACGCCGTCGTGCAGCATCCAGATGTAGTTGTCGGCGAAGGCGGGCAGCGCTGCGAGTTTCATGACGCGAGACGAGTCGATTATAGAGTTGGGGTCCTGGCTGCAGTCCGCGCCAGGGCGTTACCTGCTCGACTGGGAACAGGACAGTCTGGACCACGCGGTGGCCGACGCCTTCGGCTTCCACGCGCTGCAACTGGGTCTGCCGGAGCTCGATGGGCTGCGCGCCAACCGCATGCCCCACCGCTGGGTCGCCACCGACACGCTGATCATGCCCGAGCCCTGGCCGGCCCCGCCGCCTCAGGGCGACATCAGCACCAGCCAGCTGCCGGGCCAGCGCGTGCACCTGCACACCGAGTTCGATGCCTTGCCCTTTGCCAATGCGAGCCTGGATCTGGTGGTCATGCCGCACGCGCTGGAGCTGGCAGGTGACCCGCACCTGACGCTGCGCGAGGTCGAGCGTGTGCTCGTGCCGGAGGGACGGCTGCTGATCACCGGCTTCAACCCGGCCAGCCTGTGGGGCCTGCGCCAGCGCAGTGACCGGGCGCGCCAGCGGGTGGGGCTGGGGCGGGCGCAGGGCCTGTTCCTGCCGCGCGCGGGTGATTTCATCGGCTACTGGCGCCTGCGCGACTGGCTGCGCCTGCTGGGTTTCGAGGTCGAAGCCGGCCGCTTTGGCTGCTGGCGCCCGGCCTGCCAGAGCGAGCGCTGGTTGCAACGTTTTGCCTGGATGGACCCGCTTGGTGACCGCTGGTGGCCGGTGCTGGGTGCCGTGTACTTTCTGAACGCGGTCAAGCGTGTGCGGGGCATGCGCCTCGTCGGCCTGGCCAAACGGGATCTGAAGCGGCGCCATGCGGCGCCCGCCGTGGTGGCCCAGCGCCGCCGACAACTGGACAAGGTGGAGAACGGATGAGCGAGGTCGTGATTTACACCGACGGTGCCTGCAAGGGCAACCCGGGCCCGGGTGGCTGGGGCGCGTGGTTGCGGGCCGGTGTGCACGAAAAGGAGCTGTGGGGCGGCGAGCCGCTGACCACCAACAACCGCATGGAACTCACGGCGGTGATCGAGGCCCTGGCCTTGCTCAAACAACCCAGCCGCGTGGTGGTGCACACCGACAGCGCCTATGTGAAGGACGGCATCACGTCGTGGATCCATGGCTGGAAAGCCCGGGGGTGGACCACGGCCGACCGCAAGCCGGTGAAAAACGTCGACCTCTGGCAGAAGCTGGATGCCCTGCGCAGCCGCCACCAGGTCGAATGGCGCTGGGTCAAGGGCCACGCCGGCGACCCCGGCAACGAACGGGCGGACCAGCTGGCCAACCGCGGCGTCGCCGACCACACCGGCGGCCGCTGAAGCACCGCACCGCGCGCACGCGCTGCGGCCTCAACCGCTAAAGTGCCGGATTGACCTGGAAGCTGCATGAACAAGAAGATGACGTCGCTGGTCGCGGTATTGGGCCTCATCGTTGCGGGAGGCGTGGCCTGGTGGGTACAGAAGGCGCCCCCCGCCACCGCCGTCGCCAGCCATGGCGGCGGCCCTGGGGGCCCCGGCGCAGCTGCTCCGCGTGGCCCGGGTGGGCCTGGCGGTCCGGTGGCGGTGGAAGTCGGCACCGTGCAACGCGCCCGCCTGGTCGACCAGACCGAGGCCGTGGGCAGCCTGCGTTCGCGCCAGGGCGTGACGCTGCGGCCCGAGGTCAGCGGCCGCATCGCCAGCTTTGGCTTTGCCGAGGGCCAGCGTGTGCGGCGCGGCCAGTTGCTGGTGCAGCTGGACGACACCTTGCAGCGTGCGCAGCTGCAGCAGGCCGAAGCCCAGGCCTCGATCGCGCGCACGCAGCTGCAGCGCAACCGCGAGCTGGTGGCGCAGAATTTTGTCAGCCAGAGCGCGGTGGACCAGAGCGCTGCCAACCTGGAGGTGGCCGCCGCCCAGGTGGCGCTGGCGCAGGCCCAGCTGGCGCGCATGCGCATCGTGGCGCCGTTCGACGGCCAGTCCGGCATCCGCCTGGTGAACCTGGGCGACTACGTCAAGGACGGCGCCGACCTGGTCAGCCTGGAAGACACCTCGCAGGTGTGGGTGGAGTACCGCCTGCCCGAGCGCGACCTGGCCCGCGTGACGACCGGCCTGCCGGTGCAGGTGGCCGTGGACGCGCTGCCCGGCCGCAGCTTCGAGGCCCGCATCGAGGCACTGGATGCACAGGTCGATGCCGATGGCCGCTCGCTGCTGGTGCGGGCCCGGCTGGACAACCGCGAGGGTGTGCTGCGCCCGGGCATGTTTGCGCGTGCCACCACGGTGCTGGCCGTACGCGACAGCGCGCTGGTGGTGCCGGAAGAAGCCCTGGTGCCGATGGGCGGCAAGCAGTACCTGATCAAGGTGGTGGACGGCCCCAACGGCAAGGTCTCGCAACGCATCGAGGCCAGACTCGGCATCCGCGTGCCGGGGCGGGCCGAGGTGCTGGAGGGGCTGAAGGAAGGCGACACGCTGGTCACCGCCGGTCAGGCGCGGCTGATGCGCGGTGACGCGCTGCCGCTGCGGGTGATCGACCTGGCGACCGCAGGCAAAGCACCGGCCCGCCCGGCCTCCGGCGCCGCCAGCGGCAGCCGGCCGCCGGCCTGACCCGGGAGCCCACACCATGCGATTGTCCGAACTGTCCGTCCGCCGCCCGGTGCTGGCCACCGTGCTGTCGCTGCTGGTGCTGCTGGTCGGCCTGGTGTCCTTCGACCGCCTGACGCTGCGTGAGTACCCGCGCATCGACGAGCCGGTGGTCACGGTCAACACCCGGCTCACCGGGGCCTCGTCCGAGGTCATCGAGTCGGCCGTCACCAAGCCGCTGGAAGACTCCATCGCCGGCATCGAGGGTGTGGACATCCTGACGTCCATCTCCCGCGCCGAGCAGAGCCAGATCACGGTGCGCTTCAAGCTCGAGAAAGACCCGGACAACGCCGCCGCCGACGTGCGCGACCGCGTCTCGCGTGTGCGCGGCCGTCTGCCCGACGCGGTGGACGAACCGGTGATCGCCAAGGTCGAAGCCGATGCCACGCCCACCATCTGGCTGGCCTACACCAGCGAGACGCTGTCGCCGCTGGAAGTGACGGACCTGATCAACCGCATCGTCAAGCCGCGTCTGCAGACCGTGCCCGGCGTGGCCGACATCCAGGTCGGCGGCGACCGCGCGTACGCGATGCGCATCTGGCTGGACGCCGACAAGATGGCGGCCTACCGGCTGACGGTGCAGGACGTCGAAGACGCGCTGCGGCGCCAGAACCTCGAGGTGCCGGCCGGCCGCATCGAGAGCCAGCAACGCGAGTTCAACGTCACCGCGCGCACCGACCTGAACACCGTGCCGCAGTTCCGCGAGATCGCGCTGCGCACCGTCAACGGCTACACCGTGCGGCTGCGCGACGTGGCGCGGGTGCAGGAGGCGGCGGCCAACGAACGTTCGCGTGTGCGGCTGAACGGGCTGCCGTCGATCTCGACCGGCGTGATCCGCAATGCCACGGCCAACCCGCTGGAAGTGGCGGCGGGTGTGCGCGCCGTGATGCCGCAGATCCAGCGCGACCTGCCGCCGTCGATCACCGTGGTGCAGGCGAACGACAACTCGGTCTTCATCGACCGGTCGATCAAGTCCGTCTACACCACCGTGGCCGAGGCCGTGGTGCTGGTGGCCCTGGTGGTGTTTGTCTTCCTGCGCACCCTGCGTGCGTCCATCATCCCGCTGGTCACCATTCCCGTCAGCCTGGTCGGCAGCTTTGCGCTGATCGCCGCGGCCGGCTTCACGATCAACACGCTGACGCTGCTGGCCCTGGTGCTGGCCATCGGCCTGGTGGTGGACGATGCCATCGTGGTGCTGGAGAACATCTTCCGCCACATCGAAGAAGGGCTCACGCCCTTCCAGGCGGCGCTGAAGGGCATCCGCGAGATCAGCTTTGCGGTGGTGGCGATGACGTTGACGCTGGCCGCCGTGTTTGCGCCGCTGGCTTTCACGCCCGGCCGCACCGGGCGGCTGTTCGGCGAGTTTGCGCTGACGCTGGCCGGTGCCGTGGTGGTGTCGGGCTTTGTCGCGCTGACGCTGACGCCGATGATGTGCAGCAAGCTGCTGCGCCACAACCCGGCGCCCAACCGCTTCGACCGCGGCATGGAGGCCGTGCTGGTGGGCCTCACCCATGGTTACCGCGCGGCACTGGGCTGGGTGCTGCAGCAGCGCTGGGTGGTGGTGTTGGTGATGGCGGTGTGCGCCGGCGCCTCATGGTGGCTCTACACCACCACCAAGTCCGAGCTGGCGCCAATGGAAGACCGCGGCGTGATCATCATGCCGGTGCGTGCGCCCGATGGCGCCACGCTGGATTTCACCGCGCGTTACCTGGACGCCATCGACGCCATCGGCGCGCAGTACCCGGAGTTCGACCGCCGCTTCATGTTCATGGGCGGGGGCCAGGTGTCGCAGGGCACGGCGCTGTTCCGCACCACCGACTGGACGGAGCGCAGCCGCAGCACGCAGGAGCTGGCGCGCGACCTGCTGCCCAAGATGGGCGCGCTGCCGGGTGTCAGCGCCTTCCCGATCACGCCACCCAGCCTGGGCCAGGGCTTCCGCTCACGGCCGCTGGAGTACGTGATCCAGACCAGCGACAGCTACGCCAACCTGGCCCAGGTGGCGCAGCAGATGCTGGCCGAGATGGCCAGGAACCCCGGCATCGTGCAGCCCGACATCGACCTGCAGCTGAACAAACCCGAGATCTTCATGGAGGTGGACCGCAACCGCGCCGCCGACATGGGCGTCAGCGTCGATGCCGTGGCCCGCACGGTGGAGACCATGCTGGGTGGCCGTGCAGTCACCCGCTACAAGCGCGACGCCGACCAGTACGACGTGATCGTGCAGACCGAGGTGCGCGGCCGCACCACGCCCGAAGACATCGAACGCCTGTTTGTGCGCGGCCGCAACGACGCCATGGTGCCGCTGGGCTCGCTGGTCAAGGTGCGCGAGGCGGTGAGCCCGCGCGAGTTGAACCACTTCAACCAGCGGCGCTCCGTCACCATCACCGCCAACCTGGCGCCGGGTTACGCGCTGGGTGAAGCGCTGGCCTTCATGGATGAAACCTCGGCCCGCGTGTTGCCCGCGGGTTATGTGACCGAGCTCAACGGCGTCAGCCGCGAGTTCAAGTCGTCCTCGGGTGCGCTGGGCCTGGTGTTTGTGCTGGCGCTGCTGTTCATCTTCCTGGTGCTGGCGGCGCAGTTCGAGAGCTTCATCGACCCCTTCGTGATCCTGATCGCCGTGCCGCTGACGATGGTGGGGGCGTTGCTGGCGCTCAAGTTCACCGGCGGCACGCTGAACGTGTACTCGCAGATCGGGCTGATCACGCTGGTGGGCCTGATCAGCAAACACGGCATCCTGATTGTCGAGTTCAGCAACCAGCTGCGCCAGCAGGGACGCTCGGTGCACGATGCGGTACTCGAGGCCGCCAGCATGCGGCTGCGCCCGATCCTGATGACCACCGGTGCGATGGTGCTGGGCGCCGTGCCGCTGGCGCTGGCCAGCGGCGCCGGCGCCGAGAGCCGGCAGCAGATCGGCTGGGTCATCGTGGGCGGCATGTCGCTGGGCACCTTGCTGACGATCTTCGTCGTGCCGACGGTGTACACGCTGCTGGCACGCCGCAGCATCCCGGGCGAGATCACGACGCCGGAGGCGCCCGAGGCGGTCGCCCCGGCGCACTGAGGACTGGTCAGACCGGCTGCATGGCCAGCCGGCCGCCGCGGCGGGCCAGCGTCTGCATCAGCAGTGCCGTGGCGGCATGCACGGCCTCGATGGTGGGCGTGGGCCGGTCGGTGATCCGGCCCAGCTCGATCACCGCGCCGACCAGGGCCGCCAGCTCCAGCGCGCGGCCGTTTTCCACGTCCTGCAGCATCGAGGTCTTGTGCGCGCCCACGGCCTCGGCGCCGGCGATGCGCTGTTCGAGCGGGATCTTGAACACCACGCCCAGCGCCTCGCCCACGGCCTGGGCTTCGGCCATCATGCGGCCCGCCAGCGCACGGGTGGGCGGGAACTGGCAGATCTCCTCCAGCGTCGCGTGGGTCAGCGCCGAAAGCGGGTTGAAGCTCAGGTTGCCCCAGAGCTTGACCCAGAGCTCGCTGCGGATGTCGCGCGACACCGGCGCCTTGAAGCCGGCGGCCATGAAAGCCTGGGCCAGCGCCTCGATGCGGGGGCTGCGGCTGCCATCGGGCTCGCCCAGCGTGAAGCGGTTGCCTTCGATCAGCTTCACCACCCCCGGCGCCACCAGCTCGGCCGCCGGGTAGACGATGCCGCCGATCACGCGCTCGGGTTCGATCTGCGCCGCGAGTTGGCCATCGGGGTCCAGGGTCTGCAGCTGGCGGCCTTCAAAGGGGCCGGCCAGGCGGTGGAAGTACCACCAGGGCACGCCGTTGATCAGCGTCACCACCGCGGTTTGCGGGCCGCAGAGGCCGCGCAGCCCGGGCAGCAGGTCGCGCACCTGGTGGGCCTTCACGGTGACCAGCACCGCGTCCTGCGGGCCGGCCTCGGCGCAATCTTCGAAGGCCTGCACGTCGGGGGCGTGCAGGTCCGCCGCGCCCGCCTGCTGCAGCCGGAAACCCTGGCTGCGGATCGTGGCCAGGTTCCGCCCGCGGGCGATGAAGGTGATGTCCTGGCCCGCCAGCGCCAGGCGCGTGCCCAGCAGGCCGCCGATGGCGCCGGCGCCGACGATCGCGATCTTCATGCGCCTCAGCCCAGGCCGAGCTTGGCCGCCAGGCCGATGCGCTGCAGCTTGCCGGTCGCGCCCTTGGGGATCTCGTCGAGCAGCAGGATCTTTTTCGGCAGCTTGAAGTCCGCCAGCCGCGTCGCGACGAACTCCTGCAGTTCACGTTCCGTGGCCGACAGGCCCTCGCGCAGCACCACGGCCGCGGCCACTTCTTCGCCCAGCTTGGGGTGGGGCATGCCAAAACACACCACCTGGGCCACGGCCGGGTGGTCCATCAGCACCTCGTCCACCTCGCGCGGGCTGATCTTCTCGCCGCCGCGGTTGATGATCTCCTTCAGCCGGCCGGTGATGCTGACGTAGCCGGCGTTGTCCATCACACCCTGGTCGCCGGTGCGGAACCAGCCGCCACTGAACCCCTCGGCATTCGCCTTGTCATTGTTCTCGTAGCCGCGCGTCACGTTCGGCCCGCGGATCACGATCTCGCCGGTGCTGCCGTGTGGCAGCAGCGTGCCGTCGGCGCCCATGATGGCCACCTCGGGCCCGGCGGCCACGCCCACCGTGCCGGGCTTGCGCACCGCGGGTGGCAAGGGGTTGGACGCCATCTGGTGCGTGGCCTCGGTCATGCCGTAGGACTCGATCAGCGCGGTGCCGAAAACCTGCTCCATCTCGGCGATCACCTGCGGCGGCATCGAGCTGGACGAGGAGCGGATGAAGCGCAGCGGATGGCGCGCGATGACGTCCGCGTTCTTGGCCGCGCGCGACAGGATGGTCTGGTGCATGGTGGGCACCGCCGTGTACCAGGTGGGACGGGCTTCGTCCATCCAGCCGAAGAACTTCAGCGCGTTGAAGCCGGGCGTGCAGAACACCTGCGAGCCGGCGGCCAGCGGTGCCAGCACGCCGGCGATCAGGCCGTGGATGTGGAACAGCGGCATGATGTTCAGGCCGCGGTCGTCGGGCGTGAACTGCAGCGTGCGTGCGATGTGCGTGGCCGAGGCACACAGGTTGGCCTGCGACAGCGGCACGATCTTGGGCCGCGAGGTGGTGCCCGAGGTGTGCAGCACCATGCTCACGTCGTCGGGCTGTGCCAGGCCGCCGGCGGTCGCGGGCGGGGCCTCGTCGTCGTCCATCGCCTGCAGCCTGAAGTCGCCGGCCGCCTCGCCCGGCACCAGCGCCACCAGTCGAACGCCGAGCTGGCGCGCCACCTCGACCGCCGGTGAGCTGCTGCCCTGTTCGACGATCAGCAGCTTGGCGTTCAGGTCGGACAAATAGAACTGGAACTCGTCGGCGCGGTAGGCCGGGTTCAGTGGCGCGGTGGCCACGCCGCACGCACCCGCCAGGAAGCAGGTGGCCATCTCCGGGCCGTTGGGCAGCACGATGGCGACACGGTCGTTGCGGCCGGCACCGAGGGCATTCAGCGTGCCCACGGTGCGCTGCACCAGGGCCATCAAGGCGGCGTGCGTCAGCGGCGCGCGGCCGGGGGCGGTGATGGCCACACGCGCACCCTCGGCGCGGGCCAGCATCTGGTGAAGCGAGGTGTCCATCGCGGTCTGTCAGCCTCCGATGTAGTGCATCTCAACCCGGCGCTCGCCCGCCGGCAGGGTGCCGGCGCTGCGCAGCTCGGAATAGCGGTCGTCGCGCTCGGCCCAGATCAGGCCCAGCGCGGCGGCGAGCTGGGCATCGGTCCAGGCCTGTCCATCCGGGCCCTGGCCGCGCAGCAGGGCGCGCAGGTCATGCCCGCGCGACGCAAACAGGCAGAGGTACAGCTTGCCCTCGGTGGACAGCCGCGCCCGGTTGCAATCGCCGCAGAAAGGTTGCGTGACGCTGGAGATCAGGCCGATCTCGCCGCGGCCATCCTGGTAGCCCCAGCGCTCGGCGGTTTCGCCCGGCTGCGCAGCCTGCAGCGGCACGAGCGGGAACACCTCGTGGATGCGGCGCTGCAGCTCGGCCGAGGGCAAGACCTCGTCCATGCGCCAGCCGTTGGTGGCACCGACATCCATGAACTCGATGAAGCGCAGCGTGACCGCCGGGCCGTAACGGTCGCGGAAATGGCGCGCCATGGGCAGCACCTCGTGTTCGTTCGTGCCGCGCTTGACGACCATGTTCACCTTGACCGAGCGCAGGCCTGCGGCCAGCGCCGCGTCGATGCCGGCCAGCACGTCGGCCACCGGGAAATCGACGTCGTTCATGCGGCGGAAGATGGCATCGTCCAGCGCGTCCAGGCTCACGGTGATGCGCTGCAGGCCCGCATCGGCCAGCGCTTGCGCCTTGCGCGTGAGCAGCGAGCCGTTGGTGGTGAGCGTCAGGTCCAGCGGTGTGCCGTCGGGCGTGCGCAACTCAGCCAGCATGGTGATCAGCCGCTCCAGGTGCTTGCGCAGCAGCGGCTCGCCGCCGGTCAGGCGCAGTTTCTGCACTCCGTGGGCGACGAAGATGCGCGCCGCGCGGGTGATCTCCTCGAAGCTGAGCAGCGAGCTCTGCGGCAGGAACTGGTAGTCCCGGTCGAAGACTTCCTTGGGCATGCAGTAGCTGCAGCGGAAGTTGCAGCGGTCGGTGACCGAGATGCGCAGGTC
>CAYTWU010000105.1:0-10854 GCA_964442175.1 uncultured Rubrivivax sp.
TGAACATCTCCAGCCCCAACACCAAGAACCTGCGTGCCCTGCAAAGCGACGAGGCGCTGGACGCCCTGCTCGGCGCGCTGCAGGCGCGGCGGCTGGCGCTGGCGCAGCAGCACGGCCGCCAGGTGCCGATGTTCCTGAAGATCGCGCCCGACCTGGACGAGGCGCAGATCGGCGTCATCGCCGCCACGCTGCAGCGGCACCGCATCGACGGCGTCATTGCCACCAACACCACGCTGTCACGCGACGCCGTGCAGGGCCTGCCGCATGCCGAAGAAGCCGGTGGTCTGTCGGGCCGGCCGGTGTTCGAGGCCAGCAACCGTGTGATCGCCGCGTTGCGCGCGGCGCTGGGCGCCGGCTACCCGATCATCGGCGTGGGCGGCGTGATGAGCGGCGCCGATGCCGTGGCCAAGCTGAGGGCCGGTGCCGACCTGGTGCAGGTCTACACCGGACTGATCTACAAGGGCCCGGCGCTGGTGTCGGAAGCCAGCCGCGCCACGGCCGCCGCCACGCCGTCTCGCCCGTAGGGCACGCCCAGCACCGTCATCGCCGCCTCCACGCCGGCCAGCGCGCCCAGCAGCATCGGCGCATTGACATCCCCCAGGTGGCCGATGCGGAAGGCGCGGCCCGTCAGCGGACCGAGGCCGCCGGCGATGGAGACATCGAAGGACTCGCGCGCCACGCGGCGGATCGCGTCCGGGTCCACGCCGGGCGCGGTGCGCACCGCCGTGACCGAGACCGAGCGCGCCGCCGGCTCGGTGCAGAAGAAGTCCAGCGCACCCTCGCGCGACCACGCGGCCACCGCGGCATGCACCATGGCGGCCAGGCGCCGGTGGCGGGCGAACACGGCCTCGGGGCCTTCGTCGAACAGCAGCTGCAGCCCGGCCTCCATGCCGGCCATCAGGTTCAGCGGCGGCGTGCCGCAGAAGCGGTGGTAGGGCATGCTGCCGCTGCGGCGCGACCAGTCCCAGTAGAAGCGCGGCGTGGGGTTGGCCTGTGCCACCGCCTGCGCGGCCGCGTTGACCACGACAAAGCCCACGCCCGGCGGCAGCATCAGGCCCTTCTGCGAGGCGCCCACCAGCACGTCGATGCGCTCGGCGTCCATCGCGATCGGCACCGCGCCCAGCGTGGCCACGGCATCCAGCACCAGCAGCGCGGGGTGGCCGCTGCTGTCCATCGCGGCGCGCACGGCGGCCACGTCGTTGGTCACGCCGCTGGCGGTGTCGGTGTGCACCAGGAAGACGGCGGCGATGCGGCGCTCGCGGTCGGCGTGCAGGGCCGCCGCCACCGCCGCCGGGTCGATGGCCCGCCCTTCGGTCCAGGCGGTGCGCTGCACCGCGCAGCCCAAGGCCTCGCACTGCTGGGCCCAGCCGTCGGAGAAATGCCCGGTGCCCGGCACCAGCGCCACGGCGTTCGGTGCCAGCAGGTTCTGGATCACCACCTCCCAGGCGCCGTGGCCGTTGGCGGCGTAGAAAAACACCTCGCCGTCGGTGGTCTGCAGCAGGCGCTTCAGGCCGGCATCGCAGGCCTCGATGGTCGCGGCCACCCGCGGGTCGGCCAGGTCCATGGGCTGGCGGGCCATGGCGGCCAGCACCGCATCGGGCAGGTGCGTGGGGCCGGGCGAGTGCAGGAAACGGCGGCCGGGGATGCGCGGTGAGCTCATCCCCGGCATGCTAAGCGCAGCGGCTCACGTGGGTCGGCTCACTTCGGCCGGATGGCGTCGGCCGTGCCCTGGATGAAGGCCTTGAGCTTGTCCACGTCCTCGGCCTTCAGCTTGCCGGTGAAATCGGGCATGCCGTTTTTGGTCAGCGGGCTGTTGAACACGAACTTGTCGAGGTTGGCGATCACGCCCTGGGCCGAGTAGCCCAGGTTGGGGATGTTGCCGCCGCGGTCCACACCCGGCACACCGTGGCAGAACACGCAGTTGCTCACGTACAGCGCCGTGCCCTCGGCCACGTGGTCCTTGTTGTAGGGCACACCCTGCACCAGCTCACCCAGCCGGTAGGCCACGAAGTCCGGCGCCTTGGCCGTGCCACCCACCGCGAAGGTGTAGACCGTGCCCGGGCCCTGGCGGTCGGTGTGGCGCGTGGTGTGGCCGTAGACGCCGCCCCAGCCCACCGCGATGCTCACGTACTGCTTGCCGTCCACCAGGTAGGTGCTGGGCGCGGCGATGACGCCGGTGCCGGTGGGTGTTTCCCAGAGCTTCTTGCCGTCGCGCGCGTCGTAGGCGATGAAACGCCCGTCGGCCGTGCCCTGGAACACCAGGTTGCCGGCGGTGGTGAGCGTGCCGCCGTTCCACGGCGAGACGTTGTCGACACGCCAGCGCTCCTTCTGCGCCACCGGGTCCCAGGCCACCAGGCGGCCGAAGGGTGCACTCTTGGGCGGCTCGGCGTTGGCGAACATGCCCAGGTTCCAGCCCAGGTTGCTGTGCGGCTCCAGCGGGCTGGCAGCATTGAACTTCCAGGCCTTGTTGTCCAGCAGCGTGACGGGCACGTTCTGCACCGGCATGTACGCCAGGCCCGTCTGCGGGTTGAAGGACATCGACTGCCAGTTGCGCGCGCCGTAGGCGCTGGGGATGATCTCGCGCGGCCGGTCGGCCACGCGCGCAATCTCGGTCTCGATGGGTCGCCCTTTGGCGTCGTAACCACTGGCCCAGTTGACGTCGACAAAATTCTTGGCCGAGATGAACTCACCGCTCTTGCGGTCCACCACAAAAAAGAAGCCGTTCTTGGGCGCGTGCAAGATCACCTTGCGGTCTTTGCCGGCAATCTTCAGGTCGGCCAGGATCATCGGCTGCGTCGACGTGAAGTCCCAGTTGTCGCCCGGGGTCTCCTGGTAGTGCCAGACGTATTGGCCGGTGTCGGGGTTCAGCGCCACCAGGCTGGCCAGGTACAGGTTGTCGCCCCCGGCCGGGCTGCGCTTGTTGCGCGCCCAGGGGCTGCCGTTGCCGGTGCCCACGTACATCAGGTTCAGCTCGGGGTCGAAGGCCATGGTGTCCCAGGCCGTGCCGCCGCCACCCGCTTCCCAGTACTTGCCCGCCGGGTCCCAGGTCTTGGCCGCCTTGGCCATGGACTCGTCCTCGAAGGGCTTGGACGGGTCGCCCGGCACCGTGAACCAGCGCCACTTCTGCTGGCCGGTCTTGGCGTCGTAGGCGGTGATGTAACCGCGCACACCGTACTCGGCACCGCCGTTGCCGATGATGACCTTGCCCTTGTAGACCCGCGGCGCACCGGTGATGGTGTACGAGTACTTGCGGTCGGTGATGGTGTCCTGCTCCCAGACCTTGGCACCGCTGGCCGCGTCCAGCGCGATCAGCCGGCCATCGTAGGCGGCCACGAACACCTTGCCCTGGTAGACCGCCACACCGCGGTTCACCACGTCGCAGCAACCCTTGTAGCCGCCCTCGCGGTTGACCTGGGGGTCGAAGGTCCACAAGCGCTGCCCGGTGCGCACGTTGACCGCGTGCACGATGCTCCACGACGCGGTGACGTACATGATGCCGTCCACCACCACCGGCGTGGCCTCCACGCCGCGCGTGGATTCGAGGTTGTAGGACCACGCCAGACCCAGCTGCCCGACATTGCCGGTGTCGATCTGCTTCAGGCGCGAGAAGCGGGTCTCTGCGTGGTCCAGGCCGTAGCTGGGCCAGTCGGCCGTGTTGCGCGTGTTGGCACGGATGGCGGCCGTGTCGATGCGGCCGGTGACGGCGCGGATGTGTTCGGGCGAGCCCTTCGCGGGTGCCTGCGCCCCGGCCAACAGCGGGGCGGCCGCCAACAGCAGCGCACCCAGCGTGAACGTCGTTTTCATGGCTTGTCTCCTGTGCTTGCTCACCGACGGAGCTTCCTGCGCGCGCCACGTCGCTCCAACAAGGGGGTTTCCCGGATGAAGACTTGTTCCATCTCAAGACAGACTGCGCCGATGCCCAGCCATCGCCAAGCACCGGTCGCCGCCGCGCTGCCCCAACAGCCGTTTTTCAGCTCCCCGCAGGACCGCGCTGCGCTGGCCCGCGAGCGTTTCTTCGACGAAGGTCAGCGCCCCAGCGGCCTGGTGTCCGACGCGGTGATCCAGTCCTGGCTGCGCTGCCAGGCGGCGCGGCGCAGCCCGCGCGAGCACATCGGTTTCGACGCCGTCACGCCCAACCGCATGCACAGCGCCATGCAGCGCGGCCGCCCGCTGCTGGCGGCGGCCCAGGCGCAGCTGGCCCAGTTGGAGGCCACGCTGGGCGGCACCGGCTGCCGCGCCATCCTGACCGACGGTGACGGTGTGATCGTGCACAGCACCCCCGCCAACGGCGCCGTCGAGCGCGTGCTCGGCGTGGCCGGCCGTGTGGGCGTGAACCTCTCGGAAGCGGTGGTCGGCACCACCGCGCCCGGCATCGTGGTGCGCACCGGCCAGGCCTGCACCGTCACCGGCGGTGAACACTTCTTCGACGCCTGCGCGCTGCTGCGCTGTGCCGCCGCGCCCATCCGCGACCGGCGTGGCCAGCTCGCCGGTGTGCTGGACCTGACGGCCGAAGCCCGCGACTTCGCCTTCGACGCCGCCGCGGTGGTGGGCCTGTACGCCGCTGCAATCGAAAACGAACTGCTGCGCCTGCCCAGTGGCGATTGCCTGCTGCTGCGCTTCCAGGCCAGCCCCAGCCTGCTGGGCACGCCGATGGAGGCGCTGGCCGGTGTGGATACGCATGGCCAGGTGGCCTGGGTCAACGGTGTGGCGCAGCGCCTGCTGGGCAGCCACGCGCCACTGGGACGGCCGGTGGAAGAGGTGTTCGGCCTCAGCCTGGCGCAACTGCTGGAGCACACCCGCAGCAGCGTGCACACGCGCCACCCGCAGCGCCTGGCCAGCGGCCTGAGCGTGTGGCTGCAGGCGCAGCTGCAAGGCGGCGCCGGTGCGCTGGCCGACAGCTTGCACAGCGCCGCGCCGGCCGACCCACCCGCACCGGCCGCGCCCGCCGCCTCCACGCTGGCCGACCACGACCGCCAGCATGTACTGGACACGCTGGCGCGCTGTGGCGGCAACGTCTCGCGTGCCGCGCGCGCGCTGGGTGTGTCACGCGGCCTGTTGTACCGCCGCCTGGCCAGCCTGCGGGCCGAGGGTGCGGCCGACTGAGCCTGCGCTGGCCCTATGCTTGCGGGCATGCAACTCGCCCGCCTGCTGTTTTCCCAGGGTTTTGGCGCCCGCCGCGAATGTGAAGGCCTGTGCGCCAGCGGCGCCGTGTCCATTGCCGGCCAGGTGATCGACAACCCCTTCGAAGAGGTGGAGCCGGCCGGCCTGGTGTTCTGCGTCAACGGCGTGGACTGGCCCTACCGCGAACACGCGCTGGTGCTGCTGAACAAACCCGCGGGCGTGGAGTGTTCGCGCTCGCCGAAACACCACGCCGGGGTGCTGGCCCTGCTGCCGGCGCCGCTGCGCCGCCGGGGTGTGCAGCCCGTGGGCCGGCTGGACGCTGACACCACCGGCCTGCTGCTGCTGACCGACGATGGCGCGCTGATCCACCGGCTCACCAGCCCCAGGCACCACGTGCCCAAGGTCTACGAGGTCAGGTGCAAACACCCGGTGGAACAGGCCCTGGTGGACCGGCTGCTGGCCGGTGTGATGCTGGACGACGAGTCCGCCATCGTGCGCGCCGCGGGTGCGGAGATCACCGGCACGCACACGCTGCGCCTGGTGCTGACCGAAGGCAAGTACCACCAGGTCAAGCGCATGGTGGCCGCCGCCAGCAACCGGGTTGAAGGCCTGCACCGCAGCGCTTTCGGTTCTTTGCAACTGCCCGCCGATCTCGCGCCGGGCCATTGGCGCTGGCTGGACCCGTCAGAATTGTCGGCATGAAGATCCTGCGTGGCCTGGGCCGCCCCGACGGCCCCTGTGCCCTGACCATCGGCAGCTTCGACGGTGTGCACCGCGGCCACCAGGCCATGCTGGCGCTGCTGAACAACGAAGCGCGCCATCGCGGCCTGCCGAGCGCGGTGTTGAGCTTCGAACCCCACCCGCGCGACTTCTTTGCTGCGCGACGCGGCGGCGTGGACGCGCCGGCCCGCATCGGCCTGCTGCGTGACAAGCTGGCCGAGCTGGCGCGCTGCGGCATCCAGAAGACCGTGGTGCTGCGCTTCGACGAGGCACTGGCGGCGCTGAGCCCGCAGGATTTCATCCAGCGCGTGCTGCGCGACGCGCTGGACGCGCGCTACGTGCTGGTGGGCGACGACTTCCGCTTTGGCGCGCGGCGTGCCGGCGACTACGCGCTGCTGGACGCCGCGGGCGCCGCGCAGGGCTTCGACGTCGCCCGCATGCAGAGCTACGAGGTGCACGGGCTGCGTGTGTCCAGCTCCGCCGTGCGCGAGGCCCTGGCCGCGGGTGACATGCCCCGCGCGGCCGAGCTGCTGGGCCGGCCCTACACGCTCAGTGGCCGGGTGGCCCATGGCCGCAAGCTCGGGCGCGAGCTGGGGTTCCGCACCTTGAACCTGCGCTTCCCGCACCCGCGGCCGGCCGCAATGGGCATCTTCGTGGCGCAGGTGCTGGGCCTGGGCCCGCAGCCGCTGCCGGCCGTGGCCAGCCTGGGCGTGCGCCCCGCGGTGGAAGACGCCGGCCGTGTATTGCTGGAGACCCATGTGCTGGACTGGCCGGCCACGCTGCCCACCGAGGCCGGCTACGGCCGCTGCATCGCGGTGGAGCTTGTGCACAAGCTGCACGACGAGCGGCCGTACCCGTCGCTGGAGGCGCTGCGCGCAGGCATTGCGCAGGACGTGGCCGACGCACGCGGCTGGTTCGCGGTGCGCTGAGCGGCCTCAGAACCGCCAGGCCAACCCGGACCCCACCGACCAGCCGGTGCGCTGCAGCACCAGCGGGCTGTTGGCCGCCGCACCGAGCTGGGTGGCCAGCCCGGCGTTGACAAACCCGCCCCAGCGGCGGCTGAACTCGTGCCTCAGCGTCAGGCTCAGAGCCAGGTCCCGCAAGCCGTTGCCCGGTGTGTACACGGCATAGCCGGTGCGGGCCGCCTGTTCGGGCGTCACGCCGTACCAGCTCTGCATGTAGGTGTCGCCGCCGAAGCTGATGGAGGTGCCCAGGCTCAGCCTGGTCTGCGGTGCCAGTCGCCAGTCGCGTCCCACGCCGACATCGGCGATCCAGCCGTTGCCGTGGCCCAGCAGGTCGGTGCTGACGCCCAGGCTATAGAGCCAGGGGCCCTCGAGTGTCCATTGCGCGCGCAGCCGCGCCAGCACCGTGCCCTGGATGTCGCCCATGCCGGCCAGGCGGGTGCTGTTCGATTCGCGCCGGCCGTTGGTCCAGCGGGCGCTGAGACTCAGGCGCAGGTTGTCGCGGTCGATCAGGCTGGCCGAGACACCACGGTCAACCTCGTCGTCGCGCCGAGTCGTGAAACCGCCCGCACCCGACAGCGTGAAGCGGCCGTAGCGCAGGAAGCCGGCCGGGCCGAAGCGCACGCGGCTGTCTTCGGCACCGGCGTAGTTGGGCCCGTAGCTGGTGACGAGGCCGATCGCGCCCTCCCAGCGCGGCGGTGCGGGGTTCTGCGCCAGCGCTGGCAGCACAAGACTGCCGAGCAGCAGCGGGGCAAGCCGGGAAACAGACCTGATTTGCATGCGTCGGGTGCCGTGGGTGCGCCGCTAGAATCAAGGCATGGCGTCGTTGTCGATCGCATCCTCCTCTGCTCGTGGGCACGTGGCCACCAGCCGCCAGACGACGCGTGACCGAATTATCGGCACGCGCTGCTGAAGCGCGCCTGAATTCCGTCCCGCCCCACCGGCCCTGGCCGGCCCCACCCTTGCCCGATGCGCCGCACTTTCGCGGCCACCCCGCCATGAACGCACCCGACTACCGCCAGACGCTGAACCTGCCCGACACGCCCTTCCCGATGCGCGGCGACCTGCCCAAGCGCGAGCCGGGCTGGATCAAGGCCTGGAACGAGCAAGGCCTGTACAAGCGCCTGCGTGATGCCCGCCATGGCGCGCCGCTGTTCGTGCTGCACGACGGTCCGCCCTACGCCAACGGCGCCATCCACATGGGCCATGCCGTCAACAAGGTGTTGAAGGACATGATCGTGAAGGCGCGGCAGCTGGCCGGCTTCGACGCGCAGTACATCCCGGGCTGGGATTGCCATGGCCTGCCGATCGAAAACGCGATCGAGAAAAAGTTCGGCCGCAGCCTGAGCCGCGACGAGATGCAGGCCAGGAGCCGCGCCTATGCCACCGAGCAGATCGCGCAGCAGATGGTCGATTTCCAGCGCCTGGGCGTGCTGGGCGACTGGGAACACCGCTACGCCACGATGGACCCGGCCAACGAGGCCGGCGAGATCCGCGCCTTCAAGCGCGTGATCGAGCGCGGCTTCGTGTACCGCGGCCTGAAGCCGGTGTACTGGTGTTTTGACTGCGGCAGCTCGCTGGCCGAGTTCGAGATCGAATACGCCGACAAGAAGAGCCAGACCCTGGACGTGGCCTTCCTGTGCGCCGAACCGGCCAAACTGGCCGCCGCCTTCGGCCTGGACGCACTGCAGAAGGACGCGTTTGTGGTGATCTGGACCACCACCGCATGGACCATCCCGGCCAACCAGGCGCTGAACCTGAACCCGGCACTCGAATACGCGCTGGTCGACACCGAACGGGGCCTGCTGGTGTTGGCGGCATCGCTGGTGGAGAAGTGCCTGGCGCGCTACGGCATCGCCGGCACCGTGCTGGCCACCACGCTGGGCGAGAAGCTCGGCGGCCTGAACTTCCACCACCCGCTTTCGCACGTGGACGCGGGCTACGACCGCCTGAGCCCGGTCTACCTGGCCGACTACGCCACTGCCGACGACGGCACCGGCATCGTGCACAGCTCGCCGGCCTACGGCCTGGACGACTTCAACTCCTGCGTCGCGAACGGCCTGAAGCTGGATCAGATCCTGAACCCGGTGCAGGGCCACGGCAGTTACGCCGCTGACTTTCCGCTGTTCGGCGGCCAGAACATCTGGAAGGCGGTGCCCGGCATCATCGACACGCTGCGCAGCGCCGGCCGGCTGATGGCGACCGAGACCATCACGCACAGCTACCCGCATTGCTGGCGCCACAAGAGCCCGGTGATCTACCGCGCCGCGGCGCAGTGGTTCGTGCGCATGGACGAGGGCGAAGGTGTGTTCACCACCGACAAGGCGCCCAAGACCCTGCGCCAGCTGGCGCTGGACGCCATCGACGCCACCGGCTTCTACCCCGAAAACGGTCGCGCGCGGTTGCGCGACATGATCGCCAACCGGCCCGACTGGTGCATCAGCCGCCAGCGCAGCTGGGGCGTGCCCATCCCGTTTTTCCTGCACAAGGACACGGGCGAGCTGCACCCGCGCACCATGGCCATCCTGGACCAGGCGGCCAACATCGTCGAAGCCGGCGGCATCGAGGCCTGGAGCCGCGCCACGGCCGAAGAGATCCTGGGCCCCGAGGACGCGCCGCACTACAGCAAGAGCAGCGACATCCTGGAGGTCTGGTTCGACAGCGGCACCACCTTCTGGCATGTGCTGCGTGGCCAGCACCCGGGTGGCTGGCACACCACCGGCCCCGAGGCCGACCTGTACCTGGAAGGGCACGACCAGCACCGCGGCTGGTTCCACAGTTCGCTGCTGCTGGCTTGTGCGCTGTTCGACCGCGCGCCCTACCGCGGCCTGCTCACCCACGGCTTCACGGTGGACAGCCAGGGCCGCAAGATGAGCAAGTCTCTGGGCAACGGCATCGAGCCGCAGAAGGTCAGCTCCAGCATGGGCGCGGAGATCATCCGCCTGTGGGTGGCGGCCAGCGACTACTCCGGCGACATCGCCGGCGACGAGAAGATCCTGGCGCGCGTGGTGGACGGTTACCGCCGCGTCCGCAACACGCTGCGTTTCCTGCTTGCCAACACCAGCGACTTCGACGCCGCGGTGGACGCCGTGCCCGCGGAGCAGCTGCTGGAGGTGGACCGCTGGGCCCTCGCGCGCACCGCGCAGTTCCAGGCCGAGGTGCTGGCGCACTATGAGGTCTACGAGTTCCACCCGGTGGTGGCCAAGCTGCAGGTGTTCTGCAGCGAAGACCTGGGGGCGTTCTACCTGGACGTGCTGAAGGACCGGCTCTACACCACCGCGCCCAAGAGCCTGGCGCGGCGCAGCGCGCAGACCGCGCTGCACCAGATCACCCACGCCATGCTGCGCTGGATGGCGCCCTTCCTGAGCTTCACGGCCGAAGAGGCCTGGGCGCTGATCGGCAGCAGCCCGTCGATCTTCACCGAGACCTACCTGCGCTTCGACGCGCCGGACGCGGCGCTGCTGGACAAGTGGGCGCGCATCCGCGCGGTGCGCGACCTGGCCAACAAGGAGATCGAGACCGTGCGTGGCACCGGCGCGGTGGGCTCGTCGCTGCAGGCGAACCTGGTGATCACGGCCCCGACGGCGGAACATGCGCTGCTGGCGTCCTTGGGCGAGGACCTGAAGTTCGTCTTCATCACCTCGGCCGCGCAGCTGGTGGCCGGCGACGAGCTGCAGGTCACCGTCAGCCCCTCCACCGCCACCAAGTGCGAGCGCTGCTGGCACTGGCGCGACGATGTCGGCATTCACCCGGCCCACCCCTCGTTGTGTGGCCGCTGCACCAGCAACCTGCACGGCACGGGCGAGACCCGCACGGTGGCCTGATGGCCAAGGGCGGCTTTGTCAAACGCAGCGGGCCTGGCCTGGCGCTGTGGCTGGGCCTGGCCGTGCTGGTCATCGTGGCCGACCAGTTCACGAAGACACTCATCCTGGGCTGGTTCCAGCTCGGCGACAGCCGGCCGGTGACCGACTTCTTCAACCTCGTGCGCGTGCACAACACCGGGGCGGCCTTCAGCTTCCTGGCCGGCGCCGGGGGATGGCAGCGCTGGTTC
>CAYTWU010000106.1:0-10771 GCA_964442175.1 uncultured Rubrivivax sp.
GACCCCGCGCAGCGCCAGCAGCTCGTTGAGCGCCAGCACGGCCGTGGTGGCCGGGAGGCCGGTGCGCTCCGTGATGCACTGCACCAGCCGGCGGTCGCTGTCAAAACCCAGCCAGCCGGCGGCGGTGCCGCTCCAGCCGATCACGTCCACGTGTGCATCGGCCAGCAGTTCGGCCGCGGCCAGGATCTTGCTGTCGTCGAACTGGCCGAGCGCCTGCTGCGACAAGGCGATCTCGGTCACCTTGAAGCGCGAGAAGTGGGCGCTGCAGCCCGGCACGGCCGCGGCCAGCGCGCTGGTCAGCGGCTCCAGCGCGGTGTTGGAAGACGGCGTCAGCACGCCCAGGCGCAGGGTGGATGGCACGGGGTCTCCTCTCCAGACAAACCCGATGATGCCTTGCCTGCGAGATGTTGTCGACAGTATTGTCAACAGCATTACCGGGCGCATTGTCGACATGGCCCGGGTCTTGCATGTTCAACGACTGCCCGCGTTTGGTGTCGACAACATGCACCACATCGAGGCACACAGACACCCCCCATGCCCAACGCAGCTTTCGACCTCGTGCTCCGCAACGCCCGCGTCGCCACCGCCAGCGACGTGTTCGACGCCGACATCGCCGTGTCGGGCGGCCGCATCGTGCAGCTGGGCCAGGGCCTGGGGCCGGGCCGGCGGGAGATCGACGCGGCCGGCCGTGTGGTCACGCCCGGCGGCGTGGACGCGCATTGCCACCTGGACCAGCCGATGGCGCCGCCGGTGCGCATGGCCGACGATTTCGACACCGGCACCCGCTCCGCCGCCTGCGGCGGCACCACCACGGTGATCCCGTTTGCCGCGCAGGAAAAAGGCGGCTCGCTGCGCGCCGCGGTGGCCGACTACCACCGACGCGCCGAAGGCCGCGCGCATGTGGACTACGCCTTCCACCTCATCGTCAGCGACCCCACGCCCGCGGTGCTGCAGCGGGAGCTGCCGGCGCTGATCCAGGAGGGCTACACCTCGTTCAAGGTCTACATGACCTACGACGACCTGAAGCTCGACGACGGCCAGATCCTGGACGTGCTGGCCGTGGCCCGGCAGCACGGCGCGATGGCCATGATCCACGCCGAAAACGCCGACTGCATCGAGTGGCTGAGCAAGCGGCTGGAGGCCGCCGGCCGCATGGCACCGCGGTTCCACGCCCATGCGCGGCCGATGCTGGTGGAGCGCGAAGCCACGCACCGCGCCATCGCGCTGGCCGAGCTGGTGGACGTGCCGGTGCTGATCGTGCACGTCTCGGGCCGCGAGGCCGTGGAGCAGATCCGCTGGGCCCGTGCCCATGGCCTGAACGTGCTGGCCGAGACCTGCCCGCAGTACCTGTTCCTGACCGCCGACGACCTGGGCCTGGACGACAGCTACCAAGGCGCGCGCTGCATCTGCAGCCCGCCGCCGCGCGACCGCGCGAACCAGGACGTGATCTGGGCCGGCCTGCACGACGGCCTGTTCAGCGTGTTTTCGTCGGACCACGCGCCCTTCTGTTACGACGGCGCCGAAGGCAAACACCCGGGTGGCGCAGAAGCCCCTTTCCGCCACATCCCCAACGGCATCCCGGGCCTGGAAACCCGCATGCCGCTGCTGTACTCCGAAGGGGTGCTCGGTGGCCGCATCACGCTGCAGCGTTTTGTGGAGCTCACCGCCACGCACCCGGCACGGGCCTACGGCCTGCACCCGCGCAAGGGCGCGATCGCGATCGGCAGCGACGCCGACCTCGTGGTCTGGCAGGAAGGCGAACGTGTGATCCGCAATGCCGAGTTGCACCACGCGGTGGACTACACGCCCTACGAGGGCCACGTGCTGCGCGCCTGGCCGGCGCTGACGCTGGCCGGCGGCGACGTGGTCTGGGACGGCGTGCAATTCCACCCCCGCCCCGGCCGCGGCCGATTCCTGCCCTGTGGCACCCCGTCGCTGCTGCCGCGGCGACACCCGCTTCCCTGACCCCCCGTTCCACCAAGGAGACCCCGATGACACCCACCCGCCTCGTTGCCGGCCTGGCCACCGCCCTGCTGCTCAGCGCCCCGCTCGCCCAGGCCCAGGACCGGATGACGTTCAAGGTCATCGGCCAGCCGGCCGCCACCGGCATGATCCAGAAGAACAAGGAAAAGCCGTTTTTCGACGAGTTCGAAAAACGCACCGGCCTGGCCATCGACGCCGACTACAAGGCCATCGACCAGCTGGGCATCAAGGACACCGAGCAGCTGCGCGTGATGAAGGCCGGTCTGTTCGACATCGTCTCGCTGCGGGTCTCGCAGAACTCGCGCGACGAGCCCACGCTGCTGGGCATGGACCTGGTGGGGGCATCGCCCGACTACGCCGCCGCGCGCAAGGTCTACGAGGCCTACTTCGACACGCTGGACCAGCGGCTGCAGAAGCAGTTCCAGGTCAAGCTGCTGGGCGTGTGGCCCTTCGGCCCGCAGATCCTGTTCTGCAAGAAACCCATGACCCAGCTCACCGATCTGAAGGGCATGAAGGTGCGGGTGTACGACCAGAACCTGGCCAAGTTCATCGAGAGCGTCGGCGGCACGCCGGTGCCGCTGGGCTTCACCGAGGTGCACCAGTCGCTGTCGCTGGGCGTGGTCGATTGCGCCATCACCGGCCCGAGCTCGGCCAACTCCAGCAACTGGCCGGAGGTGACCACGCACCAGTACCCGCTGGGCTTCCAGATGGCGCTGAACGGCTACGCCATCACGCTGAAGGCCTGGAACCGCCTGAAGCCCGACCAGCAGGCCAAGATGGCCGCCGCCTTCAAGGGCCTGACCGACGACATCTGGGCCTACTCGCAGGAGCTCACGCGTGACGCGCTGAACTGCAACGCGGGCAAGGAGCCCTGCACCACCGGCAAGAAGTTCAAGCTGGTCGACGTGCCGGTCAAGCCCAGCGACATCGAGGTGGTGCGCAACGCGGTGCAGACGATCTCGGTGCCGACCTGGGCCGAGATCTGCGACAAGTCCAACCCCGGCTGCTCCGCCGCGTGGAAGGCCACGGTCGGCAAGGCCATCGGCGTGCAGTGAGCTGATCAACACCGGGTGGAGGGCGGCGTGATGCACGACAAACTGGAACGTTGGCTGGGCACGGTGTTCGGCCTGGTCTTCGTGGCCCTCTCCGGCGTGGTCGCGGTGGAGACCGTGGTCCGCAAGGTGTTCAACTTCTCGCTGCAAGGCGCCGACGAGCTGGGCGGCTACGCGCTGGCCGTCGGCGCCACGCTGGCCTTCAGCATGGCGCTGCTGGGTCGCACGCACATCCGCGTGGACGTGTTCCACGGCCGCCTGCCCCGCTGGCTGCAGACCGGGCTGAACTGGTTCGCGGCCGTGGGCCTGGCGGTGTTTGCGCTGTTGCTGGCCTGGCTGGCGCGCTATGTGCTGACCGACTCGCTCGAATACAACAGCGTCGCGCAGACGCCCTGGGCCACGCCGCTGTGGTGGCCGCAGACGGCCTGGCTGGCGGGGCTGGTGGTGTTTGCGCTGATCGCCACGGTGTTTGCAGCACGCGCCACCTGGCTTCTGCTGCGCGGCCAGAGCGCGGAGCTGAACCGCGAGTTCGGCCCACGCTCCACCAAGGACGAAGTCGAAGAAGAACTGGAAGACCTGCAGGCCCGTTCCACCGGGGTGCCCACATGAACATCGGCTACATCCTGATCGCCTTCGTCGCGATGCTGGGCATGATGGTGATCGGCGTGCCGATCGCCATCGCGATGGCCACCGTGGGCATCGTCGGCGGGCTGCTGGCCTATGGCATGCCCTTCATCGATTCCATCGCACCCGTGGTCTGGGGCGTGCACAACGACAACCTGCTCACCTCGATCCCGCTGTTCGTGCTGATGGGCGAACTGCTGCTGCGCTCGGGCATTGCCGACCGCATGTTCGGTGCGCTGGCCGCGTGGCTGGGCCGCCTGCCCGGTGGGCTGCTGCACACCAACGTGGGCTGCAGCGCGTTGTTTGCCGCCACCTCGGGTTCGTCGGTGGCCACGGCGGCCACCATCGGCACAGTGGCGCTGCCCTCGCTGCACCAGCGCGGTTACCCGATGACGGCCTCGCTGGGCAGCATCGCGGCCGGTGGCACGCTGGGCATCCTGATCCCGCCCTCGGTCAACATGATCGTCTACGGCTCGCTGACCGACACCTCCATCGGCCAGCTCTTCATCGCCGGCATCGTGCCCGGCCTGCTGCTGACCGCGTGTTTCATGCTCTACATCGCCGGTGATGCGCTGCTGCGCGGCAACGCGGTGCGCGAGGCACCCGTGCCGCTGGCCCAGCGCCTGCGCCTGCTGCGCGACCTGGTGCCCCCGGCCGTGGTGTTTTTCATCGTGATGGGCAGCCTGTACACCGGCGTGGCCACCACCACCGAATCGGCCGCGCTGGGTGTGGTGGCCTCGTTTTTCTTCGCCTGGCGCAGCCAACGGCTGACCTGGCCACTGCTGCAGCACTGCTTCGTGCAGACCGCCAAGACCAGCGGCATGATCCTGCTGATCATCACCGCGGCCTTCGTCCTGAACCTGGCCATCAGCCTGACGGGCGTGGCCGAGGCGATGACGCAGTGGGTCACGTCCTTCGGCCTGTCGGCGGTGCAGCTGCTGCTGATCCTGATGGTGTTCTACTTCCTGCTCGGCATGTTCATGGACGTGTTGTCGATGATGGTGGCCACCATCCCGGTGACCTTCCCCATCGTCAGCGCGCTGGGGGTGGACCCGGTGTGGTTCGGCATCTTCATCGTGCTGATGTGCGAGCTGGGCCTGATCACACCACCGGTGGGCATGAACCTGTTCGTGGTGCACGGCATCCGGCCCGACACCGGCGGCATCCGGGACGCCATCGTCGGCGCCTTCCCCTATGTGCTGATCCTGGTGGGCTTCACGCTGCTGATGATCGCGGTGCCGGGCCTGGCCACCTGGCTGCCCCAGCTGATGTGAACACGCCGCTGTGGCAGTTGTCGGCCGCCGCCCTGGCCACGGCCTACCGCGCCGGGAGCAGCACGCCGCCCGCGGTACTGGAGGCCTGCCAGGGCAGGCTGGATGCGCTGAACCCGGTGCTCAACGCCGTGGTGTGCCAGCGGCGCACGGCGGTGCGGGCAGAAGCCGAGGCCAGCGCCGTGCGGCATGCACGCGGCCAGCCCCTGTCGGCGCTGGACGGTGTGCCGGTGGTCGTGAAAGACAACCTGCCCACCGCCGACCTGGCCACCACCTGGGGCAGCCCGGGCCTGGCCAGCCACCGGCCGGCGCAGGACGAACTCGCCGTGGCCCGGCTGCGCGCCGCCGGCGCGCTGATCATCGGCAAGGGCAACGTGCCCGAGTTCACCTTGGAGGGCTACACGCACAACCCGCTGTTCGGCAGCACGCGCAACCCCTTCGACCCGGCGCTGACGCCCGGCGGTTCCAGCGGCGGCGCAGTGGCCGCGGTGGCCGCCGGCTTCGTGCCGCTGGCGCTGGGCACCGACGGCGGCGGCTCCACGCGCCGGCCGGCGTCCCACACCGGGCTGGTGGGCTTCAAACCCTCCATCGGCGCCATTGCACGCGAACACGCGCTGCCGCCGCTGCTGCTGGACTTTGAAGTGGTGGGCCCGATCGCACGCAGCGTGGCCGATGTGCGGCTGTTGTTCGAGGCACTGGCTGGGCCGCACGCCGGCGACCGCAGCTCGCAGGCCTTGCCACCGCCCGCGCCCATGCCCAGCCGATGCCGCGTGCTGTACGTGCCGACCCTGGGCGATGCGCCGGTGGACCCGCAGATCGCCGCGTCCTGCCGCACCGCGGTGCAACGCCTGCAGGCGCTCGGTCACCGGGTGGACGAGGGCCCGTTGCCGCTGGACCTGGCCTTCATGACGGAACGCTGGCCCCTGGTCGGGCAGATCGGGCTGTCGTGGTTGTTCCAGCAGCAGCCGGCCTGGCGCGACGGCGCCTCACCCACCTTCCGCGCGATGGCCGAAGCCGGCGCCGCGCAGCCGGCGGCCGTGCTGTGGGACATCCTGGAGCGTGTGGCCACGCTGCGGCGCGCGGCCGATGCCTTGTTCACGCAGCTGGACCTGGTGGTGACACCGGCCACCGCCGCCCTGCCCTGGCCGGCAGCCGAGCCTTACCCGGCCGTGATAGCCGGCCAGCCGGTCGGCCCCCGTGGCCATGCCGTCTTCACCGGTTGGGTGAATGCGGCAGGGCTGCCGGCCATCGCGCTGCCGACGGCAGCCTCACGCGAAGGCCTGCCCACCGGCGTGCAGCTGATCGCCGGTTTCGGGCGCGACCACGCGCTGCTGGAACTGGCGGCGGCATTCGAAGCCAGCGGCCCGGCGTGGCGCTGGCCCCTGCCGTGACTCAGAGCTGCACACGCGCCTGGCCGATGCCGTCGAACACCACCTGCACCAGGTCCCCCGGCGCGGCCAGCGGCAGGCCGCACCAGGTGCCCGTGGTCACCACGGCGCCGGCCGGCAGCGTGCTGCCGTCGCGTGTGGCGTGGCGCAGCCAGGCCGGCAGCACAAAGGCCGGGTCGGCCATCGCATGCGTGCCGGTGAAGACCTGGGGCGAGGCGAGGCCGATGGCCACGCTGCAGCGCTGCAATGACCAGTCGCGCTGCGCATCGAAGGGCACCCAGGCCCCCAGCACCAGCGCGCCATGGGATTGCAGGTCGGCCAGGCGCGCCAGCGGCGGCGCCTGCTGGCCTTCGACCCAGCGTGAATCGACGACCTCGATGGACACGGCCATCGCATCGACCAGCGCGCGGGCGCTGTCCAGGTCCAGCGCTGCCGCCCGTTCGGCGGTGACCGCCTCGCCCAGCCGCAAGGCGACCTCGGCTTCGATGCCGCGCCAGTGGAAGGGCCAGGCCCGTGCATCGGCGGGGCTGGCCCAGACCCCGGCCGGCGGCAGCGGTGCATGGGTCTGCAGCGCCGTGCGCGAGGCGCCGCCCGATTTCCAATGCCGGGGCACCCCATCGAACCAACGCAGCGCGCGGCCCACATGGGCCTGGGCGGCGTACGCGGTGGCCTCGTCGGCCGGGGCCATGGCGCGCACCGGGGCGCCGGTGAGCCGTGCTTCCACCAGCGCGGCAGCCAGGGTCTTGTGGTCGTGCATGCGCCATTGTCCACAGCCATGAGC
Organism: uncultured Rubrivivax sp.; assembly: GCA_964442175.1. Taxonomy (GTDB): domain Bacteria; phylum Pseudomonadota; class Gammaproteobacteria; order Burkholderiales; family Burkholderiaceae_C; genus Rubrivivax. Next base: position 7,100 of record CAYTWU010000106.1, read on the forward strand.
CGGACCACCACCGAGGATTTGCCCAACCAGCGCCGCTTCGACGGCCGCCGCAGCGCGCGCGAACAGGCACTGCGCTGGCCCGGCGGCGCGGGCCTGGCCATCAGCTTCGTGCTCAACGTCGAAGAAGGCGCCGAGTTCGCGATCGCCGACGGTGACCCGGTCAACGAAGGGGTGCACGAGGTCACCCACCGGCTCGACGGTGTGCCCGACTACTGCGCCGGCACGCACTTCGAGTACGGCGCCCGCATGGGCCATGCACGCATCGTGCAGCGTTTCATCGAGACCGGGCTGCCGCTGACGCTGAACGTCTGCGGCCGCGCGCTGCAGCGCACGCCGTGGGTGGCGGACGAAGCGCGCCAGCAGGGCTTCGAGCTCTGCGGACACGGCTGGTTGTGGCGCTCGCCCGCCGGCCTGCCGGAGGCCGAAGAAGCCGAGGCCATCGCCTGCACCGCGGCCGTGGTCACGCAGCTGGGCGGTCAGGCGCCGGCGGGCTGGCACAACAAGTCGTCGCGCACACCGGCCACGCGCCGGCTGCTGCGCGCGCATGGCGGCTTCGAGTACGACAGCGACGACTACGGCGACGACCTGCCGTGGCTGCTGCCCTTCGACGACGGCCGTCCACCGCACGTGGTGCTGCCCTATGCCTTCGACACCAACGACATGCGCTTCTTCGACCGCGGCGGCTTCGTGCGCGCGGCCGATTTCAGCGGCTACGTGGGCGATGCCCTCGCAGCCTTGCGCGCCGAGGCCCGGCACGCACCACGGATGCTGACCATCGGCCTGCACAGCCGCATCCTGGGCCGGCCGGGCCGCATCGCGGGCCTGGATGCGGTGATCGAGCAGGTTCTGGCGCTGCGCGATGAGGCCGTGGTGATGACACGCGTGGCCATCGCCCGGCACTGGCGCGACAGCCTGGCCTGAACGGGACGCTCAGGCGCGCAGCACCGCCAGCCAGTCGCGCTGTTCGGGGCTGAGCAGCGCATCGGCGGTCATCACCGCGCCCGCGAGCGCGCGGCGGATGGCCGGCTCGGGCGTGGGCAGCGGCGCGGCCAGCAGCGCGGCGATCAGCGCGCGGGCCTGGTCCAGGCAGCCGGCATAACGCGCCAGGATGGCGTCCATGCTGGCGTGTTCTTCCGGGTCGTCGCGCCAGCAGTCGTAGTCGGTCGCGATGGCCAGCGTCGCGTAGGCCATCTGGGCCTCGCGCGCCAGGAAGACCTCGGGCACGTTGGTCATGCCCACCAGCCGGGCGCCGAACTGGCGCAGCATGAAGCTCTCGGCGCGGGTGCCGAAGCGCGGCCCTTCCACGCAGGCGTAGGTGCCACCTTCGTGCAGCACCAGGCCCGGCACCTGCGCCGCGGCAGCCAGCACCGCGCTGCACAGCGCCCGGCTCACCGGCTCGGCCGTGGCCACGTGCGCGGCCACGCCGCGGCCGAAGAAGCTGCGCTCACGCGCGCCACGCGTCCAGTCGATGTACTGGTGCGGCAGCGCAAAGTGGCCCGGCGCCAAGTCTTCGGCCAGGCTGCCGCAGGCCGAGACGCTGAGCACCAGCGTCGCCCCGGCGCGCTTGAGTGCAAAGAGGTTGGCACGGTAGTTCACCTCGTGCGGCAGCAGCCGGTGGCCGGCACCATGGCGCGGCAGGAACAGCAGCGCCTGTCCGTTCAACAGGCCTTGCTGCACCGGCGCCGAGGCGTCGCCAAACGGCGTGGTGCTGTCGTGCGTGGCCTGCAGCAACAGGCCGGGCAGCTGGTACAGGCCGGTGCCACCGATGATCGCGAGCATGTGCAAACCCCCAAGAAGAAGGCCGCCCGGGGGCGGCCTGTGTCAGCGCGGTTGAGCGGCGTTCAGCGCTGCGCGATGGGCAGCACGTCGCGGCGCGCCGAGCCGGTGAACAGCTGGCGCGGACGGCCGATCTTGTACTCCGGGTCGCCGATCATCTCGTTGAGCTGGGCAATCCAGCCCACCGTGCGCGCGAGCGCAAAGATGGCGGTGAACAGGCTGACCGGGATGCCGATGGCGCGCTGCACGATGCCGCTGTAGAAGTCGACGTTCGGGTACAGCTTGCGGGCAACGAAGTACTCGTCTTCCAGCGCGATCTTTTCCAGCGCCATCGCCAGCTTGAACAGCGGGTCGTTGCCCAGGCCCAAGGCGCCCAGCACCTCGTGGCAGGTCTCCCGCATCAGCTTGGCACGCGGGTCGTAGTTCTTGTAGACCCGGTGGCCGAAGCCCATCAGCTTGACGTTGCTGTTCTTGTCCTTCACCTGCTTGATGAACTCGCCGATCTTCTCGACACCGCCGTTGCGCTGGATCTCTTCCAGCATGTTCAGCGCCGCTTCGTTGGCGCCGCCGTGGGCAGGGCCCCAGAGGCAGGCCACGCCGGCCGCGATGGCGGCAAACGGGTTGGTGCCGGAGCTGCCGCACAGGCGCACGGTGGAGGTGCTGGCGTTCTGCTCGTGGTCGGCGTGCAGGATGAAGATGCGGTCGATGGCGCGCACGATCACGTCGTTCGGCTCGTACTCCTCGCAGGGCGTGGCGAACATCATGCGCATGAAGTTCGCGCTGTAGTTCAGCGAGTTCTTCGGGTAGATGTAGGGCTGGCCGATGCCGTACTTGTAGGCCATGGCCACCAGCGTCGGCATCTTGGCGATCAAGCGGATGGCCGAGATGTCGCGGTGGCGCGGGTTGTTGATGTCGGTGCTGTCGTGGTAGAAGGCCGACAAGCCGCCCACCAGGCCCGTCATCACCGCCATCGGGTGCGCGTCGCGGCGGAAGCCGCGCAGGAAGAACTGCATCTGCTCGTTGACCATGGTGTGGTTGGTCACGAGCTTGTTGAAGTCCTTCTGCTGCTGTTCGTTCGGCAGCTCGCCGTACAGCAGCAGGTGGCAGGTGTCCATGAAGTCGCACTGCGTGGCCAGCTGCTCGATGGGGTAGCCGCGGTACAGCAACTCGCCCTTGTCACCGTCGATGTAGGTGATGTTCGACTGGCAGGCCGCGGTGCTCAGGAAGCCCGGGTCGTAGGTGAACTTGCCGGTCTGGGCATAGAGCTTGCGGATGTCGATCACATCCGGGCCGATGCTGCCCTTGTACAGGGGCAGATCCATGCTCGGGCTGCCGTCGGAGAACGACAGGGTGGCTTTCACGTCGGAGGGGGTCATCGGGGCATCACCTTTTTCTTCAAGGGGTGGCGGACGGGCTGCGCATCTGCGCCAGCACCTCGTGTACTTCGGGCCGATCCAGCCCATCCTGTGGTTCTCGGCGGGCGAGCAGCAGGTCGAGCAGGTCGTTGTCCGACAGGTCCATCAGGGCGCTCAGCCCTTCGGCCTGTCTTGTTGTGAGTGTCTCCCCACGTGAATCCATGCGGCGGAAAAAACGGTCGACGAACAGGTCGTTCTCCAGCAGGCCGCGCCGGCAGCGCCAGCGCAGTTTGCTGAGTTCGCGTTCGCCGATCAGGGTGTCCATGTCAGACGGCGCGGCGCACCATCAGCTCCTTGATCTTGCCGATGGCCTTGGTCGGGTTCAGGCCCTTGGGGCAGACGTCGACGCAGTTCATGATGGTGTGGCAGCGGAACAATCGGTACGGGTCTTCCAGGTTGTCCAGCCGCTCGGCGGTGGCCTGGTCGCGGCTGTCGGCGATGAAGCGGTAGGCCTGCAGCAGGCCGGCCGGGCCGACGAACT
>CAYTWU010000107.1:0-1992 GCA_964442175.1 uncultured Rubrivivax sp.
GACCGGCTTCCGCCTCGCCGTCACCCGTGCCTGGTCGTCGCGCTGGTTCGCCAACCGTCGCAACTTCGCCGGCATGCTGGCCGAAGACCTGGACGTGCGTGACTACCTGAAGGCCAAGCTGAAGAGCGCAGCCGTGTCGCGCATCCTGATCGAGCGCCCCGCCAAGAACGCGCGCATCACCATCTTCTCGGCACGTCCGGGCGTGGTGATCGGCAAGAAGGGCGAGGACATCGAGAACCTGAAGGCTGAACTCAGCCGCCGCCTGGGCGTGCCCGTCGCGGTGAACATCGAAGAGGTGCGCAAGCCCGAAGTCGATGCGCAGCTGATCGCCGACAGCATCACGCAGCAGCTCGAGAAGCGCATCATGTTCCGCCGCGCGATGAAGCGCGCGATGCAGAACGCGATGCGCCTGGGCGCCCAGGGCATCAAGATCATGTCCTCGGGCCGCCTCAATGGCATCGAGATTGCCCGCTGCGAGTGGTACCGCGAAGGTCGCGTGCCGCTCCACACGCTGAAGGCCGACATCGACTACGGTTTCTCCGAAGCCAAGACCACCTACGGCGTCATCGGCGTCAAGGTCTGGGTCTACCGTGGTGACCGCCTCGCCAATGGCGACGCGCCCACGCTGGCCAAGACCGAAGGCGAAGACGACCGCCGCCAGCGCCGTGGCCCCCGCCCCGGTGGCCCCGGTGGTGACCGTCCGGGTGCCGGCCGTGGCCGTCCCGGTGGTGACCGTGGTCCCCGCACCGATGCAGCCGCTGCACCGGCCGCGGCGCCTGCCGGTGACGCACCGCGCAAGCCGGCGGTCAAGCGTGTGCCTCGCCCGGCTGCTGCAGCCGGTGGCGAGACCAAAGGAGAATAAAAATGCTGCAACCCAATCGCCGCAAGTTCCGCAAGGAACAGAAGGGCCGCAACACCGGCATCGCGACGCGTGGCGCCGCGGTGTCCTTCGGTGAATTTGGCCTGAAGGCCACCGAGCGTGGCCGCATCACGGCGCGTCAGATCGAAGCGGCTCGCCGTGCGATCTCGCGTCACATCAAGCGCGGTGGCCGCATCTTCATCCGCATCTTCCCGGACAAGCCGATTTCGCAGAAGCCGGCTGAAGTCCGCATGGGCAACGGCAAGGGCAACCCGGAATACTGGGTGGCCGAGATCCAGCCCGGCAAGGTGCTGTACGAACTGAACGGCGTGCCCGAGGCGCTGGCCCGCGAGGCCTTCACGCTGGCCGCTGCCAAGCTGCCGCTGCGCTGCACCTTCGTCGCCCGTCAGGTCGGCACCTGAGCCAGGAGATCACGATGAAAGCCTCTGAACTGCGCGCCAAGGATGTGGCCGCGCTGGAAAAGGAAGTCGCTGACCTGCTGAAGGCCCATTTCGGCCTGCGCATGCAGAAGGCGACACAACAGCTGACGAACCACCAGCAACTGGGCAACGTCAAGCGCGACATCGCTCGCGCCAAGACGATCCTGGCCCAGAAGAAGAAGGAAGCCGCCAAATGAGCGACGTTCAAACTCCGGTGAAGAACACCCGCACCCTGGTCGGCCGCATCGTCAGCGACAAGCGCGCCAAGACCGTCACGGTCCTGGTGGAGCGCCGCGCCGCGCACGAGCTCTACGGCAAGATCGTCGCCCGCTCGCGCAAGTACCACGCCCACGATGAAAAGGGTGAGTACAAGATGGGCGACCTGGTCGAGATCGCCGAAGGCCGCCCGATCTCCAAGACCAAGTCCTGGGTCGTGACCCGCCTGGTCGAGAAGGCGCGCCTGGTCTAAGACCTTCGTGCCCTGCCGGACGGCCGGAAGCTGGATACTCCAGCCCCGGCCGTTTTCCATTCAAGTCCACGAAAGAGCACATACCATGATCCAGGTTGGAGACAAACTGCCCTCGGGCACGCTGCAGGAGTTCATCGAGGTCGAAGGCGAGGGCTGTTCGCTCGGCCCCAATGCCTTTGCCATCGAGAAGCTCACCGCCGGCAAGACCATTGCCTTGTTCGCGC
>CAYTWU010000107.1:2002-10719 GCA_964442175.1 uncultured Rubrivivax sp.
GATTCGTCGCCAAGGCCGACGAGTTCAAGGCCGCCGGCGTGGACGAGATCTGGTGTGTCTCCGTCAACGACGCCTTCGTGATGGGCGCCTGGGCGCGCGACCAGAAGACCCAGGGCAAGCTGCGCATGCTGGCCGACGGCAGCGCCGACTTCGCCAAGGCCACGGGCCTGACGCTGGACCTCACCGCGCGCGGCATGGGCCTGCGCTCCAACCGGTACTCGATGCTGGTGAAGGATGGCGTGGTCAAGGCGCTCAACGTCGAAGCGCCCGGCAAGTTCGAGGTCAGCGACGCCGACACGCTGTTGGCCCAGGCGCGCGGCGCCTGAAGTTCCTTGCCCGGGCGCGCTTGACACGCCCGGGCACATGCCTGCATAATGCAAGGCTTCGCCGGAACTTTACTGCTGTCATTCAGGCTGCAGCGGGGTTTCGGATCTGCTCCGAACCAGGGGCCCAAGACTGACTGACTTACAAGCCGCCTCTGGCGGCCGGTGGTCGGGACAAGTTGGGGACACACGATGATCCAAATGCAAACTCGGCTCGATGTAGCCGACAACACGGGTGCCAAGTCCGTCATGTGCATCAAGGTGCTCGGCGGCTCCAAGCGTCGCTACGCCAGCATCGGTGACGTGATCAAGGTCAGCATCAAGGAAGCCGCGCCGCGTGGCCGCGTCAAAAAGGGCGAGGTCTACAACGCCGTGGTGGTGCGCACCGCCAAGGGCGTGCGCCGCCAGGACGGCTCGCTCGTCAAGTTCGACGGCAACGCCGCCGTGCTGCTGAACGCCAAGCTCGAGCCCATCGGCACCCGCATCTTTGGCCCGGTGACGCGCGAGCTGCGCACCGAGCGCTTCATGAAGATCGTGTCGCTGGCCCCGGAGGTGCTCTGACCATGAACAAGATTCGCAAGGGCGACCAGGTCATCGTTCTGACCGGCCGCGACAAAGGCAAGCGTGGCACCGTGTCGCTGCGCGTCGATGAGTCGCATGTCGTTGTCGACGGCATCAACGTGGTGAAAAAACACGTGAAGCCGAACCCGATGAAGGGCACCACCGGTGGTGTGGTCGACAAGACCATGCCCATCGACCAGTCCAACATCGCGATCTACAACCCGACCACCGGCAAGGCCGACCGTGTCGGCATCAAGCTCCTGGCTGACGGCAAGAAAGTGCGCGTCTTCAAGTCCAGCGGCGACGAGATCAAGGCTTAAGGCGAGGCACATACGATGGCTCAACAACAACCCGCCCAACAGCCCGCACGCACGGCGCGTCTGCAGGCCCAGTACAAGGACAAGATCGTCCCTGAGCTGATGGCCAAGTTCGGCTACACGTCGGTGATGCAGGTGCCGCGTCTGCAAAAGATCACGCTGAACATGGGTGTCAGCGAAGCGGTTTCCGACAAGAAGGTCATGGACAACGCCGTCGGCGACCTGACCAAGATCGCCGGCCAGAAGCCCGTGGTCACGAAGTCGAAGAAGGCCATTGCCGCTTTCAAGATCCGCGAGAACGTGCCCATTGGTTGCATGGTCACGCTGCGTGGCGTGCAGATGTATGAATTCCTGGACCGCTTTGTGACCGTGGCGCTGCCGCGTGTGCGCGATTTCCGCGGCATCTCGGGTCGTTCCTTCGATGGCCGTGGCAACTACAACATCGGCGTCAAGGAACAGATCATCTTCCCCGAGATCGATTACGACAAGGTCGACGCGATCCGTGGTCTGAACATCAGCATCACGACGAGTGCGAAGAACGATGAGGAGTGCAAGGCGCTTCTGGCCGCCTTCCGCTTCCCGTTCAAGAACTGAGGTGCCCTGTGGCTAAAAAGTCCATCAAGCAGCGTGAAGACAAGCGCGAGAAGCTGGTTGCCAAGTACGCGAAGAAGTACGCCGAGCTGAAGGGTGTTGCCGACGACGCGCAGCGCTCCGACGAAGAGCGCTACGCCGCGCGCCTGGAGCTGCAGAAGCTGCCGCGCAACGCGAACCCGACCCGGTTGCGCAACCGCTGCGTGCTGACCGGCCGCAGCCGTGGCACCTTCCGCATGTTCGGCCTCGGCCGGAACAAGATCCGCGAACTCGCCTTCAAGGGCGACATTCCCGGCATCGTCAAGGCCAGCTGGTGACATCGGCGAGCAGAGCAGGAGATTTTTCATGAGCATGAGTGATCCCATCGCCGACATGTTGACCCGCATTCGCAACGCCCAGAGCGTGCAGAAGGCCCTGGTCGTCATGCCGTCGTCGAAGTTGAAGGTTGCGATCGCGCAGGTGCTGAAGGACGAGGGTTACATCGACGGTTTTGCCGTGCGCGCCGATGGCGGCAAGGCCGAACTCGAGATCTCGTTGAAGTACTACGCGGGTCGCCCTGTCATCGAGCGCATCGAGCGTGTCAGCCGTCCCGGCCTGCGCATCTACAAGGGCCGCGATGCCATCCCCCAGGTGATGAACGGCCTGGGTGTAGCGATCGTGACGACCCCCAAGGGCGTCATGACCGACCGCAAGGCGCGCGCCACCGGTGTCGGTGGCGAAGTCCTGTGCTACGTGGCCTGAGGAGAGATTTCACATGTCCCGCGTAGGAAAAATGCCGATCGCCCTGCCGCAAGGTGTGGACGTGGCGATCACCGACGAGCGCATCACGGTCAAGGGCGCCAATGGCACGCTGGAGCGTGCTGCGCACAGCCTGGTCACCGTGTCCCGCGATGGCGCGCAGCTGAAGGTGGCCCCGGCCAACGACAGCACCGAAGCCGATGCGATGAGCGGCACCATGCGCGCGCTGCTCAGCAACATGGTCAACGGCGTGGGCAAGGGCTTCGAAAAGAAGCTGAACCTGGTCGGCGTGGGCTTCCGGGCCCAGGCCCAAGGTGCCAAGCTGAACCTGCAGATCGGTTTTTCGCACCCGGTGGTCAAGGACATGCCGGCTGGCGTCACGGTCACGTGCCCGACGCAGACGGAAATCGTGATCAAGGGTGCCGACCGCCAGGCGGTGGGCCAGGTCGCGGCCGAGGTGCGGGCCATTCGTCCGCCGGAGCCGTACAAGGGCAAGGGGATCCGCTACGCTGAAGAGCGCGTGGTCCTCAAGGAAACCAAGAAGAAGTAAGGAGCGAGATCATGATGACCAAGAAGGAACAACGCCTTCGCCGCTCCCGCCAGACCCGCGTGCGCATCGCGCTGCAAGGTGTGGCACGTCTGACGGTGTTCCGCTCCAACCTGCACATCTACGCCAGCGTCATCTCCGGCGACGGCGCCCAGGTGCTGGTCACGGCCTCGACGGCCGAAAAGGACGTGCGCGCCGAGATCGCCAACGGTGGCAACACCGCTGCCGCCACGCTGGTGGGCAAGCGCATCGCCGAGAAGGCCAAGGCCGCCGGCATCGACAAGGTCGCTTTCGACCGCGCTGGATTTGCGTACCACGGCCGCGTCAAGGCGCTGGCCGAGGCTGCTCGCGAAGCCGGTCTGCAGTTCTGACGCGGCAAAAGGAAAGATCACATGGCAAAGTTCACCCCCCGCCAGCAGACCGAAGGCAGTGACGACGGTCTGAAGGAAAAGATGATCGCGGTCAACCGCGTCACCAAGGTCGTCAAGGGCGGCCGCACGCTGAGCTTCGCGGCCCTCACCGTGGTTGGTGATGGCGACGGCAAGATCGGCATGGGCAAGGGCAAGGCCAAGGAAGTGCCGGTGGCCGTGCAGAAGGCCATGGAGTCGGCGCGCCGCAACATGGTCAAGGTCCAGCTGCGCAATGGCACCATCCAGCACAACGTGCGTGGTGAACATGGCGCCGCCAAGGTGCTGATGGCGCCGGCCAAGCCGGGTGACGGCATCATCGCCGGCGGCCCGATGCGCGCCGTGTTCGAAGTGATGGGTGTCACCGACATCGTCGCCAAGAGCCTGGGCTCCAGCAACCCGTACAACATGGTTCGTGCCACGTTGGACGCGCTGAAGAACTCGACGACGCCGGCTGCCGTGGCAGCCAAGCGCGGCAAGTCGATCGAAGACATCTTCAACTGATCGGCCGGGCGGAGAACCAAGACATGTCCGACAAAAAAACCCTGACCGTCAAGCTCGTCAGAAGCGTGGCGGGCACGCGTGAAGACCACCGCGCCACCGTGCGTGGCCTGGGTCTGCGCAAGCTCAACAGCCAAAGCACCCTTGAGGACACGCCCTCGGTGCGCGGCATGATCAACAAGGTCGCCTACCTGGTGCAGGTGCTCTGATGGAACTGAACACGATCAAGCCTGCCGAAGGCAGCAAGAAAAACCGCCGCCGCGTGGGCCGCGGCATCGGTTCCGGCCTGGGCAAGACCGCAGGCCGTGGCCACAAGGGTCAGAAGTCCCGCGCGGGTGGCTTCCACAAGGTGGGCTTCGAAGGCGGCCAGATGCCGCTGCACCGTCGCCTGCCCAAGCGCGGTTTCAAGTCGACCACGCTGAAGTACAACGGCGAAGTGACGCTGGCCGACCTCGAGCGCCTGGGCGCTGACGAGGTGGACCTGGTCTCGTTGAAGGCCGCCGGCCTGGTGAGCCAGCTGGTCAAGGTCGTCAAGGTCATCAAGGCCGGCGAGCTGACCCGCAAGGTCACGCTCAAGGGCATCGGTGCCACGGCAGGTGCGAAGGCGGCGATCGAAGCCGCCGGCGGCACGCTGGCCTGAACAAGGACCCCCAGACGGTGGCTACCTCCGCGAATCAGCTGGCCAAGAGCGGGAAGTTCGGTGACCTGCGTCGTCGCATCACCTTCCTGATCCTGGCGCTGGTCGTTTACCGGCTCGGCACGCACATCCCGGTGCCCGGCATCGATCCTCAGCAGATGAAAGCGCTGTTCGAGGGTCAGGCCGGCGGCATCCTGAACCTGTTCAACATGTTCTCGGGTGGTGCGCTGTCGCGCTTCAGCGTCTTTGCGCTGGGCATCATGCCGTACATCTCGGCGTCGATCATCATGCAGTTGATGACCTACGTCGTGCCGTCGCTGGAAGCCATCAAAAAAGAAGGCGAAGCCGGCAAACGCAAGATCACGCAGTACACGCGCTATGGCACGCTGTTCCTCGCGATCTTCCAGAGCCTGGGCATCGCGCTCGCGCTGGAAGGCTCGCAAGGTCTGGTGCTGAACCCCGGCTTCGGCTTCCGCATGACGGCGGTGGTCACGCTGGTGTCGGGCACGATGTTCCTGATGTGGCTGGGTGAACAGATCACCGAGCGGGGCCTGGGCAACGGCATTTCGATCCTGATCTTCGCCGGCATCGTGGCGGGTCTGCCCAGTGCCATCGCAGGTCTGTTCGAGCTGGTGCGCACGGGTTCGATGAGCATCGTGGCCTGCCTGATCATCCTGGCGCTGGTCGTGTTCGTGACTTTCGCCGTGGTGTTCGTCGAGCGCGGTCAGCGCAAGATCCTGGTGAATTACGCCAAGCGCCAGGTCGGCAACAAGGTCTATGGTGGCCAGTCGTCGCACCTGCCGCTGAAGCTGAACATGTCGGGTGTGATCCCGCCGATCTTCGCCAGCAGCATCATCCTGCTGCCGGCCACGATCGTCGGTTGGTTCGCCACGGGCGAAGGCATGCGCTGGCTGAAGGACCTGTCCTCGGCGCTGTCGCCTGGCCAGCCGATCTACGTGATGCTGTACGCGGCGATGATCGTGTTCTTCTGCTTCTTCTACGCGGCCCTGGTGTTCAACAGCCGGGAGACCGCAGACAACCTGAAGAAGAGCGGTGCCTTCATTCCCGGCATCCGACCAGGCGAACAGACCGCGAAACACATCGACCGCATCCTGGGCCGTCTGACGCTGGCCGGCGCGATCTACATCACGCTGGTGTGTCTGTTGCCCGAGTTCCTGGTGCTGAAGTACAACGTGCCGTTCTACTTCGGGGGCACCTCGCTCTTGATCATCGTCGTCGTCACGATGGACTTCTGGGCTCAGGTCCAGAGTTACGTGATGAGCCAGCAGTACGAGTCGCTGCTCAAGAAGGCCAACTTCAAGACCACCTGAGCACATGGCCAAGGACGACGTCATCCAGATGCAAGGGGAGATTCTCGAGAATCTTCCGAACGCCACGTTCCGGGTCAAGCTGGAGAACGGGCATGTGGTGTTGGGCCACATCTCGGGCAAGATGCGCATGCACTACATCCGCATCCTGCCGGGTGACAAGGTCACCGTCGAGCTCACGCCCTACGATTTGAGTCGCGCGCGGATTGTTTTCCGCGCCAAGTGACAGGACAAGGAGAAGACCATGAAAGTCGCCGCATCGGTCAAGAAGATGTGCCGGAACTGCAAGATCATCCGCCGCAATGGTGTGGTGCGCGTGATCTGCACCGACCCGCGTCACAAGCAGCGCCAAGGCTGATTCGCTAGGAAAGAACATGGCACGTATTGCTGGTATCAACATCCCTCCGCACAAACATGCGGAGATCGGCCTGACCTCGATCTACGGCATCGGCCGTTCGACCGCGCAGAAGATCTGCGCCCAGGTCGGCATCCCGTACTCGAAGAAGATCAAGGACCTGACCGACAGCGATCTCGAGCGCATCCGCGACGAGATCGGTCGCATGACCATCGAGGGCGACCTGCGCCGCGAGCTGTCGATCAACATCAAGCGGCTCATGGACCTGGGCTGCTACCGGGGCTTCCGTCATCGCCGCGGCCTGCCCGTGCGCGGTCAGCGCACCCGCACCAATGCGCGCACCCGCAAGGGCCCGCGCAAAGGTGCTGCGGCGCTGAAGAAGTAAGCTCCACGCGACTGAAGAGAACACCACATGGCCAAGCCTCCCGTCAATACCGCCGCCCGGCGCGTGAGCAAGAAGATCCGCAAGAACGTTGCGGACGGCATCGCCCACGTGCACGCGTCGTTCAACAACACGATCATCACGATCACCGACCGCCAAGGTGGCGCGTTGGCCTGGGCGTCCAGCGGCGGCCAGGGCTTCAAGGGCTCGCGCAAGTCCACGCCGTTTGCGGCGCAGGTCGCTGCCGAAGTGGCGGGTCGTGCGGCCCAGGAACAAGGCATCAAGAACCTGGACGTGCGGATCAAGGGCCCCGGCCCCGGCCGTGAATCCAGCGTGCGTGCCCTGGCTTCGCTGGGCATCCGCATCAACCTGATCAGCGACGTGACCCCGGTGCCGCACAACGGCTGCCGGCCCCAGAAGCGCCGCCGCATCTGAGCCTGGCCGGCAAGCCTTGCCGGTCTCCGCTACAATAGAGAGTTTTCCGCTGCCGGTGGCTGCCATGTGCAGCCGCCGGCAATTTTCCTGAAGCGTCCAGGCCTCACTGCCCGCTTCGCAAGCCCACCGTTCGGCCAAACGAAGGCCGGACTCGCGCGGCGAGTGTGTGCTTCCGCTGGAAGCTGCCCTCCGGCCGCGTCAGCACGACAACAAGGATTCAACGTGGCACGTTACCTCGGCCCCAAGGCCAAACTGTCCCGCCGTGAAGGCACCGACCTGTTCCTGAAGAGCGCGCGCCGCGCCATCAGCGACAAGTCGAAGTTCGAGACCAAGCCCGGCCAGCACGGCCGCACCAGCGGTTCGCGCACGTCCGACTACGGCATCCAGCTGCGCGAAAAGCAGAAGGTCAAGCGCATGTACGGCGTGCTGGAGCGCCAGTTCCGCCGCTACTTCGCCGAAGCCGAGCGCCGCAAGGGCAACACCGGCTCGAACCTGCTGATCCTGCTGGAATCGCGCCTGGACAACGTGGTCTACCGCATGGGCTTCGGCTCCACGCGTGCCGAAGCGCGACAGCTGGTGTCGCACAAGGCGCTGACGGTGAACGGCCAGGTCGTGAACATCCCGTCGTACGCCGTCAAGGCCGGCGACGTGATCGCGATGCGCGAGAACTCGAAGAAGCAGCTGCGCGTGGTGGATGCGCTGAAGCTGGCCGAATCCGTGGGCATGGCCGACTGGGTGTCGGTGGACGCGACCAAGATGGAAGGCATCTTCAAGAAGACGCCGGACCGCGACCAGTTCGGCGCCGAGATCAAAGAAGCGCTGATCGTCGAACTGTATTCGCGTTGATGCAAGAGGCAGGGCCCAGCGCCCTGCCTGGTACCGCCTCGGCCGCCGGGCGCGAGGGGGCTTGCACCACCTTCGCCCGGCATGGTCCATCAGCCTTATCGGTGTAACGAGCCGAGGGATTTGACAGGAACGCTCACTCAATGCAAACCAATCTCCTCAAGCCGAAGGCCATTCACGTCGAGCCGCTGGGCGGCTTCCGCGCCAAGGCGACGCTCGAGCCTTTCGAGCGTGGCTATGGCCACACGCTGGGCAACGCCTTGCGTCGCGTGCTGCTGTCGTCCATGGTCGGCTACGCGCCGACCGAAGTGACGATCGCCGGCGTGCTGCACGAGTACTCGGCCATCGACGGCGTTCAGGAGGACGTGGTCCACATCATGCTGAACCTCAAGGGCGTGGTGTTCAAGCTGCATGCACGTGACGAGGTCACGCTGGTGCTGCGCAAGGAAGGTGAAGGCCCGGTCACGGCCGCGGACATCCAGACGCCGCACGACGTCGAGATCATCAACCCCGAGCATGTCATCGCCCACCTGGCGCAAGGCGGCAAGCTCGACATGCAGATCAAGGTCGAAAAAGGCCGTGGTTATGTGCCGGGCAACCTGCGCCGCTTCGGCGACGAAACCACCAAGGCCATCGGCCGCATCGTGCTGGACGCGTCGTTCTCGCCCGTGCGCCGTGTCAGCTACGCGGTGGAAAACGCCCGCGTCGAGCAGCGCACCGACCTCGACAAGCTGGTGATGGAGATCGAGACC
>CAYTWU010000108.1:0-10670 GCA_964442175.1 uncultured Rubrivivax sp.
GTCCAACGGCCCGACGCTGGCCTTCAAGGACATGGCCATGCAGCTGCTGGGCAACCTCTTCGAATACGAACTGGGCCGCCGCGGCGAGCAGCTGAACATCCTCGGCGCCACCAGTGGCGACACCGGCAGCGCCGCCGAGTACGCGATGCGCGGCAAACAGGGCGTGCGCGTCTTCATGCTCAGCCCGCACGGCCGCATGAGCGCCTTCCAGCAGGCGCAGATGTTCAGCCTGCAGGACCCGAACATCCACAACATCACCGTCGAAGGCGTGTTCGACGACTGCCAGGACATCGTCAAGGCCGTCAGCAACGACCTGGGCTTCAAGCGCCGGTACAAGATCGGCACCGTCAACTCCATCAACTGGGCGCGGCTGCTGGCGCAGGTGGTGTACTACTTCGCCGGGTACTTCCAGGCCACGCGCAGCAACGAGGAGCAGGTGAGCTTCGCCGTGCCCTCGGGCAACTTCGGCAACGTCTGCGCCGGCCATGTGGCGCGCATGATGGGGCTGCCGATCCGGCGCCTGGTGGTGGCCACGAACGAAAACGACGTGCTGGACGAGTTCTTCCGCACCGGGCGCTACCGTGTGCGCACGACGGCGGTGGAAACCTCCAGCCCGTCGATGGACATCAGCAAGGCCAGCAACTTCGAGCGTTTTGTCTACGACCTGCTGGGCCGCGACGGCGCGCGCACGAAGGCGCTCTTCAGCGGCGGTGAGTTCCAGCTGACGCCCGACGAGTTTGCGCGCATCGGCGACTACGGCTTTGTCTCCGGCCGCAGCACCCATGCCGACCGCTTGGCCACCATCCGCGACGCCTGGACCCGCTGCGGCACGATGATCGACACCCACACCGCCGACGGCCTGAAGGTGGCGCGCGAGCACACCGAGCCCGGCGTGCCCATGGTGGTGCTGGAGACGGCCCTGCCGGCCAAGTTCGCCGAGACCCTCCACGAAGCCCTGGGCCGCGAGCCCGAGCGACCGGCCGCGCTGGCGGGCATCGAAGACCTGCCCAAACGATTCACGGTGATGCCGCCCGATGCGGCCCGCGTGAAGGCCTACATCGAGGCGCACTGTGGCTGAGTCCCCACCCCCCGCCCGCGCACCGCTGCTGAGCCTGGACGAGGCGCTGGAACGCCTGGTCGCCGGCACGGCCGCCCACCGCATCACGCAGACCGAAGCGCTGAGCACCTTCGACGCGCTGGGCCGCGTGCTGGCGGCCGAGGTGTGTTCGCTGCTCGATGTGCCGCCGGCCGACAACACCTCGATGGACGGTTACGCGCTGCGCGCCGCCGATGTGCCCGCCGCCGGCACGCTGCTGCCGGTGAGCCAGCGCATCCCGGCCGGCGTGGTGGGTCAGCCGCTGCAACCCGGCACGGCGGCACGGGTCTTCACCGGCGCGCAGGTCCCACCCGGCGCCGATGCCGTGGTGATGCAAGAACAGTGCGAGGCGCTGGAGGGCGCCGTGCGTGTCAACACGGTACCCGCCGCCGGCCAGTGGGTGCGCCGCCGCGGCGAGGACGTGCTGCAGGACGCCGTGGTGCTGCCCGCCGGCACCCGGCTGACGCCGCAGGCCCTGGGCCTGGCGGCCTCGGTCGGCGCCGGCACCTTGGCGGTGCTGCGCCGCCCGCGTGTGGCGCTGTTCTCCACTGGCGACGAGCTGATGATGCCCGGCGAGCCGCTGCGGCCCGGCGCCATCTACAACTCCAACCGCTTCACGCTGCGCGGCCTGCTGCAGGCCGCGGGCTGCGAGGTGGTGGACCTGGGCATCGTGCCCGACCGCCTGGATGCCACGCGCGAGGCCTTGCGCCGCGCCGCCGACGGCAACGACCTGATCCTCACATCGGGCGGTGTCTCGGTCGGTGAGGAGGACCACCTCAAACCCGCGGTGCTGGCCGAAGGTGCGCTGGCGCTGTGGCAGATCGCGATGAAACCCGGCAAGCCGCTGGCCTTTGGCCATGTGGGCAGTGCCTTGTTCATGGGCCTGCCGGGCAACCCGGTGTCGAGTTTTGTCACCTTCGTGCTGGCCGTGGCGCCAGTGCTGCGTGCACTGCAGGGCATGGCCGCGGCCGGCCCGGCGCCGTTGCGGCTGCGCGCCGATTTTGAGTGGCCCCAGCCCGACCGCCGGCGCGAGTTCCTGCGCTGCCGCCTCAACGCCCAGGGCGGGCTGGACCTGTTTCCCAACCAGAGCTCGGGCGTGCTGACCTCCACCGTCTGGGCCGATGGCCTGGTGGACGTGCCCGCAGGCCAGGCCATCCGGCGCGGCGAGACGGTGGCCTTCCTGCCGCTTGACGGCCGGATCACACGATGAAGATCCAGATCCGCTACTTCGCGTCCTTGCGTGAGGCGCTGGGCGCCCAGGAAAGCCTGGACCTGCCCGGCCCGCTGAGCGTGGCGGCGCTGCGCGACCGGCTGGTCGAACGGGGTGGTCGCCACGCCGAGCTGCTGGGCGGCAGCCGCCCGGTGCGCTGTGCGCTGAACCAGACCCTGGCCGACGACACGGCGCTGGTCGAAGACGGCGCCGAGGTGGCCTTTTTTCCCCCCGTGACCGGAGGCTGAATGGCGCGTGTGTCGATACAGACCGACGACTTCGACCTCGGCGCCGAGGTGGCCGCGCTGCGTGCCGGTGACGCCGGCGTCGGCGCCGTGGCCAGCTTCATCGGCACCGTGCGCGACCGCAACGGCGGTGGCAGCGCCGGCGACATCAGCGCGATGGAGCTGGAGCATTACCCCGGCATGACCGAGAAGAGCATCGAGCAGATGATCGACGCGGCATTGGCCCGCTTCGACATCCGCGCTGCACGGGTGATTCACCGCGTCGGCCTGCTGCAGCCGGGCGACCAGATCGTGCTGGTGGCCGTCAGCTCCGCGCACCGCGGCCAGGCCTTCCAGGCCTGCGAGTTCCTGATGGACTACCTGAAGACCCAGGCGCCGTTCTGGAAGAAGGAAACGACGCCGGAGGGCGCACGCTGGGTCGATGCGCGTGTGGCCGACGATGCCGCGCTGGCGCGCTGGGGCATCACGGCCCAGAACGCGGTGGTCTAGCGGTCGTCGCTGGTCACCAGGGCCTGCAGCGTTTCGCGCAGCTGGCGGGTGGCCTGCAGGCCCAGGGCCTGGAGCCGCTGCTGCTGGTGCACATCGGCCGCGGCCAGCAGTGGCGCCGCCTTGCGCCGGCCGGCCGCCGTCAGCGCCACCAGGGCCCGCCGGGCATCGCCGGCGTCGGTGCGGCGTTCCACCCAGCCTTGTGCCGCCAGCCGGTCCAGCGACTTGGTCAGCGTGGGCTGCTTGGCCAGCACCTCCAGTGCCAGCTGGCCCACCGTGAGCGGTGGGCTGTCCGACAGCGTGGCCAGCACCCGCCACTCCAGCGAGTTCAGTCCCGCGGCCCGCACCTGGGGCTCGAAACCCCGCCACAAGGCATGGCTGGCGCGCGCCAGCAGGTAGGGCAGGTGGCGGTGGACAAAACGTTCAGGCATCTTCAACGCCAAACAGCACTTGCACTAGATCAATGAATTTTCATATATTCGAGCCGTGAGCACCAGCCCCCCTCTCGACCCCAAGGCATTGCGCGCCGTGCTGGGCCGGTTTGCGACCGGCGTGACCATCGTCACCTGCCGGGACAGCGACGGCAACGCCATCGGCCTGACGGCGAACTCCTTCAGCGCCTTGTCGCTGGAGCCGCCGTTGGTGCTGTGGTCGTTGCGCCAGGCCAGCCCCAGCCTGCCGGCGTTTGCCGCGGCCGGGCACTTCGCGATCAATGTGCTGGCGGAATCGCAGGTGGACCTGTCCCGCCGTTTTGCGTCGCCGGTGGCCGACAAGTTTGCCGAAGGGGTCTGGAGCGATGGTGCCGGCGGCGCCCCCGTGCTGAGTGGCGCGGCGGCGGTGCTGGAATGTGCGCTGGTCTCGCAACAGGACGCGGGCGACCACGTGCTCTTCATCGGCCAGGTGCTGAAGATGGCCGACCTGGCCACGGCGGCCCTGGTGTTCCAGGGTGGGCATTACCGGATGTTGGGAGAAGTGCTGTGAGTGACATGCGGCTGGACCCGAAGTGGATCGACAGCTTCACCGAGGTGTTCAAGCTGTGTGGTGTGCAACCGGGTGATGCCTGCGCCATCCTGTCGGAAACGCAGTCGCGGCACGTGCTGGTGCAGCTGAGCGAGCTGGCGCTGGCCCGGTTGGGCGCGCGCTGGTTCCACCTGGTGCTGCCCACGCCGCGCCAGACGGCACCGGTGCCGGTGCGCTCCACCGGCGCCAGCGACGCCATCGGCGGCCTGGGCCCGGTGGTGCAGGCCCTGGCCGGCACGGTGTTCATCGCCGACTGCACGGTGGAAGGGCTGCAGCACGCGGCCGAGCTGCCGCAGATCCTGCAGGGCGGCGCCCGCGTGATGGTGGTCAGCAACGAACACCCGGAAGTCCTGGAGCGCACGGCCCCCCGCGCCGCCGATGAAGCTGCGGTGCGCGAGGCGATGCGCGGGCTGCGTGGCGCCAAGGCCATGCAGGTCACCTCGGCCGCCGGCACCGATCTGCAGATCAATCTGGCCGGCGCGCGCGTCGGCGGGGTCTGGGGCTTTTCGGCACGGCCCGGCAGCCTCACACATTGGCCCGGTGGCCTGGTGCTGGCCTTCCCGGCCGCCGGCAGTGTGCACGGCACCCTGGTGCTGGACCGCGGCGACGTCAACCTGACCTTCAAGCGCTACCTGCAGGACCCGGTACGCCTGCACATCGAAGACGACCACGTGGTCGCCATCGAAGGCCAGAGCGTGGACGCCGACCTGATGCGGGGTTATTTCGAGGCGTGGAGTGACGACCCCAGCGACCGCGCGGCCTACGCCGTGTCGCACGTCGGCTGGGGCCTGAACCGGCGCGCCCGCTGGGACGCGATGGCCTTCTACGACAAGGCCGATTTCAACGGCACCGAACTGCGTGCCTTTGCCGGCAACTTCCTCTACTCCACCGGCGCGAACGAGGTCGCGGGCCGCCACACGCTGGGCCACTTCGACCTGCCGCTGCGCGGCTGCACCGTCACGGTGGATGGCACGCCGGTGGTGCTGGGCGGGGTGCTGCAGTGAGCCTCGCGTTCGACCGCAGCGGGCCCGCCGGTGCGCCGGTGCTGCTGTTGCACGGCATCGGCGGTGGCCGCGCCATCTGGCGCGGCACGGTGGCGGCGCTGGCCGCCGCCGGCTTCGACGCCATCGCGGTGGATCTGCCCGGTTATGGCGATTCCCGGGCGGTGCCCACCGGCGGTGTCGGCACCATGGCCGATGCAGTGCGGGCGCTGATGGACCAGCTGGGCCTGCCCCAGGCCGCCATCGTCGGCCACAGCATGGGCGGCATGGTGGCTCAGACCCTGGCTGCGCAGACGTCGCAGCGTGTGTCTTCTCTCGTGCTGGCCTGCACTTCACCGGCCTTCGGCAAACCCGATGGCAACTGGCAGGCACGTTTTGTGGCCGAGCGCCTGGCGCCGCTGGACGCGGGCCTGGGCATGCCGGGCCTGGCCGCGCAGCTGGTGCCGCCCATGGTGGGGCCAGCGGCCGACGCCAGCGGTGTGGCCCTGGCGCAGCAGGTGATGGGCGCCGTGCCCGAGGCCACCTACCGCTGTGTGCTGGCCGCCATCGTGGCGTTTGACGGCCGTGCGGCGCTGCCGCAGCTCACGATGCCCACGCTGTGCCTGGCCGGCGCGCTGGACAGGACCGCACCGCCGGAGGTGATGCGGCGCATGGCCGAACGCATCCCGCGTGCGCGCTACGCGCAGATCGACGGTGCGGGCCACATCGCCAACGTCGAACAACCGCAAGCGTTCAACAACTCGTTGATCCAGTTCCTGCAGGAGAACCGCCCATGACCCGCGCCCACATCGCCGGCAACCCCGAGCGCCTGACCGCGCAGCAGCGCGAGCTGATCGAGATCGCCGCCACGCTGGGGCGCGAGAAGTTCGCGCCACGTGCCGCGCAGATCGACCGCGACGCCGTGTTCCCGTTCGACAACTACGCCGACATGCGGGCTGCCGGCCTGCTGAAAATCTGCGTGCCGGTGGCGCACGGCGGCCTGGGCGCAGATTTCGCCACCTACGTGATGGTGGCCGCCGAGATCGGCCGCCATTGCGGCGCCACGGCGCTCACCTGGAACATGCACGTCTGCTCGACGATGTGGGCCGGCTTCATCGCCGACGCGCTGGACATGACGCCCGAGCAGCGGGCCGAACACGAACGCATCCGCGCCATCCACTTCAGGCGTGTGGTCGAAGAAGGCAAGGTCTACGCCCAGCCCTTCAGCGAAGGCGGCAGCGCGGCGGCCGGCAAGGCGCCCTTCGGCACGCTGGCCAAGAAGGTGGACGGGGGCTACCTCGTCACCGGCCGCAAGATTTTCGCCTCGCTCTCCGGTGCGGCCGACTATTACGGCGCGCTCTGCACGCTGGACAAGCCCGGTGCCACGATGCGCGACTCGATGTACCTGGCGGTGCCGGCCGACGCGCCGGGCGTCAGCATCAGCGGCGCCTGGGACCCGCTGGGCATGCGCGGCACGGTGTCGCGCACGCTGGACTTCAAGGACGTGTTTGTGCCCGACGACGCACGGCTGATGCCCGAGGGCCTGTACTTCCAGGCGGCGCAGCGTTTCCCGCACATGTTCGCCACGCTGTCGCCCACCTACATGGGCCTGGCGCAGGCGGCGTATGACTTCACGGTGGCCTACCTGCGTGGCGAGGTGCCCGGCACGCCGCCCGTCAAGCGCCGCATGTACCCGACCAAGCAGATCGCGGTGGCCGACATGCGCATCAAGCTGGAGCAGACCCGTGCGCTGTTCCTGCAGAACGCGCGCGACGCGCAGGTCGACCCCGACCGCGACACACGCATGCGCCTCTACGCCGCGCATTTCAGCATCATGGAAAACGCCAACGACCTGGCGCGCCTGGCCATCCGCACCTGCGGCGGCCAGAGCATGCTGAAGAGCCTGCCGCTGGAGCGCATCTACCGCGACAGCCGCTGCGGCAGCCTGATGCTGCCGTGGACGGCGGAGCTGTGCCAAGACCGGCTGGGCCGCGAGTGCCTGTACGAACCGGGCGAACGCGACGAAGAGATCGTGGCGTGATTGACGAGTTCGACGCGGCGGACGTCGAACGCGCCGCAGACGCAGAAGAAGCCGCGCTGCGCGGGCTCGGCGTCACCGCCGGCGACAGCATCGGCTGGCTGGCCCACAACAGCCTGCGCACGCTGGCGCTGCTGACGGCCTGCAGGCGCCTGGGCGCGCGCTGGGTGCCGCTGAACTGGCGCCTGGCACCGGCCGAGCTGGCCTTCATCGTGCAGCACGCCGGCCTGCAGCAGCTGTTGCACGACGAGGCCAACACCGGCCTGGCGGCCCAGGTGCGGGCCCTGGCCCCGTTGCCGCAGCCGCGCGCACCGGGCCACGAAGCCGGCGACCTGATGCTGGTCTACACCTCGGGCACCACCGGCCAGCCCAAGGGCGCCATCCACACCGCTGCGGGCATGCAGGCCAACATCGCCGCGGCCATCGACGCCCAGGGTTTCGACACGCACACCCGCGTGCTGGCGGTGCTGCCGATGTTCCATGTGGGCGGCCTGTGCATCCAGGTGCTGCCGGCGCTGGCCGCCGGTGGCCGCGTGAAGCTGCAGGCACGCTTTGACCCGGCCGCCTGGCTGCACGATGTCGCCACCTGGCGGCCCACCACCAGCCTGCTGGTGCCGGCGGTGATGCGGGCGGTGGTGGAACACCCCGGTTGGCCCGCGGCCGACCTGTCGTCGCTGCAGTTCATCAACTGCGGCTCGCAGGTGGTGCCGGACGCGCTGATCCAGGCCTTCCACGCGCGCGGCATCCCGGTGGCCCAGGTCTACGGCGGCACCGAAACCGGCCCGGTCTCCATCGTGCTGCGCCCGCAGGATGCGATGGCGCAGGTGGGGCACTGCGGCCAGCCCGCCCTGGGGGTGCAGGTGAAGCTGGCGGCCGATGGCGAGGTGCTGCTGAAAGCCGCCAACCTGATGCGTGGCTACCACCGCAGCGAACAGCCCTCGTTCGACACCGACGGCTGGTTCCACACCGGCGATCTGGCCGTGTTGCATGCCGATGGCAGCTACCAGATCGTCGGCCGCAGCAAGGAGCTCATCATCTCCGGCGGCGAGAACATCCACCCGGCCGAGATCGAGAACCTGCTGGCGCAGCACCCGGACATCGCCGAGTGCTGCGTGGTCGGCCTGCCGGATGCGCGCTGGGGCGAGGTGCCGGTGCTGGTGCTGGTGCCACGCGCCAGCCGCACCGTGGACGAGCCGGCACTGCGGGCGCTGTTCGACCAGCGGCTGGCGCGCTTCAAGCACCCGCGCCGCATCGTGGTGGCCGAGCAGCTGCCGAAGACGGCGCTGGGCAAGGTGCAGCGCGCCAGGCTGGCGGCCGTGCTGGCCGAACGCCGGCCTTGATCTGACAACCCGGGCCGCCGGCCCGGACCGGTGCGCCAGAATGGGCCTGTCCCCTCCTGAGCTTGCCCACGTGCCGCGTGAAAATCCCGCCCCGGCCGGCCCGGCCGCGCTGCGCCTGCTGCCGCCGGCGGGCATCGTGCGCGGCGACGGTCGGCGGGTGCCCTTGTCACCACGCAATGCGGCACTGCTGGCGCTGGTGGCCCTGGCCGGTGCGGTGCCGCGCCACGAGATGGCAGCGCTGCTGGCGCCCGGCCAGCCGGCCGATGCTGCCCGCAATCGGCTGCGCCAGGTGCTGCACAAGCTGTCGCGTGCCGCAGGCACGCCGTTGCTGCAAGGCGAGGCCCATCTGAACCTGGCGCCCGGCGTGACGCACGACCTGCACGGGCCGCTGGACCCGGAGGCGCCGCTCCTTGCCCTGTTCGACGACCAGGTGCTGAGCGAATGGCCGGCGCTGGCCGAGGCCCTGGTGCCGCGGCTGGCGCGCTGGCACGCCGCCCGCATCGACGCCGCGCTGGCGCGGCTGGATGCGCTGGAAGCCGCTGACCGGGGCGGCGACGCCCTGCAGCTCGCGCTGCGCCTGCTGGAAGGCAGCCCGTTGGACGAACGCTGCATCGCGGCCGCCATGCGCCTGCACTGGCGCACCGGCGACCCGGCAGCGGCACTCGCGCTGCACGCACGATTCGAGCGCCGGCTCGCCGACGAGCAGCAGGCGGAACCTGGCCCCGCGCTGCAGCAGATGGCGCAGCGCATCCGCGCCGCAGCACCGGCAACGCCCGGAGCCGCCGGCGCCTGGGCGCCGGCCCTGCGCCACCCACCGTTCACCGTCGGTCGCGACGAGCTGGTGCGGCGCGCCGAACGCCTGTGGGCCTCGGAAGGCGTGGTGCTGCTGAGCGGGCCGGCGGGCATCGGCAAGTCGCGCCTGTTCGAGGACCTGGTGCAGCGCTGGAAAGTCGCCGCGGTGCTGCGTGGGCGCGCACCGGCGGCGGCCAGCCACGGCGGGCTGCGCGCGCTCTGCGAGACCCTGCTGGCCACTGCTGCGGCCGCGGATGTCGCGGTCGATCCGCCGCTGCAGGCCCTGCTGGCGTCCACCACGGCACCGCCACCTGCGCCCGTGCTGGCTGCCGCGCTGCGGCGCTGGCTGGACCTGCTGGCCGGCGCGGGCCATGTCGCGCTGGCCATCGACGACCTGCAGGACCTGGACGACGAATCGCTGGAGGTGCTGCAGGCCGCGTGGCCGTTGAAACCGGGGCGTGTGCGCTGGCTGCTGGCCTGCCGCGACACGCCGCTGCCCGCCGACCTGGACCGCTGGCTGCACCGGCGCGGCGATGCACCGCTGCCCGAGCTGTCGATCGGCCCATTGGACCAGCCGGCGCTGCGCGACTGGCTGCGCGCCGTCGGTGTGGCCGACGACGCGGCAGAGGCCTGGGCGGCGTCGCTGCAGGCCCACGTGGGTGGGCATCCGTGGTCGGTGCTGCAGGTGCTGCGCGAATTCGACCTGCAGGGCCGCTGGACCGGTTCGCCACCCGACCGCTGGCCGGTGCCGCAAGAGGCGCTGCTGCGGCTGGGGCGCCAGCTCGACCGGGCCGACGAACCGACGCGACGGCTGGCCTGGCTGCTGGCGATCGCCAGCGCGGACTTCGACGACCGGCTGGCCGCCGCCGTGCTGGACTGCCGCGCCATCGACCTGGTCACGCCCTGGAAGCGGCTGCAGGACATCGGCGTGCTGCGCAACGGCCGCATCGCGCACGCGCTGTACGGCCAGGCGCTGCAGGCCGGCGTGCCGGCCGAACTGCAGGCCCCGCTGCACCGTGACGTGGCGCGGGCGATGCAAGGCCTGGCCGTCCCGGCCGAACGCCGGGCGCCGCACTTCGAGGCCGCGGGCGACGACGCGGCGGCCGCGGCCGACTACGCGACCGCGGCACTGGATGCCCGGCGCGTTGGCCTGATGGGCAAGGCCCTGACGCTGCACCGCAAGGCCGCACAGCTGTTCGGCCGCGTCGATGACGCCGGCGGTGCCTTCGAAGCCGCCTATGCCGCCTGCGGGCTGACGGTCGTGGTCGAAAACGCGCAGGCGGCGCTGGCCGAGGTGGACCTGCTGCAGGCCGCCGCTGACGGCCCACGCCAGCGTTGCCTGGCTGCCTGCCAGCGCTCCTACGTGCTGACGCACCTGTACGACCCCCGGGGCCTGGATGCCGCGCTGGAAGCGGTGGCGCTGGCCGGCCCGCTCGCGGACCCGGTGCTCGCCGCGCGCGCCC
>CAYTWU010000109.1:0-10659 GCA_964442175.1 uncultured Rubrivivax sp.
AGCTGATCGGCGAGCAGGACGGCGTGAAGCACCTGCTGTAAACCGCAGCCGCTGCACAAGACAAGCCGGCCCTGGGCCGGCTTTTTCCTGGGCGGGCCATTTCGATGGGTCGCTGGGGGCCATTGCAGCTGGGGCCGCGCCAGACACCAGCGGGCACTGCCGAGCCGCCGTTCGTCTGGTGGCACGGGACAGGAGGCGGGGTGGGCGGCTCAATGCAGGGGCCGCATCAACCTGCCCTGGAGAAACACCATGTCCCGCATCAACGCCTTGTCAGTCACCACTGCCCTGTTCTGCTTCGCCGCCCTGCCCGCCGTGGCACAAAATCCGTCGCAGGTGGTCGAGGTCGCCGGCCAGGCCATCCCTCTGCCCGACCGCAGCACGCTGCGCGCGATGACCGGTGACTACGCGCTGGCCGATGGCCGGGTGCTGCGCGTGCAGCGCCCCGGCCTGCACCTGGCCGCCGCGCTGGACAATGGCTGGGCGCGCTCGCTGGAGCCGGTCGGTCCGAACCGCTTTGCCACGCGCGACGGCCGCCTGACCGTGGCTTTCGAGCCCGGTGCCGACGGGGCCTTCGATTCACTGCGCGTGATCGAAAACAACAGCGTCACCATCGCTGCGCGCAGCCAGCCCCTGCGCTGACCCTCACCAGCCCCTGATTGGCGCTACCCTCGGGGCTTTCCCAGCCCCGAGACCATGAGCGCCCTGCACCCCCGCCAAGCCCTGTTCGACCCCGGTGAACCGGCCGCGCCTTCGCTGCCGGTCTGCGACCACTACGCAGGCGTGGAAGACCGCATGCGCAAGAGCCTGGCGCTGCAGGCCCAGCTGGGCCCGGTGTTCGACGTCACGCTGGACAACGAAGACGGCGCGCCGGTGGGTCACGAGGTCGAACACGCGCAGCTGATCGCCGAGCTGCTGGACAGCCCGGACAACCGCTTCGGCCGGGTCGGCGTGCGCGTGCTGCCGGCCACGCACCCGCGCTTCTCGGATGTGCTGCGCGCGGTGATGCGGGCCAAGAACCCGCCGGCCTACCTGATGCTGCCCAAACCCGCCGGCCTGGCCGACGTGGAACGCGCCGTGCACGCCGTGGACGCCACCGGCGGCCGCCACGTGCCGCTGCACGCGCTGATCGAGACCCACGGGGGCCTGCGCGAGGTGATGGCCATCGCGGCCCACCCGCGCATCGAATCCCTGTCCTTCGGGCTGATGGACTTCGTCTCGGCGCACCGCGGCGCGGTGCCGCTGTCGGCCATGGGCGTGCCGGGGCAGTTCCAGCACCCGCTGGTGAAACGCGCCAAGCTGGAGATCGCAGCCGCCTGCCACGCCTTCGGCAAGGTGCCCTCGCACTGCGTGGTCACGGAGTTCAAGCACCCGGCCGCGCTGCAGGAGGCGGCCACACGCGCATCGCGCGAGTTCGGTTACATGCGGATGTGGAGCATCCATCCGTCACAGGTGCAGCCCATCGTCGACGCCTTTGCGCCCACCACGGCCGAGGTCGACCTGGCCGCCGAGATCCTGTTTGCCGCACAGGCAGCGCAGTGGGCGCCCATCCGCCACCGTGACACCTTGCACGACCGCGCCAGTTACCGCTTCTTCTGGCATGTGCTGGAGCGTGCGCACCGCACTTCCAGCGCCGACGGGCCGCAGCTCACGGCCACCGTTCGCGCCGCGTTTTTTGCCGACAGCACCCCGTGACGCGCACGGTGGCTTTTTGCCACTGCTTGCAATCGCCAACGCCTGCACACGGCGGGGCCGCCGAGCATGGCGGCTGCCCCACCACCCTTTGACGGACCCCACACCATGCGCCTGCTTGCCGCCCTGCTTTGCCTGAGCACCCTGCCCGCGCTCGCCACCGAACTCAGCCCGGAACAACTGGACGCCGCCAGCCGGGTCTACCTGGGCGATGCCGATTGCGAGCTGAAGCAGGCGGTGCGCCTGCAGGCCATCGAGGGCCGCCCGGGCCACTTCGAGCTGCTGCACAAGAAGGCGCGTTACACGCTGGTGCCTCAGGTCACGAGCACCGGTGCAGTCCGGCTGGAAGATGCCAAGGCGGGCATGGTCTGGCTGCAGATCCCCGCCAAGTCGATGCTGCTGAACGCCCGCCTGGGCCGGCGCGAGGTGGACAACTGCCTGCACGCAGAGCAGCGCGCCGAATCGGCCGCACCCGCGCCGTCCATCGGCATCGCCGCACGCTGAGGCTCACCCGGCCAGGGCCTGCTGCTCGCGCTCGGGCGTCAGGCCGGCCTTGTCGAACACCTGCTGATCGGCGGGCAGGCTGCGCCACCAGGCCAGGGTGTCGGCCACCGTCTGCGCCAGCGGCCGCGTGGCCAGGCCGGCCGCCAGCGCCCGCCGCACATCGGTCTGCATGAAACCCGCATGCTCGGCATCGTCCGGCAGGGCCAGCGGCAAGTCGCGCCAGGGCTGCAGGCCGCGGGCCTGCAGCGTGGCCATGTCGATCCAGCGCCAGGCGGGCTGCACACCGGCGGCGGCGGCGCAGGCCTGCAGCACATCGGCCAGGGTCGTGGGTTCGCCGACGGTGTTGAAGCTGCCCGTGGCAGCCTCGTCCAGCAGCTTCAGCGTGAAGGCCGCGAGGTCGCGTGCATCGATCACCTGCACCGCCGCGTCGGGGCGGCCCGGGGCCAGCACCGGCTCGCCATCGCGCGCCCGGCCCAGGCGCGCCGGCCAGTAGGTGAAGCGCTGCGTCGGGTCGTGCGGGCCGACGATCAGGCCGGGCCGCAGGACGAGTGCCGCCCCCTCCAGACGCTGCTGCAGGGCCGCTTCGCACAGCGCCTTCAGCGGGCCGTAGGTGCGGCCATCGACCACCTCGGTGTCGATGTCGTCGATCAGGCCGACCGCGCCGGCCTCGTCGTTGCCTTGGGCCGTGGACGCGTAAACCGACACCGAGGACACAAACACGTAGCGGCCCACCCGGCCCTGCAACCGGGCCGCCATCGCCGCCACCTCGCGCGGCAGGTAGCCGCAGGTGTCGACCACGGCGTCCCAGGTCCCCTCGGCCAGCGCGGACAGGTCGGCCCGGCGGTCACCGAAACGTTGTTCGACGCCCGCGGGCACCGTGCCACTGCGCCCGCGGTTGAACACTGTGACGGCATCCCCACGCGCCACCGCCGCCTCCACCACATGGCGGCCCAGGAAACGGGTGCCGCCGATGACGAGCAGCTTCATGCCAAGGCCTCCTTCAGCGGTGGACGCGGGCCACGCACACGCCACCACAACCAGCCCGCGATGCCCAGGTTCAGCGCGTTCCACGCGATGCCGTTCAGGAACGCGGCTTCGTAGGAGCCGGTCAGGTCGAAGACCTTGCCCGACATCCAGCCGCCCAAGGCCATGCCAAACAACGTGGCCATCAACACCGCGCCCGTGCGTGCGCCGGCCACAGCGGCAGGAAAGTGCTCGCGCACGATGATCGCGTAGCTGGGCACGATGCCGCCCTGGAACAGGCCGAACAGCGCCGACACCACGTAGAGCGACACCAGCGAGTTGGCCGGCACAAAGAGCAGCAGCGCCAGCCCCTGCAGCGCGGAGCCCAGCAGCAGCGTGCGCACGCCGCCGATGCGGTCGCAGATGGCGCCGCTGATCAAGCGGCTGGCAATGCCGCAGGCCAGCATCAGCGACAGCATCTCGGCGCCACGCGCGGCGCCATAGCCCAGGTCGCCGCAGTAGGCCACGATGTGCACCTGCGGCATCGCCATCGCCACGCAGCAGGCCACGCCGGCCACACACAGCAGCAGCAGGGCGGTGGCCGGCGCCAGGCCGAAAGGGCGGTCGGATGGCGCGGCGCTGCCCGCACGCAGCACCGGCGCCGCGGCGGCTGGCGGGCGCTCGCGCATCGCCAGGGCCAGCAGCGCCAGGCCGACGCCGCAGACCAGACCCAGCACGGTGTAGGCCGTGCGCCAGCCATGGGCCGCGATGCCCCACTGCACCAGCGGCGGCCAGATGGCACCGGCCAGGTAGTTGCCGCTGGCGCAGATGGCCACCGCGATGCCGCGCCGGCGCACGAACCACAGCGCCGTGTCGGCCACCAGCGGCGCAAAGGCCGTGGCGCTGCCCAGCGCCCCCAGCAGCACGCCGTGTACCAGGGCGAAGGCGAGGATGGACTCGGTGCGCGCCGCCAGCAGGTAACCGCTGCACAGGCCCACGGCGCCGATCCACAGCACCGTGGCGACGCCAAAACGGTCCGCCAGCCGGCCCATCAACAAACCGCCGAGGCCGAAACCCACCATCAGCAGCGTGTAGGGCAGCGAGGCATCGGCACGCGCGACGCCGAACTCGGCCTGCGCCGCCGGCAGCACCACGGCCACCACGTACATCGCGCTGCTGCCCAGCGTCATCGCCAGCAGCGTCACCACCAAGCGGGTCCAGGCGTAGCGGCTGTCGGGGGCGTGGTGGGCGGGGGACATCGGCACGATTGTGGCCCGGGCCTTGGAAGTGCCGGTATAGTGAAGACACCATGGATACACAGATGTGTATCCAATTCGGAGAAGAACCATGCACACCAAGGACGCCGGCATGCGCATCCGCGTCGAACGCGCGCTGCGAGACGACTTTGTGGCCGCCTGCCAGTCGCAGGGGTTGGTCGCGGCCGAGGTGCTGCGGCACTTCATGCGCGGCTTTGCCGACAAGCACCGCAGCGAACAGGCGGCCTTGTTCGAGCCCACACGCGAGCCCACACGCCAGCGCAGCGCCGGAGACGGCGCATGACCACCTTCTGCAACACCGACCGCGACACCCTGCTGGCCGCGCTGCAGCCCGTGGTGGGCATCGTCGAGCGCCGCCACACGCTGCCGGTGCTGGCGCATGTGCGGTTGCGGCAGGTGGGCGGCCAGGTCGAACTGGCCAGTTCCGACCTGGAGCGGCATGTCACCGTCATGGCCGACCTGGGCGCCGGTTCCGGGGCGCACGCCACCACGGTGCCGGCGCACAAGCTGCACGACATCCTGCGCGCCCTGCCCGCCGGCCAGCGCCTGACCCTGGCGGCCGAGCGTGACCGGCTCGCGTTGCGCAGCGGCGGCAGCCGCTTTGCGCTGCAGACGCTGCCGGCCGCCGACTTCCCGGCCGCGCCCGACGCACCGGCAGGGGCCATCACCCTGGACATGCCGCGCAGCGCGCTGCTGGCGCTGATCGACCGCGTGGCCTTTGCGATGGCGGTGCAGGACATCCGCTACTTCTTCAACGGCCTGCTGTTCAGCCTGGCGGCGGGCCGGCTGACGCTGGTGGGCACCGATGGCAACCGGCTGGCGGTGGCCCATGCCGACGTGGCCCACGACGGCCCGGCGCTGGCCGTGATCGTGCCGCGCAAGACCGTCACCGAGCTGCAGCGCCTGCTGCGCACCCGCCCCGATGACGCCGTGCAGCTGCAGCTGGCCGTGGGCCAGGTGCGCTGCCGGCTGGGCGCGCTGGAGCTGGTCAGCACCGTGATCGAAGGCCAGTTCCCCGACCACCGGCGTGTGCTGCCGACCCAGCAGACCCTGGCCGTGTCGGTGGACCGCGCCGCCTGGCTGGCCAGCGTGCAGCGTGCCGTGATACTGGCGAGCGAAAAATTCCGCGGGCTCAAGCTCAGTTTCTTCCCCGGTGGCCTGCGCATGGTGGCGGCCAACGCCGAGCAGGAAGAAGCCGTGGAGGAACTGCCGGCCGACCACGCCGGCATCGACCTGGAGATCGGCCTGAACGCCGCCTACCTGATCGACCTGCTGGCCAGCAGCGAAGCGCCGACCGTGCACCTGGCCTTGCGCGATGCACACAGCCCGCTGCTGTTCACACTGCCTGCGCAGCCGGACTTCGCCTATGTGGTGGGGCCGATGCGGATCTGATCAGGCCGGCACCTGGTAGTCCGCCGCGCCCATGCGGTCGATGCCGCAGTCCAGCGTGCGCACCCAGCGGATGAACTCGCCCACCGCCGGCCCGGCCAGCGGCGCGCCATGCTGCGGCACGATCATCGAGATCGGCAGCGGCGTCACCATGTCGGCCCACAGCCGCAGCACCTTGTTGCTGACCATGTAGCGCTGGTGGAAGGCTTCCATGCGCGGCAGCAGCCCGGCCAGCGAGCTGACCGGGGTCCGTGCGACCGGGCCACTGACCAGCGACACGCCCAGGTCGCCCGAAAACAGGATCTGGCTCACCGGGTCGTAGAACTGGAAGTTGCCTTCGGCGTGCAGGAAGTGCGCGGGCAGCGCGATCAGGTCGTGCCGGCCGATGCGGATGCGCATGCCGACGTCGGGGATGCCGACGATGCGGCCGCTGGTCTTGCCCGGCTTGCAGAAGTGCGGGATGAAACGCTCCCACACGCGGGAGATGTAGATCTTCGCCGGCGTGGCCGTGGTCCAGCGGTCCAGCGCCGCCACGATGTCCGGGTCGGCGTGCGACGCGATGATGGCCGCCAGCCGCTGCGGCGGAAAGTGCCGTGTCATCGCCAGGTACAGCTCGCTGTAGGCCAGGTTGCCCCCAGGGTCGATGACCGCGCCCGTGTCATCGTCAACGATCAGAAACTGGTTGGCCTGCACCGCCTCGCCGGCGTCGTCGCCCAGGTCGCTGAACATCAGGCAGCGGTGGCCATCACGGTGGAACAGTTCGGTGGGCATGCGGCATTCTGAAAAAGCCGCCGCCGGTCAGGCTTGACCCGGATCAATGACGGCGGCGAATCCTGCGCCGCGCGGCCAGCACCGCCAGCACCACGCCCGCGGCCACCAACACCCATGACAGCACCGAGGCCACGCGCAGCAGCGTGTTGTTGAAGTCCTCGCCGCCGGTGTAGTCCATGATGTGCAGGCGCCAGAAGAAGTCGTACCAGACCCAGGCCTCGTTGCGGTGTGTGACGAACTCGCCGCTGGGCCCGTCGAAGTACAGCCGCGTGCCCAGCGCATCGTCGAACTGCACGCGCCACAGGTCGCCACGGCCCCCGGTTTCTTCGACGATCAAGAGGCGTGTGGGCACCTGCGCCAGCCGCTCCACCGCGCGCACAGGCAGCGGCTGTTGCAGCAGTGTCTGGGCGTAGGCCTGGATGGTGGCGGCATCGGGTGCCACCCAGGTACCGCCGGCCATCGGCAGGTGGCGCGGCCGAGGCTCGCCCTGCAGCGTCACGCGCCAGGCCGGGCCGGCGGCCGTGGCCACCGCGACCAGCGAACGCACCTGGGCGGGCTCGATGCCGTTCAAGGCCGGCGGCAAGCTGTTCAGCGCCAGCAGCGGGCGCTTCAGGTCATCGCCGCCCTTGACCCAGGGCTCGAAGGGCAGCAGCGCAAACAGCACGCCACTCGTCACCCACACCGCCACCTGCAGGCCGGCCAACCAGCCCAGCCAGCGGTGCCAGCGCCAAGCCGTCTGCTGAAGGCTCACGTGAAACGGAAGCTGATGGCGCCCAACGGGCCGTAGTCGACGTGGAAGCTGTCGCCGGCCACGGCCGGTGTCGGCCGCGTGAAGCTGCCGGCCAGCACCACGTCGCCCGCGTTCAGCTGCTCGTCCCAGGGCGCGATCTTGTTGGCCAGCCAGGCGATGCCGTTGGCCGGGTGGTTCAACACTGCTGCGCCCAGGCCGGTTTCTTCGATCACGCCGTTCTTGAACAACATGGCGCCGGCCCAGCGCAGGTCCACCTCGGTCGGCCGCACCGGGCGACCGCCCAGCACGATGCCGGCGTTGGCCGCGAAGTCACTGATGGTGTCGAAGACCTTGCGCGGCGACTTGCTCTCGCGGTCGAACTGTTCGATGCGCGCGTCGATGATCTCCACCGCCGGGGTCACCCAATCGGCCGCGGCCAGCACGTCGAACAGCGTGACGCCCGGGCCTTTCAAAGGCTTGCCGAGGATGAACGCAAACTCCACCTCCACGCGCGGCGCGATGAAGCGGTTCAGCGGGATGTCGCTGGCGTTGTCGAAGAACATGTCGTCCATCAACGGCGCAAAGTCGGGCTCGGTGATCTGGCTGGACAGCTGCATGGCACGCGAGGTCAGGCCGATCTTGCGGCCGCGGATCGTGCGGCCGGCGGCCAGCTCCAGCGCCACCCACGCACGCTGGATCGCGTAACCGTCGGCGATGTCCATGGCCGGGAACTCGCGCGAGAAGTGGCGCAGCGGCGTGCGCTGCTGCCGCGCATCGAAGAGCCGGCGGGCCAGTGCGGCATGGGTGTCGGGGCTCAGGTTCATGGTTTGTTGAACAGCGGGTGGAGGTTGCCGAACTTGCCGTCGAAAACCTCGGGGCCTTCGTCGATCTGCAGCGTCAGGCCGATGGGGCGGGCGGCCAGCAGCGGCGCAAAGTGTTCGCGCGCGGTGGCCACCAGCGCCTCACCGGCACGCTGGTGCACCGAGGCACTGCGGCCGCGGCCCATGCGCAGGTTCAGGTAGCAGAAGGCGTGGTCGCCGCTGCCGTCGGTGGTGGCGTGGTGCGCCGCCGGGTAGGCCAGCACGCGGATGCCGCCGGTCGGGAAGACCGGCTTGCCAGCGTCGTCCCGCACGGCCCCCATGGTGTCGGCCAGGCGCCGGCACAGCGCCGACATGTCGGTCTGATGTTCGATCTGCGGCGTGTAGAGGATGACGAGGTGCGGCATGGGGTTCAGAGCCGTGCGGCGGGGCTGCGCGGCCCGGCCACTTTCAGGTCAGCCGGCATCGGTGTCACCGGCAGGATGGCGTTGATCTGCCCCGTGCCGGAGCTGCCGAAGAACGGCGTCACCACCTCGGCCCGGCCGTCGTAACAGTCCCAGCCCAGCGCACCCAGCAGCATCGCGGTGTCGTGCATGAAACCTTCGCCATGGCCCTTGGCGGCGTACTCGGGCAGCATCTCGCAGAAATCGGCCCATTCGCCGGCCTGCCACATGCCCACCACCATGTGGTCCAGCCGCTCCAGGAAGGGGCTCCACATCTTGTCGGCGTACTCTGGCGCCAGGCCGTTCTGCGCGAAGCGGTGCGACAAGGAGCCGCTGGCGAAGAGCGCCACCGTGCCGTCGTAGCGGTCTTCGATGGCACGGCGGATGGCCCAGCCCAGGCGCGCGCTTTCGGCCAGGCTGTGCACCATGCACAGCGCCGAGACGGACACGGCCTTGAAGTGCCGGTCGGCGTTCATGTAGCGCATCGGCACCAGGGTGCCGTACTCCAGCGGCAGCGTGGTGGCGGGGTGGGCCAGCGTCTCCACGCCGTGGGCATTGGCCACCTCGGCCATCAGCTGACCCAGCCGCGGGTTGCCGTCCACCTCGTAGGGCATGTTGCTGATGAAGTGCGGCAGCTCGTTGCTGGTGTAGACACCCCGGTGGTGGGGCGCACAGTTGATGTGGTAACCCGCGTTCACCAGCCAGTGCGTGTCGAAGACAACGATGGTGTCCACGCCCAGTGCGCGGCAGCGCCGGCCGATCTCGTGGTGGCCGTCGATCGCCGCCTGCCGGCAACCCTGGCGCGGGCCCGGCAACTCGCTGAGGTACAGCGAGGGCACGTGGGTGATCTTGGCAGCGAGTGCGAGCGTGCCCATGGTTCAGTTTGCTTTCGGCGGAGAGTGGCGGTGCGCCGCGCCTTTCACCACAAAGACACCAAGACACCAAGAGCACCGAGGAAATTCAGGGATGCAATGCATTCTTTGTGCCCTTTGTGCCCTTTGTGCCTTGGTGGTGAAACAGTGCTTGCACACCACCTCACACTCCCCAATGCGGAATGTGGTGCGAACCCAGGCTGACACAGACGTTCTTCGGCTCCAGGAAGACCTCGTAGCTCCAGGTGCCACCCTCGCGGCCCGTGCCCGAGGCCTTGGTGCCGCCGAATGGCTGACGCAGATCGCGCACGTTCTGGCTGTTGACGAAGCACATGCCCGCTTCGATGCCGGCGGCCACGCGGTGCGCGCGGCCGAGGTTTTCGGTCCAGACGTAGCTGCTCAGGCCGTAGCGCGTGTCGTTCGCGATCTGCACCGCCTCGGCTTCGTCGGCAAACGGGATCAGGCAGGCCACCGGGCCGAAGATCTCGTCCTGCGCGATCTGCATGTGGTTCTTCACGTTGGCAAACACCGTCGGCTTGACGAAGTTGCCGGCACGCAGCGTGGGTGGCAGGTCGGGCTGGTCCAGGCCGCCGGTGAGCAGTTCCGCACCTTCTTGCGGCCCGAGCTCGATGTAGCGCCGCACCTTGGCCAGGTGCTCGGGCGAGATCATCGGGCCGATGGTGGTCTTCTCGTCCAGCGGGTCGCCCACGCTGATGCGCGCGGCGCGGGCCGCAAAATCTGCCGCAAACCGGTCGTAGATCTTTTGCTGCGCCAGGATGCGGGAGCCCGCGGTGCAGCGCTCGCCGTTGTTGCTGAAGATCATGAACACGGCGGCGTCCAGCGCGCGCGCATAGTCCGCGTCGTCGAAGATGACAAACGGGCTCTTGCCGCCGAGTTCCATGCTGAACTTCTTCAGCCCCGCGCCGGCCACGATGCGCTCGCCCGTGGCCGTGCTGCCCGTGAAGCTGATGGCGCGGATGTCCGGGTGGCGCACCAGCGCTTCGCCCGCCGTCTTGCCATAACCGTGCACGATGTTCAGCACGCCGGGTGGCACACCGGCCTCCAGCGCCAGTTCGCCCAGGCGCGCGGCCGTCAGCGGCGAGAGTTCGCTCATCTTCAGCACCGCGGTGTTGCCGAAGGCCAGGCAGGGCGCGACCTTCCAGGTGGCGGTCATGAAGGGCACGTTCCAGGGGCTGATCAGCG
>CAYTWU010000110.1:0-10646 GCA_964442175.1 uncultured Rubrivivax sp.
GCGTCGATGCTGCTGCACAAAGGCGAGGTCGACGGCATGTTGTGCGGCACCTGGGGCACCACCGCCAACCACCTGCACTACATCGACCAGGTGATCGGCAAACGCGTGGGCGGCAGCCCGAGCACGCCGCAGGACGTGCAGGTCTACGCCTGCATGAACGGCCTGCTGCTGCCCAACCGCCAGCTGTTCCTGGTGGACACACATGTCAACGTCGACCCGACGCCGGAAGAGCTGGCCGAGATCACCGTGATGGCGGCCGAAGAGATGCTGCGCTTTGGCCAGCACCCCAAGGCGGCGCTGCTGTCGGCGTCGAACTTCGGCAGCTCCGAGGCCCTGCCCAGCGCGCAGAAGATGCGCCGCACATTGGCGCTGCTGCGCGAGCAGGCGCCCTGGCTGGAGGTGGACGGCGAGATGCACGGCGACACCGCGCTCGACGCCGCGGCGCGCCGGGCCGTGATGCCACGCAGCACGCTGGCAGGCGAGGCCAACCTGCTGGTCTTCCCCGGCATCGATGCCGCCAACATCGCCTACAACCTGCTGAAGACGGCAGCCGGCGGCGGCATCGCCATCGGCCCGGTGTTGCTGGGCGCGGCGCTGCCGGTGCACATCCTCACGCCTTCGGCCACCGTGCGCCGCATCGTCAACATGACGGCGCTGGCCGTCGCCGACGCCAACGCAGGCCGCTGAAACGGCACCGCCCAGGCAGGCGAGCGCCTGGGCGGTGGGTCAAAAAGCCCCAAACCAGGGCGGACAGCTTGAGGTTTTAGGGGGTTTCCGGTAGCATTCGGGCCTGATTATTCAGGGTTATCCCGTGTTCTTCTCCGGTCAGGTCGCAGCTGGGCAGGCTCTCAAGAAGTTAGCGCTCGCTGTCACCACAACCGCAGCTCTGGCTGGCGGTTGGCAGCTTCCGGCGCAGGCCCGCAGTGAATCGTCGGCGGTGTCGCCGGCCAGCGCTTCGGTGGCCTTGTCCACATTGCCGCCACAGGCGCAGCAAACACACCAGCTCATCCTGGCAGGCGGGCCGTTCCCGTACCGCAAGGATGGCAGCGTGTTCGGCAACCGCGAACGCCTGCTCCCGCTGCATCCCCGGGGTTATTACCGCGAGTACACCGTGAAGACGCCTGGGGCCTCCAACCGGGGCGCCCGCCGCATCGTCTGCGGCGGCACCCGTCCGGTGGCCCCGGACGCTTGTTTTTACACCGCCGATCACTATGCGAGCTTTCAGCGCATCGTGCCGTGATGGGCGTTGACACCGGCTTCATCTTGTCAGAACCAAGGGGGATCGCGACCATGCTCTTGCAGACCGTCCGTCCGAACATCGTGCAGTCCATCCGCGCTTACCGCGTCGATGAGCTCATGACCGCGGCGCAGGCCGCCGGCCAGCACTTCCTGTACGCCAACCTGGCGAACGCCCAGTCCAAGCCGGACGTGCTGGAGGCGATTGCCACCTCCTTCACCTTCCCGGCGCACTTCGGCAAGAACCTGGACGCCTTGTACGACTGCATGACCGACCTGGTCCACAAGTCCGGCCAGCAGCCGGGCTTCGTGGTGGTGCTGGAGCAATTGCCGGACAACCCCCGCTTCGACCGCGAGGCCCGCGAGCAGCTGCTCGATGTCTTCCGCGACGCCGCCGATTACTGGGGGGAACGACGAATACCGTTCAGGTGTTTCTATTCTTTTCAGTAGCCCGCTCCCAGGAAATCGGGTCATGGGAGCGGGCGACGGAAGTGGCCCCCACGAGCAGCCCCGCCAAGCCGGCGGCCAAGGTCGCCGCAAACAAGAGCGGCCTCAACCCCAACTTCGGCACCAACATGCCGATGATGAGCAGCGCCTTCGATACCGCGATGTGGCTCAACGCAGCTTGAGTGCGAGCGAGAGGTAGTCCTGCACCGGGACTTCCTCCGCGCGCCGATGCACATCAAATTCACCGCTGAAACCGCGCTGCTCCAGCCAGCGCCCCAGCGTGTGGCGCAGCAGCTTGCGGCGCTGTGAAAACGCCACCTGCACGAGCTCCGACAGCAGCGCCGGGTCCACCGCCGCCGGCTCGGGCCAGGGCAGCATGCGCACGATGGCCGAGTCCACCCGCGGCGGCGGGTCGAAGGCCTCGGGCGGCACGTCCAGCACCGATTCCACGTGGTAACGCCACTGCAGCATCACGCTCAGGCGCCCGTAGTCCTTGTGCGCCGGGGTGGCGGCCATGCGCTCCACCACCTCCTTCTGCAGCATGAAGTGCTGGTCCTGGATGCGGTGCGCCCAGGGCAGCAGGTGGAACAGGATGGGGCTGGAGATGTTGTAGGGCAGGTTGCCCACCACCCGCAGCGGCTGGCCGGCGGCGTCGGCCGCATCGGCCAGGGCCCCGAAGTCCACCTTCAGCACGTCGGATTCGATCACGTTCAGCCCGGGGCGGCCGCGCAGGCGGGCGGCCAGGTCGCGGTCGAGCTCGATCACGGTCATCGCCCCGCAGCGTTCCAGCAGCGGTTGTGTCATGGCCATCAGGCCGGGGCCGATCTCCACCAGGGCCTGGCCCGGGCGCGGCTCGATCGCACGCACGATGCCGGCGATGACGGCGGTGTCGGTCAGGAAGTGCTGGCCGAACCGTTTGCGGGCCTGGTGTTGCACCACGGGCGTCAGCGCGCCGCGGTGGTGGCGCCGCCTTCGCGCAGCTCGATGTAGGCGCGGGCGCGCAGCTCGGTCACCCACTCGTCGAAAGACTGCTGGAACTTGCGTTCGCGCAGCACGTTGCGCACCTGCTCGCGCTTCTGCGCCGGCGCTATGGCCACGCGCCGCCGCTCCAGCACCTGGATCAGGTGCACACCAAAACGCGAGGCCACCGGGTCGGAGATCTGGTTCGGTGCCAGGCGCATGGCCGGCTGCTCGAACTCCGGCACCATCATGCCGGGGCCGAACCAGCCCAGGTCACCACCGGCGGCGGCCGAGCCGTCTTCCGAGAACTCGCGTGCCACGTCCTCGAACCGGCGCTCGCCGCTTTCGATGATGCGCTTGAGCTGCTGCAGCCGGCGGGCCGCCTGTTCGGGGCTGGCCTGGTCGGAGGTGCGCAGCAGGATGTGGCGGGCCCGGGTCTCGACCACGGCCGCCGGGTCGGCGTTGCCGTCGCCGCGCTGCACCAGCTTCAGCACGTGGAAACCTGCGCCGCTGCGCACCGGGGCCGCGGCCACCTGGCCTGGCTCCAGCGCGCGCACGGTGTCGACGAACAGGTCGGGCAGGCGGTCGGCCGGGCGCAGGCCGAGTTCGCCGCCACGCTCGCGGCTGCTGTCGTCGGACAGCTCGCGCGCCACCACATCAAAGGCTTCGCCGGCCCGCACACGCGCCAGCGCACGTTCGGCCACGGCGCGGCGCTCGGCCACCACCGCGGCGTCGGCGCCGTCGGGCACCCGCACCAGGATCTGGGCGATGTTCAGGTCGGCATTGCCACGCGCGGCATCACGCTCGGCCTTCAGTTCGCGGTCGATGTCTTCTTCGCTGACGACGATGCGGTCGACCACCTCGCGCTCACGCGTGCGCTCCACCGCGATCTGGTCGCGCAGGTTGCTGCGGAAGCGGCCCATGTCCAGGCCATCGGCCTGCAGGCGCTGGCGCAGCTGCTCCACCGTGAGCTGGTTCTGCGCGGCCACGCTCTGCACGGCACGGTCGAGTTCACCGTCGTCGATGCGCCAGCCCTGCTCGCGGGCATGGGTGACGATCACCCGCTCCTCGATCAGGCTGTCCAGCGCTTCGCGCCGGAGATCGGCCGCGGCGGGCAGCGGCTGCCCGGCACGCTGCGCGGCCTGGCGCAGCTGGGCCTGGCGGCGGTCCAACTCGACGGCGGTGACCAGCTCCTGGTTGACCACGGCGACGATGTGGTCACCGGGCGTGGCGACAACCCGCGGTGCAATCTCGCGGCCCTGGGCAGCGGCCGGCAGGGTGGCC
The DNA here is from genome assembly GCA_964442175.1 of uncultured Rubrivivax sp. Taxonomy (GTDB): domain Bacteria; phylum Pseudomonadota; class Gammaproteobacteria; order Burkholderiales; family Burkholderiaceae_C; genus Rubrivivax. The sequence goes on from CAYTWU010000110.1 coordinate 3,928, forward strand.
GCGCAGGCCAGGCCCGCGGCCAGACAGGCGGCCAGACGCCGGAATCGGAACGGTGCAGTCATGGGGAGCTCGGGTCGGCCCGCTCGTCGCGGTCTTCCCTCAGGAGGCGGTAACCGGGGATATTGTCCTTCAAGACCTGCAGCGGGTTGGAACCCAGGCGCGACAGGCCCACCAGCTCCAGCTGCAGCAGCAGCCGCGTGGTGGCCTCGCTGCGGCCGGTGGACAGGCGCTCGGCCACCACGCGCAGGATCCAGCAGCCGGCGTCGTACTCGGCGCCCAGCAGGGAATCGGTGACGCGGCTGTCGCGCAGGCTGTAGTTCAGGCGGCCCACGCTGTACCAGGTGCCCCGGCAGCCGCCGCTTGCGCTGCCGGCGGCCGGTGCCTCGGCCTTGTACAAGGGCCACTGCCAACCCAGCTCGAACTGCTCGCTGACGCCACGCGCGAGCCGGTAACGGCCGCTGAGGGTGCGGTAGGGCCCGGGCGTGTAGCTGGCGCCCAGGATGGAGCGCGACAGGCGGCCGATGTCGGGGCTGTACTGCAGCGATGCGTCCAGCGACCACTGCGGGATCAGCGTGGTCGAACCCAGCAGCAGGATGTCGGAAAACCGCTGCTCCAGCGGCGCGCCGTCCACCTGCCCGTCCGACTGCGGCGCCACCAGCTGGTCGCGGAACAGGTAACGCTGCACCACGCCCAGGCGCAGCAGCTCGTTGCCGTTCTGCGGGTCGATCAGGCGGCTGGTGGCACCGGCCGTGAGCTCGTGCGCGTCCGACACACGGTCCACGCCCGAGAAGGCGTTGGGCGTGTAGATGGAGCTGAGGTTGAAGTCCTTGCCCCAGGCGTCGAAGTTGGGCAGCTGGTCCTGCCGGCGGTAGGGTGTGCGCACCCACAGCAGGCGCGGCTCCAGCGTCTGGCGCAGCGTGCGGCCGAACCACAGATCGGTCTCGCGCTCGAATTCCAGCGATGTGTCCAGCGACAGCGTGGGGACCAGGCGCCGCGCATGGCGCCGGCCGTCGGCCATGGGTTGGTCGGTGCGGTAGCTGGCGGCGTTGAGCGACAGCCGCGGCACGATGGCCAGGCCGCCCTGCCGCAGCGGCCAGGCCAGCGTGCCCACGCCATGCCAGCGCCAGCCCTCCGGGCGGGTGCCGGCGGCGTCGTCATCCGGCCGCTCGAAGCGGTTGAGTTCGGTCTCGACACTCAGCTCCAGCGGGCCCAGCGCCCCCTGCCCCGCCAGGCCCAGCTGCGGGCGGCGCGCATAGGGCGCGGTGATCGGGGCTTCCAGGTCCTGCAGCACCTGCCAGTGCTGCGCCTGCGCGTAGGCGTCCAGCGTGAAACCCTGCCAGGCCAGGGGCTGCGACCAGCGCGCCTGCGACCCCAGCAGGCGCGGCGTGAGCACGTCGTCGGGTGCCTGGAAGTCCTTCCACCAGGCGTCGTCCGACACCCGCAGGCCGCGCAGCTGCAGCGCGCCGCCGCGCGGTAGCTGGTGCTCGTGGCGCAGGTTCAGCGCATGGCGGGTGCGGCCGGCCAGGCGGTCGTCGGGCAGCAGGTCGGCATTCAGCTGGCCGCTGTAGCGCGGTGCCAGATAGCGGTACTCCGATTCCAGGCCCAGGCCGCGGCGCGTGACCACGCGGGGAGCGACGGTGAGGTCACGGTCGGGCGCGATGTTCCAGTAGTACGGCACCGAGAGCTCGAAGCCGCTGCGGCTGTCCAGGTTCAGCGTCGGTGGCAGCCAGCCGGACTTGCGCTCGCCGGTGATCGGGAAGCTCATGCGCGGCAGCGCCAGGATGGACACGCCCTGGAAGCGCAGCCGCGCACCTTCGGCCAGGCCTTCGTTGGCGTCGAAGTCCAGCGTCACCTTGCGCGCCTGCAGCTGCCAGTCAGGTTCGCCACCATCCTCCGGCCGCGGGCAGCTGGTGTAGCGCGCCTCGGCGGCGGTGAAGCGCGTGCGGCTGGCAAAGTCGATGCGCGAGGCCTGGCCGCGTGTGCCCAGCAGCGGGAAGTCAAACGCGGGGTCGACGAACCAGCCGCTGAAGTCCTTCACCGCCAGGTCGAGTTCGCTGCCCCGGTAGGTGGCACCTTCACGCTGCAGGAAGACGTTGCCGCTGGCGTTGGCGCGGTCGCTGGGCGGGCGGTAGCGCAGGCGGTCGGCGCGGATCAGAAGGCCGCCCTGGCGCAGCTCCACCGCGCCCTCGGCGACGGTCTCGCGGTCGGTCGTGCTGAGCAGGCGGTCGGCCTGCAGCGTGATGGGCTGCGGCGCGGGAGGCGCGGGCGTTTCAGCGGCCCGCAGCACGGGCGCGGCGCTCAGCAGGGCGAGTGAAGAAAGCCGGTGGAAGTGCCAGCGGCGGGGGGGAAGGCGAGGGGCCGACATTCGTAGAATCGATTATCCATGCCCACCGCCCACACCTTGCCGGCCATCTCCTGGCCTGACGCGGCCCGCCGCGATGCCTTCCACGCCTGGCTCGCACGCATCGCCCCGGCCCACGGGCTGCAGGCCGAGACCCTGGCCCCGGCCTCGGCCGACGCCAGCTTCCGCCGCTACCTGCGGCTGCAGGGGCGCAGCGGCACGCTGATCGTGATGGACGCGCCGCCGCCGCAGGAAGACGTGCGGCCCTTCGTGCGCATGGCCCGCCGCATCGTGCAGGCCGGGCTGCACGCGCCTCAGGTGCTGGAGGCCGATGCCGAACAAGGCTTCCTGTTGCTGACGGACCTGGGCCAGCAGCTCTACCTGCACCAGCTGAAGCAGGCCGACGGCGCGGGCGCCGACCGCCTGATGCGCCAGGCGGTGCAGGCGCTGGTGCACTTCCAGGTGCACGTGGGCCACGACGACCTGCCGGTCTACGACGAAGCCCTGCTGGCGCGCGAGCTGGCACTGTTCCCCGAGTGGTGCGTGCAACGCGAATTCGGCATCAGCTGGACACCTGCGCAGCAGGCCACCTGGGACGCGGTGTGCCGCGTGCTGATCGACAGCGCGCTGGCCCAGCCGCAGGTGACGGTGCACCGCGACTGGATGCCACGCAACCTGATGCTGTGCGACCCCAACCCCGGCATCCTGGACTTCCAGGACGCGGTGCGCGGCCCGGTCACCTACGACGTGGCCTCGATGCTGCGCGACGCTTTTCTGTCATGGGACGAAGAGCGCGAGATCGACTGGGCCGCCCGCTGGTGGGAGCAGGCCCGCCGCAACGGTGTGCCGCTGGGCGACACGCTGGGCCATGACTTCGGCGAATGCTGGCGCACGCTGGAATGGATGGGCCTGCAACGCCACCTGAAGGTGCTGGGCATTTTCTGCCGGCTCAAGCACCGCGATGGCAAACCCGCCTATGCTGAGGACCTGCCGCGCTTCTTCGCCTACGCCACGCGCGTGGCCAACCGCTACCGGCCGCTGCGTCCGCTGCTGGGCCTGCTGGAGCCGATGAGCGGCCAGACGGTCGCCAGCGGCTTCACCTTCTGACCCCAAGGTTCCCGATGTTTGCGATGCCCTGGGCGCGTGTGCGCCCCACCGCCGTTCCCGGCACCGCACCACCCGCAGGGCTGGCGGCCTTCTACTGGCATTTCGTGCAGCAGTCGCGCGGGCTGTACGCCACGCTGTTCGTCACCGGCCTGGGCGTGGCGCTGATCGACACCGTGATCCCGCTGTTCATCGGCCGCCTGGTGCGGCTGATGGAAGCCAGCGACCGCGCCGCGGCCGTGCAGGGTGCGCTGCCCATGCTGCTGGGCATGGCGGCCCTTGTGCTGTTCGGCCGCCCGCTGGTGCTGCTGGCCGACAGCATCGTGCGCAACAACATCGTGGTGCCCGGCGTGACCAGCCTGATCCGCTGGCAAAGCCATTGGCACGTGGTGCGCCAGAGCTGGCCGTTCTTCCAGAACGACTTCGCCGGCCGCATCGCCAACCGCGTGATGCAGACCAGCAACGCGGTGCGCGAGAGCGTGGTCTCCAGCATCCGCGGCGTCTGGTACATCGTGGCCTACGGCATCTCGGCCCTGGTGCTGATGGCCAGCAGCGACTGGCGCCTGGCCATCCCCACGCTGCTGTGGTTCACCGGCTACGTGTTTTTCCTGCGCTACTTCGTGCCCCGGGTGCGCGACCTCTCGCGCACCAGCAGCGAGATGCGCTCCAAGGTGATGGGGCGGGTGGTGGACAGCTACACCAACATCCTCACCGTCAAGCTCTTCGCCCGCGCACGCGACGAAGACGCCTACGTGCGCGAGGTGATCGACGAACACACCGACGCCATCGCGGCCCACATGCAGCTGATCACCCGCTTCATGACCACACTCTCGGCGCTGAACGCGATGCTGCTGGTGGGCACGGGCACGATCGGCATCACGCTGTGGGCGCAGGGCGTCATCGACGCCGGCACCGTGGCCACGGCCCTGCCGCTGGCCTGGACGATTGCCAACGTCGCCGGCTGGGTGAGCTGGGAAGTGACCAGCATCTTCGAGAACATCGGCGTCGTGCAGGAGGGCATGGAAACCATCGCCGTGCCGCACGCGCTGGTGGACAAACCGGGTGCGCGCGATCTGGAAGTTCCGCAGGGCGGCATCCACTTCGAGCACCTCGCGCACACCTATGGCCGCAGCGACGGCAAGCGGGTGCTGGACGACTTCGACCTGCAGATCCAGCCCGGCGAGCGCGTGGGCCTGGTCGGCCGCTCGGGCGCCGGCAAGAGCACGCTGGTGAACCTGCTGCTGCGCTTCCACGAGCTGGAGCAGGGCACGATCCGCATCGACGGCCACGACATCCGGGAGGTGACGCAGGAAAGCCTGCGCCAGGCCGTGGGCATGGTGACGCAGGACACCTCGCTGCTGCACCGCTCCATCGCCGAGAACATCCGCTACGGCCAGCCGGGCGCGACGATGGAACAGATCGTCGCCGCCGCCAGGAAGGCGCAGGCGCACGAGTTCATCCTCGGCCTGCAGGACTGGAAGGGCCGCACCGGCTACGACGCCCATGTCGGCGAACGTGGCGTCAAGCTCAGCGGCGGCCAGCGCCAGCGCGTGGCGATCGCGCGTGTGGTGCTGAAGGATGCACCCATCCTGGTGCTGGACGAAGCCACCAGCGCACTCGACAGCGAGGTCGAGGTCGCCATCCAGGACCAGCTGCTGAACCTGATGGAGGGCAAGACCGTGATCGCGATTGCGCACCGGCTGTCCACCATCGCGCGCATGGACCGGCTGGTGGTGCTGGAGGCCGGCCGCATCGTGGAACAAGGTTCACATGCCGAGCTGCTGGCGCTGGGTGGGCATTACGCCGGGCTCTGGGCGCACCAGAGCGGCGGGTTCCTGGGCGAAGACTGAACAAGGCCGAAACATGAGCACCACCCACCTGCCCCCCGGCGACGAGCCGGTACCCGGCCCCGGGCTGCCGCTGCTCTACAACCTGGTCTATTGCAGCGTGGCCACGGCCGGCGTGGACGACGCGGCGGTGGACCACATCGTGGCGAGTGCGCAGCGCCTGAACCCGCGCCACGGCATCACGGGCTGGCTGGTGTTCGGCAGCGGCATCTTTTTCCAGTGGCTGGAAGGGCCACGCCACAGCGTGCAAGGCCTGATGGCCACGCTGCAGCGCGACACGCGCCACACCCACGTGATCTGCCTGAGCGAGTCCGAAGAACAACGCGAGCGCCTGTTCCCCGGCTGGGGCATGGAACGGGTCTCGGCCGACGATGTGCGCGAGGTGCTGCAGGACGCGCTGGACACCAGCGAAAACGCCCAACACCGGGCCGCATTGGGCCATCTGTTGGCGCAGCTGGATGCCGGCGGGCTGCCCGGGCTGGGCCGGCCCGCCTGACGTTTCAAGCGCGAAGGTTCACTTCGGCAGGATCACGCTGTCGATCACGTGGATCACGCCGTTGTCGGCCACGATGTCGGTCTTCACGACAGTGGCCGCGTCGACCTTGACGCCGCCGGTGGTGGACACCGTGATCGAGCCGCCCTGCACGGTCTTCACCATGCCGGCCTTCACGTCCTTGGCCATGACCTTGCCCGGCACCACGTGGTAAGTCAGCACGGCCGTCAGCTTGGCCTTGTCCTTCAGCAGCGCGTCCAGATCGGCCTTCGGGATCTTGGCAAAGGCGTCGTCGGTGGGCGCAAACACCGTGAACGGGCCCTTGCCCTTGAGGGTGTCGACCAGGCCGGCGGCCGTCAGCGCGGCGGCCCGGGTCTTGAAACTGCCGGCGGCCACGGCGGTGTCGACGATGTCCTTGGCCTGCACGGCAAAGGCGGTGGCGGCCAGCGCGGCGGAGACGATGAGCTTCTTCATGGGTACTTCCTTGGTTGAACGTGGACAGGCACCAAGGCCCCCCGGCCCCGACACCTGACTTCTTGGTTCAACATGTGACCACTTAGTTCATTATTTGGGCGGAAGAGTTACGCTCAGAAACAAATACGGGGCCCCTGAGGCCCCGTGGCGATGCTGCGCCCCGCAGGCTCAGGGGCAGGCGGCGATCACCTGCGCCACGGCGGCAGTGAGCTTCTTGGCATAGGGCACGTGCAGGAACTCGTTGGGGCCGTGCGCGTTGCTCTTCGGGCCCAGCACGCCGCAGACCATCATCTGGGCCTTGGGGAAACCCTGTTGCAGCATGCTCATCAACGGGATCGTGCCGCCCTGGCCGATGTAGCCCACCGGCGCGCCGTAGTGCGCGCGCGAGGCCGCATTGAGCGCGTCTTCGAGCCAGCTTGACAACTCGGGCGCGTTCCAGCCCGTGGCGCCCAGTGCACCG
>CAYTWU010000111.1:0-10187 GCA_964442175.1 uncultured Rubrivivax sp.
GATTGGCGTGCACGACCGCAACGAACGCGACGCCCGTGTCGCCCAGGCCCTGGAGGCCGTGGGCCTTCGCACCAGCGACGCGCACAAGGTGCCGCACGAGTTCAGCGGGGGCCAGCGCCAGCGCATCGCGATCGCCCGTGCGCTGATCACGCGGCCGAAACTCATCGTCGCCGACGAGCCGGTGAGCGCGCTCGATGTCTCGGTGCAGGCCCAGGTGTTGAACCTGATGCAGGACCTGCAGGACCAGTTCGGCGTCACCTACCTGTTCATCAGCCACGACCTCGCCGTGGTGGACCTGGTCTGCGACGACGTGATCGTGCTGCAACACGGCCACTGCGTCGAAGCCGGGCCCACGCGCAGCGTGTTCCAGCACCCGCAGCACCCGTACACGCAGCGCTTGCTCGCGGCCTTGCCGGGTGCAGAATCCACCGCACCCGCGACCGCTTCCTCACTTGCCCTGGAGCCTTGACGATGACCTTGCACCGCCGTGCCACGCTCGCCCTCCTCGCCGCCGCTGCCGCACTCGCCGTGGCCGCCGGACCCGCCCAGGCGCAGTCGCGCAAGGACGCCGTGGTCCTGGGCATGGTGCTGGAGCCGCCGTCACTCGACCCGACCTCGGCCGCCGCCGCCGCCATCGGCGAGGTGGTGCACTACAACATCCTGGAGGGCCTGACCAAGGTCAACGTCGACGGCTCGGTGACGCCGCTGCTGGCCCAGGACTGGTCGGAAACGCCCGACGGCACCACCTACACCTTCCGCCTGCGCAAGGGCGTCACCTTCTCCGACGGCAGCCCCTTCACGGCCGATGACGTGAAGTTCAGCTTCGAGCGCGCCAAGGCCGCCGACAGCAAGAACAAGGCGAAGAAGGCGGTGTTCGACAACATCGCGCGCGTCACCGTGACGGCACCCGACGTGGTGATCCTGACGCTGGACCGCGCCGACCCCACCTTGCCCTTCCGCCTGGGCGAAAACACCGCCGTCATCCTGCAGGCCAAGACCGCCGATCAGGCCGCCACCAACCCCATCGGCACCGGCCCCTACGTGCTGGCCGACTGGAAAAAAGGCTCGGCCATCACGCTGACGGCACGCCCCGACGCACGCGCCAAACCGGCGATCAAACGTGTCACTTTCCGCATCATCAACGACCAGGCCGCCCAGGTGGCGGCGCTGCTGGCCGGCGACATCGACGGCATGCCGCGTTTTGCCGCCTTCCAGAGCCTGAAGCAGTTCCAGGCCGACAAGCGCTTCACCGTCACGCAGGGCACCACGGCCGGCAAGGGCCAGCTGACGATCAACAACAAGAAGAAGCCGTTCGACGATGTGCGCGTGCGCCGCGCCATCATGCACGCCATCGACCGCCAGGCCTTCATCGACGGGGTCCTGGAGGGCCTGGGCAAGCCCATCGGCAGCCACTTCGCGCCCACCGACACGGGTTACCTGGACCTGACCAAGGTCTACCCCTACGACCCCGAGAAGGCCAAGGCGCTGCTGAAGGAAGCCGGCGTGGCCACGCCGCTGAACGTGACGCTGACGCTGCCACCACCGCCCTACGCGCGCAAGGGTGGCGAGGTGGTCGCCGCGATGCTGGCCAAGGTGGGCATCAACGCCAAGATCGAGAACGTCGAGTGGGCGCAGTGGCTGTCCGGCCCGTTCAAGGGCAACTTCGACCTCACCATCATCAACCACGTCGAGCCGCTGGACTACCTGCAGTACAGCAACAAGGACTACTACTGGGGTTACAGCAGCAAGGCCTTCGACGACATCGTGCGTGCCCACGCCGGCACCACCAGCCCCAGCGAGCGCATGCGCTACTGGCACCAGATGCAGCGCCAGCTGACCACGGATGCCGTCAACGCCTGGATCTTCAACCCCGGCCAGGTGGCGGTGGCGAAGAAGGGCCTGCAGGGGCTGTGGGCCAGTTCGCCGATCTTCGCCAACGACATCGCATCCGTGCGCTGGGGGCAGTGAGGCTTGGCTGAGCTGCACACGCTCGGCGCGGCCGAGCTGCTGGCGCTGTACCGCAGCGGCGAAGCGTCTCCGGTGGACGTGGCCCGCGCCACGCTGGACCACATCGCGCGCTGGGAACCGCACATCCAGGCGCTCTACGCCTTCGAGCCCGAGCGTGTGCTGCAGCAGGCCCGCGCGTCCGAAGCCCGCTGGCGCGCGGGCACGGCGGGGGCGCTGGACGGCGTGCCCTGCACCATCAAGGAGAACATCGCCACCGCCGGCACACCGGTGCCGCTGGGCACGGCGGCCACGGTGCCGGTGCCGGCCGCGGCCGATGCCCCGCCCGCGGCGCGGCTGCGCGAAGCCGGTGCCCTGCTGCTGGCCAAGACCACGATGCCGGACTGGGGCATGTTGTCCTCGGGCCTGTCCACCTTCCACCCGCTGACACGCAACCCCTGGCACCTGGCCAGCAACCCGGGCGGCAGCAGCGCCGGCGCCGGAGCGGCGGCGGCGGCGGGCTACGGGCCGCTGCACGTCGGCACCGACATCGGCGGCAGCATCCGGCTGCCGGCGGCGTGGTGCGGCGTGGTCGGCCTCAAGCCCAGCAACGGGCGCGTGCCCATCCACCCGCCTTACGCGGGGCGCGCCGCCGGGCCGATGACCCGCACGGTGAGCGACGCCGCGCTGATGATGCAGGTGTTGGCCCAGCCCGATGCACGCGACACGATGAGCCTGCCGCACCAGGCCATCGCCTGGACCGCGCTGGAGATCGATGTGAAGGGCCTGCGCCTGGGCCTGCACCTGGACGCCGGCTGGGGCCTGCCGGTGGAGCCCGCGGTGCGGGCCGCCATCGAAGCCGCCGCCCGGCGCTTCGAGGCTGCGGGTGCCATCGTCACGCCCCTGCCCGCGTTCTGCACGCGGTTGATGGCCGATGGCATGGACCACTTCTGGCGCATGCGCTCGTGGCTGGATTTCTCTGCGCTGCCGCCCGAGCGACAAGACCGTGTGCTGCCCTACATCCGGCAGTGGATCGCGGCCGGGGCCACGCTGAGCGGCACGCAGGTCTTCCAGGGCTACAGCGCGATGGGCCTGCTGCGCGAGGCGGCGGTGGCGGCCATCGCGCCGTTCGACTTCGTGCTCTCGCCGGTGAGCCCCAACACCCGCTTCCCGGCGGACTGGGCCAGCCCCATCAACGACCCGGAGCGGCCTTTCGAGCACATCGCCTTCACGCTGCCCTACAACATGAGCGAGCAGCCGGCGATCAGCGTGGACGCCGGCCGCGCGCCCGACGGTGCGCCGATCGGCCTGCAGATCGCCGGGCGGCGCCATGACGACCTGGGTGTGCTGCGGCTGGCACGGGCCTGGGAACAGCTGCGCGATCCACCGCCGGCCTGGCCCGAACCGCCAGCAGCCCTGTCCGCAGCCTGAAGGCTGCCGCTGCCACCACCCCGCAGATCCAGGCCGACCAGGCCACGTGGCTGACGAAGTGTGCGCCGCGCAGCCACTGCGCGGCGCCGAACAGCATTCCCGCGCCCAGCGTGCCCAGCAGCCAGACACCGGCGCGCAGGGGGTTGTGGGGACGCCACAGGAAGTACAAGGCAAAAAAGGCAAACGCCGCCACCGCGTGGCCCGACGGGAAACAGTGGCCCGGGCCGCCATCGGCCACACCGAACTGCCAATGCGACACATAGGAAGCCGTGCCGCCGAAGTCCGCCAGGTCCCAGGGGCAACTGGTGCTGCTGGCGCGTTTCAGCGATGGCACCGTCACCAGACCCAGCAGCAGCACGGCCAGCGCAAACAGCCGGTCGCGGCGTGTCGGTGTGCCGGGGGCTGGCGTGCGCAGCAGTGGCACGATCACGGCGATCAACACCGCACCGGCCGCCCAGCGCCCCCCGTCGTGCAAGAGCGTGCGTGTGAGCCAGGCGTCGCGCCACGGGAAGCCGGTGGGGCTGGCAACTGCAGCGCTCAGCGCCAGGTCCAGGCCGCTGCTGTCCCACAGCAGCAGCGCCGCCAGCGCCAGCAGCGCCACGGCGGCATCGCGCCGGTCCTGCGCCGTCACGGCGTCTTCGCCAGGGCCTGGGTGCTGCGGCAAGACGCCGCCAGGTCCCAGTCGCGAGCGTAGACCCGCGTGCCGATGTCCAGCAGCCCCAGCACGGTGTGGAACACGTGGTCGTGCGCCGCCGGTTGTGCCGCGCGGTTGCGCAGGCAGGCCAGGTCCAGCCCCGTGGCGCGGGCCCAGCCGTCGGACAGCCACATCAGCATCGGCACCTGCGTCTGTTCCTTGGGCGCGATGGCGTAGGGCATGCCGTGCAGGTACAGGCCCTTTTCGCCCAGCGATTCGCCGTGGTCCGACACGAACAACAGGGCGGTGTCCACGTGCTCGGCCCGGGCCTGCAGCTTGGCCACCAGGCTGGCCAGCACATGGTCGGTGTAGCGCTGGGCGTTGTCGTAGGCGTTGGTGATCTCCTGCGGGCTGCACTGGCGCAGGTCGTCGCTCTGGCAGGCGGGCTGGAAGTGCGCAAAGGCTGGCGGGTAGCGCCGGAAGTAGGACGGCCCGTGGTTGCCCAGCATGTGCAGCACCAGCACCTGGCTGCCCTCGGCCCGGGCCAGGCGTTCGTCCAGCCCGGCGAGCAGGCCTTCGTCCAGGCAGCGGCCGTCGGCACACAGGCCGGGCGGGTTCAGGCCCGCCACGGTGTCCTGCGGCAGGCCGTCGCACACGCCCTTGCAGCCGGACTGGTTGTCGCGCCAGTGCACCGCCACGCCGGCGCGTTGCAGCAGGTGCAGCATCGATTCGCTGCCGCGGATGCGGGCCTCGTCGTAGTCACGCCGGCCCACCGGGGCAAACAGGCAGGGCACCGAGGTCTCGGTGTTGGTGCCGCAGGCCGTCACGTCCGGGAAGTTCAGCACCGGCAGCCGGGACAGCGCCGGCGTGGTGGCGCGGGCGTATCCGGACAGGCCCCAGTTGGCCGCACGCGCCGTTTCACCCACCACCAGCACCAGCACCTGTGGCCGGCCGGCATGGGCCGCCGGGCGCAGGCGCACGGCGTCTTCGCCCAGCGGCTGTCGCGGCCGTGCGGCGCTGCTGGCGTCGCGCCCCAGCGCAACCGTGGTGGACCACAGCACGTTGGCCGGCGTGACCAGGTAACGCATCTCCTTGTGGTTGCGCATCGTCGTGGCCGGCGGCTGGAACACGGCCAGCACCGCCGCCGCCGCCAGCACCACGGCCACCGCCATGCTGCCCAGGCGCCACGCCACCGCGCGCGGCCAGGGGCGCCGCTGCACCTGCACCCGCGCCAACAGCCACAGCGGCAGCGCGGCGTACAGCGCCAGGTGCGGCAGCAGCGCCCAGGACCACAGCTCGCGGGCTTCGGCCACGTCGGTGCGCAAGGCGTTGCGCAGCATGGTCGGGTCCAGGTAGATGCCGTAGGCCTGCATGAAGTAAGTGGCCAGTGCCGTCACCACCACCAGCACTGCGAGCAGCGGCTTCACAGTCCAGCGGTTGGCCAGCATCGCCAGCAGCAGGAAATGCACGCTGAAAACCGCCACCGCCAACGCAGCCAGAAAGCCCCAGGTGGCCGGCTCGGACAGCAGGCGCCCCGTCAACGCGGCACGGAAGAACATCGGGTTGGCCGCCAGCAGCCAGTACAGGCTGGCGATGGCGATCAGGGGCTCCACGGCCACGGGCAGATGTCGGCGCATCCCGCGATTGCAGGCGCTGGCGCTTAAGCCTGTCTGAAGGGTCGCGGTGCTAAGGTGCCACCCCATGCGATTGCTGCTGATCGAAGACGACGAGATCCTGGGCGAGGGCCTGCGCGACTACCTGCGCGCCGAGGGCCATGTGGTCGACTGGTGCCGCGACCTGATGGCCGTGGCGGCGCTGCACGGCGAGCCCTTCGACGCCTGGCTGGTCGACTGGCAGCTGCCCGACGGCTCGGGCCTGCAGTGGCTGCAGCGTGCGCGCCAGCGCGGCGACACCACGCCGGCCCTGATGCTGACCGCCCGCGACCAGCTGCAACACCGCATCGAGGGCCTGGACAGTGGTGCCGACGACTACCTGGTCAAACCCTTCGAGCCCGAAGAGCTGACCGCCCGGCTGCGCGCCGTGAGCCGGCGCCGCGGCGGGGGCGCCGGGCCGCGTCTGGCCTTCGGCCCGGTGGAGATCGACCTGGCCGCCAAGACGGTGTTCGTGCAGGGCCGCCGCCACGAACTCACGGCGCGTGAATGGGCCGTGCTGGAAGCGCTGGCGCTGCGCGCTGGCCGCATCGTGCCCAAGGCCGACCTGGAGCACCTGGTGCTGGGCTTCGAGTCGGAGCTGTCCAGCAATGCGCTGGAGGTGCATGTGTCGGCGCTGCGCCGCAAGCTCGGCCGCGAGGTGATCGACACCGTGCGCGGCCTGGGCTACCGCATCGGCGAGGCCAGCGCGTGACGCGCCTGCCATCGATCGCCGGCCGCCTGGCCTGGACGCTGCTGGGCAGTGCGCTGCTGTGGAGCGTGGCTGTCTCGCTGGCCGTGTGGCTGGCGGTGCGACACGAGGTGGGCGAACTGCTGGACGACACGCTGCAGGGCGCGGCCGAGGCCATGCGCCCCAGCCTGGTGGGAGAGGGCCTGCCGCCCCTTTCTCCGCCACGCAACGGCCCGGCGCCCAGTGACCGCTACGCCTGGCAGGTGGTGGCGCACGACGCACAGGGCGCTGCGCAGGTGTTGGCCCGCTCCACGCGTGCGCCCACCAGCCCGCTGCAGCCCACGCCCACCGCGGGCTTTGCGCAGACGCCCGAGTGGCGTGTCTTCGGCACGGCACTCGGACACGACGGCCGCATGTTGTACGTGGCGCAATCCGAGCCCGAACAGCTGGAGGCGGCGCTGGAGATCGGCTTCAGCGCCGCCCTGGCCACGCTGGCGATGGCCCTGCTGTCACACCTCTGGCTGCGCAGCCGCGCGGTGCACGAGCTGGCGCCGCTGCAGCGCCTGTCGACCCGCCTGCAACAGCACGACCTGCTGGCGCCCGCGGCCACGCTGGGGCCGGCCGAGCGAGCCGAGCTGCAGCCCGTGCACAGCGCGATCGACGGCCTGGCGGCGCAACTGGCGCAGCGCTTGGCGCAGGAGCGCACCTTCAGCGCGCACGCCGCGCATTCGCTGCGCACGCCGCTGGCCGGCATCGATGCGCAGCTGGCCGTGGCACTGCGCGAGGCGCCCCCTGAGCTGCAGCCGCGCCTGCAGCGCGTTCGCAGTGCGGCCGGCCGCCTGCAGCGCGTGGTGGCGGCGTTGCTGGCGCTGTTCCGCAGCGGGGCGCAGATCCAGCGTGCGCCGGTGGAAGTGGCCGCCCTGGTGGCCCGCCTGCCGGTGCAGGACCTGGCCGTCACGGTGCAGGGCCCGGCGACGGTGCAGGCCGATGCCGACCTGCTCAGCGCCGCGCTGCTGAACCTGCTGGACAACGCCGTGCGCCATGGCGCCCATGCGCTGGTGCTGCACAGCCCGGCGGCGCAGACGCTGTGTCTGCACGACGATGGCCCGGGTGTGGACGAGCCCCGCCGCCTGGCGCTGCAGGCCGTCATCGACCAGGGCGAGCAGGAAGGCCACACCGGCCTGGGCCTGTTGCTCGCCGGCCTGGTGGCGCGCGCCCACGGCGGCGCGCTGCGGCTGCCCGCGGTGGCCCGGGGTTTTGCGGTGGAACTGGATCTGGGGCCTGCAGCATGAGCGATTCACCCTTCAAGAGCCGCGGCGGCCTGCAGCGGGTGTTCAAGGCCTTCGGTTACTCGCTGGCGGGCCTGCGCGCCGCCGTGCAGCACGAAGCCGCCTTCCGCCAGGAGTTGGCGCTGGGCGTGCCGATGGTCGTGCTGGCGCTGTTCATCGCACCCGGCCGCTGGGCGGCGCTGGCGATGATCGCCAGCGTCTTCCTGGTCTGGATCGTCGAGCTGCTGAACAGCGCGCTCGAAGCGCTGGCCGACGCCCAGAGCACCGCGCACCACCCGCTGCTGGGCCGGGCCAAGGACCTGGGCAGCGCTGCCGTGATGATCAGCCTGGGCTTGGCGGTGGCCACCTGGGTGGTGGCCCTCTGGCCTTGATCAAGGGGGCCGGGACTCTGCGCTAGAGTCCGGCCCATGAACCCACAGGACCTGCGGGGCGTGCCCTCGGGCAGCGCGTCTGCCGCGGCGCGTGATGCCGTGGAGCAGGCGCTGTGGCGCATGATGTCCTTCTACGGCCTGCCAACCGACGACCTGGACGCCGCCCACGCCGCCGACGAGGCCTGGGCCCTGCCGCTGCTGATGAAGGCCGGCTTCCTGCTGAGCCTCACCGAGCCGGCCCTGGTGCCCGAGGCCGCGCTGCACCTGGAGCACGCACGCGAGCGCCTGCACGGCGGCTCACCGACCCGCGAGCGCGCCCACCTGGAAGCGCTGGACCGTGTGCTCGAAGGCCGCTGGGCGCAGGCCGGACGCATCTGGGAATCCTTGCTCATCGAACACCCGCGAGATGCGCTGGCGCTGCAGTGGGCCCACCTCTGGGACTTCTACCGCGGCGACACCACCCAGCTGCGCACCCGCCCGGCACGTGTGTTGCCCGAGTGGGACAGCAGCGACCCGCTGCACGGCTGCGTGCTGGGCCTGTACGCCTTCGGCCTGGAAGAGTGCCGCGAGTTCGCCGCGGCCGAGGACATGGGCCGCCAGGCCCTGCAGGCCGACCCGCGTGTGCCCTGGGCCATGCACGCGGTGGCGCATGTGATGGAGATGCAGGGACGCTTCGACGACGGCTCGGCCTGGCTGCGCCACCAACAGCCGCACTGGGCCGAAGGTAACGGCTTTGCGGTGCACCTGTGGTGGCACAAGGGCCTGTTCCGGCTGGAGGCGCTGGACACCGCCGGGGTGCTGCGCCTGCTGGACAACCACCTGGCTGGCGATGCGCTGCAGGTCACGCTCAACCGCGTGGACGCCGCGGCCCTGCTGTGGCGGCTGCACCTGCTGGGCACCGACGTGGCCGAGCGTTGCCAGGCCCTGCTGCGGGCCTGGGCGCCCGACCCGGCGCATGCCGGCCACTACGCCTTCAACGACCTGCACGTCGTGCTGGCCCTGCTGGGCGCGGGCGACGTGGCCGCCACCGAGCGCTGGGTGGCGCGCTGCGCCGAACGCGCGCTGGCGGCCGAGGACGGCCGGCGCGACAACCACGCGATGGCGCGCGAGGTCGGCCTGCCGCTGATGCGCGGCCTGCTGTGCCTGGCGCGCGGCGATGCCGACGGCGCCGCCGACACGATGTGGCCCGCGCGCCTGCAAGCGCAGCGCCTGGGCGGCAGCCACGCACAGCGCGACCTGATCGACCTCAGCCTGCTGCACGCCGCCTGCCGGGGCCACCGCCGCGCGCTGGGCCGCGCGCTGCTGAACGAGCGCCGCATGGCCAAGCCGGTGACACCGCTGACGCGGCACTGGCTGGAACAGCTGGGCGAACGTGAGCATGTGCGTGCCTGAACCGGTGCTGGTCGGCGGCTAGAATCCTGGCTGTCTTTGGGGAGTAACCGCCCTGCTCCAGCAGGGGCACGCGTCAACAGACTGGATCCGGCCACGCCGGGCCCTGGTGCGTGCAGCCGGTGGTCCATGCCCTCACGCATGGCCACGGCCTGGCCAGACCTTTGACTGCAGCGCTGCCGACACCTCGGCCCGGCGCGTTGCGGTCATTCGGGTCCACGGCCAGGAGTCCCTGCATGGAAGCATTTTTGGTCTCGACCGGCATCGTCGCCCTCGGTGAAATGGGCGACAAGACGCAGCTGCTGGCGCTGCTGCTGGCCGCGCGCTTTCGCCGCCCGTGGCCCATCGTGTGGGGCATCCTGGTGGCCACACTCGCCAACCACGCCGCAGCCGGCGCCGTGGGCGGCTGGGTCGCGGCGCAGATGGGCCCGGTCGCGCTGCGCTGGGTCATCGGCCTGTACTTCCTGGGCATGGCCGTGTGGACGCTGATCCCCGACAAGATCGATGAAGAAGAGGTCGCCCGCACCCCCACGCGCTTCGGCGTCTTCGGCACCACGGTGCTGGCGTTTTTCATCGCCGAGATGGGCGACAAGACACAGATCGCCACCGTGGCGCTGGCGGCGCGCTTCAGCGACCTGTGGGCCGTGGTGGCCGGCACCACGCTGGGCATGATGCTGGCCAACGTGCCGGCAGTCTTGCTCGGCGAACGGGTGGCGCGGGCCGTGCCCATGGCCCTGGTGCACGGCATCAGCGCGCTGATCTTTGCGGTGCTGGGTGTGCTGACGCTGT
>CAYTWU010000111.1:10197-10638 GCA_964442175.1 uncultured Rubrivivax sp.
GTTGAACGTCGGCGCACTTTTTTGACAGACCCGGGTTTGCACCAGGGTGGGGCGATGCATGGCGGCAATGCACCTCATTGTCACAGTCAACTGGATCGTGCCGACACCTTGCTCAAAACTATCAGCCTGCCCTGTTCTGCAGCCAAGGAGATCACGATGAGCAACGAAGCCAAATGCCCCTTCCACAACGCCGGTGCCCGCACCACGCATGGCGCGCAGTCCAACGCCGACTGGTGGCCCAACCAGCTGAACCTGGCCATCCTGCACCAGCACCAGCCGGTCTCCAACCCGATGGACCCGGACTTCGACTACGCCGAGGCCTTCGACAAGATCGACTACGCCGCGCTGAAGCAGGACCTGGCCGCACTGATGACCACGCCGCAGGCCTGGTGGCCGGCCGACTGGGGCCACTACGGCGGCCTGTTCATCCGCATGGCCTGG
>CAYTWU010000112.1:0-10558 GCA_964442175.1 uncultured Rubrivivax sp.
TCGCCGCTGGCCTGGGGCCGTTTGCCGGCACGCTGGCACTGGCTCTGCACACCACCGGCGTGCTGGGCCGGCTGTTTGCCGAAGCCATCGAAAACGCGCCGCCCGGCCCGGCCACTGCGCTGCGCACCCAGGGTGTTGGCCCGCTGCGGGTCTTCGCCTATGCCACGCTGCCACAGGTGCTGCCACAGCTGCTGAGCTACACGCTGTACCGCTGGGAGAACAACATCCGCGCCGCCGCCGTGCTGGGCGTGGTCGGTGCCGGCGGCCTGGGCCAGTTGCTGAGCTTCCACATGGGCCTGTTCCACATGGGCAAGACGGCCACCCTCCTGGGCGCGATGCTGCTGCTGGTGGCCGCGGTGGACGCGCTGAGCTACGGCGCGCGGCGCTGGCTGACACGATGAAGGACCGGACATGAGCGGCCTCACCCTGACCGTGCCCCAGGCCTGGACCGTGCTGGCGGTCGCCATCGTGCTCGAGGTCGCGGGCACGACCTGCATGCGGCTGTCCGAAGGCTTTTCGCGCCTGACGCCGTCGATCATGATCTTCGTGTTCTACGCCGCGTCGTTTGCGCTGAACACCTTCATCGTGCGCACGCTGGGCCTGAGCGTGGTCTATGCGGTGTGGTCCGGTGTCGGCACGGTGCTGACGGCGCTGATCGGCTACTGGTACTTCAAGGAGCCGGCCACCGCGCTGAAGCTGGTCAGCGCCGGCTTGATCGTGGTGGGCGTCATCGGACTGCACACCGCGTCCCGGATGCCGGCATGAACAACCGCGACTCGATCGAACGCTACCGCCACCATGCGGCGGGCTACGACGCATCGGCGCGGCGCACGATGCCGCTGCGCCTGCGCACGATCGCCGGCCTGCGGTTACAGCCCGGTCAGGTGGTGCTGGACGTCGGTGCCGGCACCGGCCTGAGCTATGCGCCGCTGCTGGCAGCAGTGGGTGCCAGCGGCCGGGTGATGGCGTTTGAACAAAGCCCGGAGATGTATGCACTGGCGGCGGCGCGGGTGCAGCGTGAGGGCTGGTCCGGCGTCTGGCACGTCAACGCGCCGGCGGAAACGGTGCAACTGCCGCAACCGGCCGATGCCGTGCTGTTCAACTACGTGCACGACATCACCCGCACGCCAGCCGCCGTGGCAAACATCCTGCGCCAGGTGCGGCCCGGCGCGCGGCTGGCGATGGCCGGCATGCAGTTTTTCCCATGGTGGACAGGGCCCTTGAACCTGCTGCCCTGGCTGAAGAACCGGCCTTACAACACCCGCGCGGCCGAGCTCTGGCAACCCTGGCGCCTGGTGGCCGCGCACTGCGACAACTTCGTCTGCGAGCGCACGCAGGCCGGCATGGGCTACATCGGCCACGGCGTGTTTCGCGGGGTGGGCGCAGCATGAACATCTGGCGCACCCGCCCTCGCATGGGCCTGCTGTTTGCGTACGAATGGGACGCCGAAGGTTATGCCCGTCAGCCGCGGCTTCAGTACGACGCGGCCGGCTTCGACCTGTTCTCCTTCCCCAGCAACATCCGCCTGCCGCTGTACGACCCGCTGCGCTTTGCCGAGCGCCAGGCGGCGCGTGGCCGGCGCCTCGGCTGGGCCGGTGTGAGCTCGCAGCACGAACAGTTCGGCGCGCTGGCGGCCGCCCTGGTGGCGGAGGCGCTGGGCCTGCCCGGCGCGCGGCCCGAGGCCATCCTGGCGGCCCAGCACAAGCTGTACGCACGCCAGGTGCTGCAACAGGTGGCACCCGAGGCCAACCTGGGCTTTGCCGCCCTCGATGTGGCCTATGGCGACGACATCCCGCACGGGCTGGAGTACCCGCGCTTCGTCAAGCCTGTCAAGGCGGCGTTTTCCGTGCTGGCGCGCGCCGTGCGGTCACACACCGAGCTGCAGGCGCACACACGTTTCGGCCGTCGCGAGCTGTGGGTGATCCGGCGCCTGGTCGAGCCCTTCGAGCGGGTCTGCCGCGAGCGGCTGCCGCAGGCGGGCACGGCTCACCGCATGATGCTGGAAGAGCCCGTGCCGCCCGACACCCCGCAGTACAACCTGGACGGCTGGGCCTGGAACGGCCAGGTGCACGCACTCGGCGTGGTGGATGCGGTGATGTACCCGCGCACGCAGGCCTTCATGCGCTGGGACCTGCCGGGCACACTGCCGCCGGCCACGGCGGCCCGTGCGCTGGAGGTGGCGCGTCGCTTCCTGCAGGCCATCGGCTTCACGCACGGCTTCTTCAACATGGAGTTTTTCCACGACCCGGTCAGCGACCGCCTGGCCGTGATTGAGTTCAACCCGCGCCTGGCCTCGCAGTTCTCGGACCTGTACCTGCGGGTGCAAGGCGTGGACCCGCACGCCATGGCGGTGGCCATGGCCCAGGGCCAGGACCCGGCCACGGTGCCCCGGCAGGCGCCGCTGGGTGGTGCGGCGGCCAGCCTGGTGTACCGCGCATTTCAGCCCGAAGCGGTGCCGCCACAGCCCACCGATGCGCAGCGGGCCCGGCTGCGGGCCGAGTTTCCGCACGCTGGCTTCTACCCTTACCCCAAACAAGGCCACACGCTGGCACGCGACTTCAAGTGGCTGGGCTGCACCTGCTACGGCATCCTGCACCTGCACGCCCGCGGCGCCAACGAGCTGCGTGAACACGCCCAGCGCGCCAGCCGCATCCTGGGCTGGCCGCTGCCCTATGCCCCAACGCTGTTGGCGCCGCAGCACAGCACCCCACCACAAACGGCCATCCCCATCCCGAGGACATCCACATGACCCATCTGCCCACCCCCGGCGCGGCGCTGCGCCGCGGCGCTCTGCCTCTCTTGCTGACGGCCGCGCTGGCGCTCTCAGGCTGTTCGGCCCTGGTGGCGCAGAACCCCGGCGGCAAGCTGAGGCCGGTGAACGCCGTGGCCGACGACAACACCACACGGCTGATGCTGAAAGGCCACGACGTGGTCGCCTATTTCACCCAGGGCCGGCATGCCATGGGCCTGCCGCAGCACAGCGTCGAGTACGAGGGCGTGACCTTCCGTTTTGCCAGCGCCGAGCACCGCGCCCTGTTTGTGGCGGCGCCAGCCCGCTATCTGCCGCAGTACGGGGGTTACTGCGCCAACGGCATGGTGTACGGCATCCCCTGGGGCGGCGACGCGGACACCTGGCGCATCGTCGACGGCCGGCTCTACATCTTTGGCGGTGCCCAATCGCGGGCCGGCTTCGAGCTGGACGTGCCCGGCAACATCCGCCTGGCCGACCACTACTGGACCACGGAGGCTCAGGGCAGCAACAGCTTCTGGCAACGCAGCAAACGCCTGGTGTTCCGCGTGCCGCACTACAAGAGCAGCGAGGAGCTGGACCGCGCCATCGCAGCGCGGCGCGGCACCTCACCCTGAGGCCGGGTCAACGGCGCACCAGCTGCGCCACGGCTTCGGCCAGCTGCCACAGCACCTCTCGGTGGGCTTGGGCCAGCGCATCGGCGCTGCCCCCGGCAGCCGGCACTTCGGCCCGCAGCACCTGCACCATCGCAGGCGTCGCACCCACCGCCGGCAACAGCGTCACACGCGCCTGCAGCAGCACACGGGTCTGGTCGGCGCTGGCCAGCAGGGTGAGCAGCTCCACCCGCAGCAGACGTTGGACGGCCACACCGGGTGGCAGCGGCGCAGCCCACACCCGGTCGGCACCCAGCAACAACGACAGGTCGTGCCCCAGCAGCCGGGGCACGGCATCGCGCAGCGGTTCGGCCCAGCGGTGGCCGGCCAGAGGCTGCACCCCAGCGGCACCGGCGGGCACCAGCAGGGCCTCACGGTCGAGCAACTCGGGCAGGGTCACGGCCTGCAACAGCAGCGCCGGGCCCGGCCCGGCTGGCGGCGGGGTCGGCGCACCGGGCCGCTCGGTGCGCAAGGCGTAGAGCCGCGGCGGCGGCAGCGGGCTGGCACAGCCCGCGAGGCCCGCCGTGCTCAAGACCGCCAGCGCACGCAGGCCCCACTGGCGCCGTTGGGGATGAAGCAGGTGATGCATCGGCTCTCTCATGGCACCGCCTTGCCGCGGATCAGCGACTGCGGCTGTTCTTCGATCTGTTCGGCCAGCGCACGCACCGCACGGGCCGCGCGCGAAACATCGCCAAGGGCGCGCTGCAGGCCTTGCACGGTGGGTGCCTCGCTGGCCGTGGCCTCGCGCAGGGCGCTGGCGCTGCGCGCCAGTTCATCGGCCGCCGCGCGCACACTGCCCACCAGGGCGGATTCAGGCGCCAGCAGGCGGTCGGCCTGCTGGGCAGCGGCACCCACCCGGTCCGCCGCCATGGCCACACGGCGCGACGCATCACCGGCCTCGCGCAGGCTGCCTTGCGCGGCATCGGCCAGCGGCGGCAGGCGCTGCTGCAGCGTCTGCGCCAGCGCGGTCAGCGTCGCGGCTGCGCGGCTCAGTTCGGCCAGGGGCGGCTGCAGGCTGGCCCCGGCCACCAGTGCCCGCGTGGCGGCCAGGGTCTGGCTGAGCTCGGTGGCCAGGCGGGCCAGGTCGATGCCGGCCAGTTGCTCACGCCAGGCGTCCAGCGGCGCCGCACGGGTGGGGATGACCGGGATCGGACCCACCGCCGTGGGGGCCGGTCCGGCCGTGCCCGCGGCCAGGTCCAGGTCGACGTACAACTGCCCGGTGAGCAGGCTCTGGGTGGCCAGCTGTGCCACCAGCCCCTGGCGCAACAAGGCCGGGAGCGGGTCCGCCGTGCCCGGCTCAGCCAGGGCCAGCAAGGCCTGCCGGTCCAGGCGCACCTGCACCGGCACGGCGGGCCGGCCGCCCACCAGCGCCAGCCCGATCTGCTGCACACCGCCGACACGCACACCGCGGAAGACCACCGGCGCGCCGATCTGCAGGCCGTGCACCGAGCCTGCAAAGTGCAGCACGGCGGCCTCCTGGGCTTGGAAAACACGCAGGCCGAACACCGCAACCACGGCCGCCGCCAGCAGCCCCAACCCGCCGAGTGCAAACAGCCCGATGCGCCAGGCCTGTGCGTGGGCCTTCATGCTGCCACCGCCTGCCCGCGGTTCAAAAAATGGCGCACCGCGGCCGGGCCCTCGCGCAGCAGGCGTTCAGGGGTGTCCAGCGCCGTCATCGTGCGGGTGTTTTCGTCCAGGAACAACACCCGGTCGGCGACCGCCAGCGCGCTCTCGATGTCGTGCGTGACCAGCACGATGGTGGTGCCCAGGTGCTGGCGCAGCTGCAGCACCAGGTCGTCCAGGTGCGCAGCGTTCAGCGGGTCCAGGCCGGAGCCGGGTTCATCGAGGTACAGCAGCGGGGGGTCGAGCACCAAGGCACGCGCCAACGCGGCGCGCTTGCGCATGCCGCCACTCAGCTGCGCAGGCATCAGGTCGAAGCTGCCCTCCAGGCCGACCAGCGCCAGCTTCAGCCGGGCCTGGCGCGCCTGTCCGGCTGGCGGCAGACTGCTGAACAGACGCAGCGGCAACGTCAGGTTCTCGCCCACGCTCAGCGCACTCCACAGCGCACCGGCCTGGAACATCACGCCGAAGCGCTGCCGCAGCAGCCGGCCCTGGGCCGCGGACGCGGCGTGCAGGTCCTGCCCGTCCAGCAGCACCTGCCCGGCATGCGGCCTGCCGAGGCCGACCAGGTCGCGCAGCAGCGAGCTTTTGCCGCAACCGCTGGCGCCCAGGATGACCAGGACCTCGCCGGAGCGGATGTCGAAATCCAGCCCCTGCAGCACCACTTGGTCACCATGCGCCACCTGCAGGCCGATGGCCTGCACCAGCACCTGAGCGGCTCGCCCTGCCATCAGAACCCCAGGCTCTGCAGCACCACGGTGCTGCCGGCCGCTGCCGCGATGATCCAGACCAGTCCCTTGACCACCGCCGTGGTGGTGGCCTGGCCCACCGCCTGCGCGTTGCGCCCGGCGTGCAGGCCTTCGCGGCAACCGGCCAACGACAGCAGCGCGGCGTACAGCACGCACTTGAAAACCCCGATCCAGAGGTGGGTCCAGGTGAGCGCGGCGAGGCATTTGTGCAGGTACTCCGACAAGGTCAGACCAAACGCCAGCGTGGCCGGCAGAGCACCGGCCAACACGCCGGCCAGGGCGCCGTAGGCCGTGATGAGCGGTGCCACCAACACCAGCGCCAGCAGCCGCGGCAGCACCAGGTGGTCCACCGGGTCCACACCCAGCACCCGCAGCGCGTCGATTTCTTCGCCGGCCTGCATCGTGGCAAGCTCGGCCGCAAACGCGGCCCCCACACGGCCCGCCAGGATGACGCCCGTCATCAGGCCTGCCAGCTCGCGCACCATGCCCACGGTGACGATGTCGGCCACGAAGGTCTGGCCGCCCATGCGGTCGAGCTGGGCACCGCCCATGTATGCCAGCATCAGGCCCACCAGGCCGCAGGTGAGCGCCGCGACGGGCAAGGACATTGCACCGCAACGGTCCACCTGCCGCCACACCTCGGCCCCCGAAAAACCACGCGCAGCGCTGCGCCCGGTCAACCAGCGCCCCGTGGCCAGCAGGGCCTCGCCGAGGAAGGTGATGGTCACGACGGCCTGTCGTTCGGCCACTCGGCCAGCACTCGGCACGAGCACGACAGCCGCATCGGCGTCGACGACGGGCACCTGCGTGCGCAGCGCCATCTGCAGCAGCGCCCGCACATCGGGTGGCAGGCCCTCCAGCTGCAACGGCACGCCGCGGCGAGCCAGCGGGGCCAGCTGCTCGCACAGACAGGCGGCCAGCTGCGTGTCCCAGGCGGTCAGCTGGCTGGCGTCCACCCGCAGCGGCCCGATGAACGCGTGCGGCGGCGGCGGCAGTCCCTGCACCGCCCGCCGCCAGTCTCCGGCCAGGCGCAGGCATCCACCACCGGCCGGTGCGCCGCCAGGGGGCAGCAGCCATTCATGGGAAGCGGCCGGGTTGTCCATGCAGGCGACGACTGTACCGGGCATGCAGCCTGCAGACAGCGCCGCGCTCAGCGTGCGTCGTTCAAGGCCCAGTCGTAGTCCAGGAAGCTGATGTCGAACTTTTCGCTGCGCAAACGCGCGCGGTCGGCTTCGTTGTCGGCCAGCACATCGGCGTGGCGCGCTGCAAAACCAGCCAGGGAACGGATGCCCTGGTGGCCACGTTGGAAGTCCCCGCCGTACCAGTCGAAGATCTTGGACAGCTCCAGCCGCCCCTGCGCCGAGTTCCAGCGGTTGCGGCTGCGGTCGGCCATGAAGCGCTGCGCCTGCTGGGCCAGTTGTGCCTCCAGCCGATCAGCCACAAAGGCTTCTTCTCGCAGCATCGGGCAGCCCACGGAGGCGCAGTTCACCGCGAAATGCACCCGAGGTTCGTCGTAGACCCCCGGCTTGCGCAGCATCTCGTGCTCGATGTCGTCCAGCGACAGCGTGGTGCCCAGCAACGGGACCCACTTCGGCTTCCAGGGGCTGGAAAACAGGCTGCCCAGGTCCTTGATGGACTTCAGCGCAGGGTAACGGCCCAGGATCAACTCCACCGTGAACGCGTTGTAGGCGTTGATCAGGAACGCCTGCTGCTGCAGCTTGCTGAAGCCGGCGAAGGCCGCGGCTGGCACGGCGGACAGGGCCGCCAGGTAGGCCTTCAGAGCGGCGCGGTCAGCGGAGATGCCGGCGTAACGGACCTGGGAGGCCTGGCCCCCGCGCAACAGGACGACATGGCGCGCCAGCAAGGCGGTCCATGCAGCGTGGCTGTGGTCGAAGGCCTGCGCACGGACCGGCCAGGCCCATGAAACCAGCGTGCTGCCGGTGGCCAGGAAAAGTTGGCGGCGATGCATGGGCATGATGGCGAGTTCTTCTGCGGTGATGAGCTGGGTCGGCGTGGCGCTGGCAAAGCTTACAGCCGGTCTGCATGTCAAGCCTCGTACCGGTAGCCCACCCCGTACACCGAGCGGATGCGGTCGCTGCCGGCGCCGGCCTGCTCCAGCTTGCGGCGCAGGTTTTTCACGTGGCTGTCCACGGCACGCTCGGTCACGGCGTGTGCGTCTCCGTGCAGCTGCGCCAGCAGCTGTGCGCGCGGGTAGACGCGGCCGGGCTGAGCCGCCAGCGTCTGCAGCAGGCGGAACTCGATCGGCGTCAGGTCCAGCGCCTGGCCCTGCCAGGCGGCACGCCAGCCGGCCGGGTCGATCTGCAGCGGGCCGGGCAGCGCCGGCATCACGGCCCGGCTGCGCCGCAGCACAGCCTTGACCCGCGCCATCACCTCGCGCGGGCTGAAGGGGTTCTTGGCGATGTAGTCGTCGGCGCCCAGCTCCAGCCCGGCCAGGCGGTCGGCTTCGTCGGCGCGGGCGGTCAGCATCACGATGGGCACCGCACTTTGGGCCCGCAGCTGCCGGCACAGGCTGAGGCCGTCCACGCCCGGCAGCATCAGGTCCAGCAGCACCAGGTCATGGCGGCCCGCTTGCCAGGCGGCCAGCGCCTGCTGGCCATCGGCCACCCACTCCGGCGTGTGGCCGGCGGCGCGCAGGTAGTCGGCCAGCAAGGCCGCCAGGCGCGGCTCGTCCTCGACGATCAACACCCGGGCCGGGCCCGGGTCCAGCGGCAGTGGCTCATTGGCCAAGGTCGTCAACCCAGCGCAGGCAGTTCCACACGCAGCCACAGCCCGCCCAGCGGCGACAGCCGGGCCTCGATGCGGCCCTCGTGCGCCTCGGCGATGCGCTGGCAGATCGACAGGCCCAGGCCGGCACCGCCACTGCGCCGGCTGCGCGAGGCCTCGGCCCGGAAGAAGCGCTCGAACAGGCGCGGCAGGTGTTCGTCCGGCACGGCCGGCGCGCTGTCGTGCAGGTCGATGGTCATCTGCCGGCCTTCACGCCGGGCCTGCAGGCGCAAGGCGCCACCGTGGTCGGTGTAGCGGCAGCTGTTTTCGAACAGGTTGGCAAACAGCTGGCGCAAACGGCGTGCATCGCCGAAGGCCGGCAGCGGCTCGGCCGGCAGGTCCAGCTGCAAGGCCAGGCCGCTGCTGCGCAGCCGCTCGCCGAAGGCACCCGCGGTGTGGTCGATGATCTCGCGCAGGTCGAGCTCGGTCTTGCGGTAGGACAGCGCGCCCACGTCGGCCAGCGACAACTCGTACAGGTCGTCCACCAGCTTGTGCAGCGTCAGCACCTCGCCCTTGAGCGCCTGCAGCGCCGCCGCGTCCAGCGGCCGCACGCCATCCTGCAAGGCCTCCAGCTCGCCGTTCAGCACGCCCAGCGGGGTGCGCAGCTCGTGTGACACATCGGCCATGAACTCGCGCCGCATCGCCTCATTGCGCTGCAGCGTCAGGGCCAGGCGGTTGAAATCGCGCGCCAGGCGGCCGATCTCGTCGTCGGCGGCACGCTCCGGCACACGTGTGTCGTAGGCGCCGGCGGCCAGCCGGTGCGTGGCTTCGGCCACCTGCTGCACCGGCCGCAGCAGCCGGCGCGAGACCCAGAAGGCCACCGCCGCGGCCAGCAGCACGGCCGCGCCGCCCACCAGCCAGCCGGTGCGGGCCTGGGCATCGGCGAAGCGTTTCTCGGCGCCGTAGCTGGCCGACTCGAACGGCGTCATCACCAGCCAGCCCACGGTGAGGCCATCGACGACGATGGCGCGCTCCACGGCATCAGCCGCTGGGCTGGCAAAACCCACGATGCGGCGGCGCTCGCCGTCCAGCAGCGTGAAGCGGCGCGAGGCACCGGTCAGCTCGGCCGGTGTGGCCTGGGGCGCCGGCGGGCGCTCGCCCAGCGGCACCTGCCCGTCGTCGGGCAGCGGGCGCAACAGCCGGTACCAGAGGTCGGGCCGCTGGTGCAGGAAGTCCCAGCCGCCATGCTGGCGGTAGCCCGCGGTCACGCTGGGCACGGCCAGGTCGAGCCGGTTGACCGCTTGTTCGTTCAGGTAACCCAGGAAGTCCCGGTTCAGGTTGACATGGGCCCCCACGCCCATCGCCACAGCCACGACCACGGCCGTGCTCAGCACGGCGGCAAACAGGCGGGTGGCAAGGTTCAGCTTCATGGCACGCAGGCCGAGGGTGTACACCAAACGCCGCCCGCGTGTGGCGGGCTGCTGTGCAGCCGTGGGCGTGGCGGGCCCTTCAAAGTCTCTCCACAATGTGCGGGCAGCATCCGGCGGGTGCAGAACCTCCACCCTCCCCGCCGCCCGACCCTCGCCACGGCCGCCGTGCTGCTGCTGGCGGGCTTGCTCACTGCCTGCCAGGACAAACCCGGCGCCGCGCCCGCCGCCAAGGGTGGCACGCCGGTGGAAGTGGGCGTGGTCACGGTGGGTGCGCAGGACGCGCCGCTGCAGCTGGAATTGCCCGGCCGCCTGAGCGCCAGCCAGGTGGCCGAGATCCGGCCGCAGGTGACGGGCCTGGTGCTCAAGCGCTTGTTCACCGAAGGGGGCCGCGTGGCCGCCGGGCAGCCGCTGTACCAGTTGGACGCCGCCGCGCTGGAGGCCGAGCGCGCCCGCACCGCCGCCGCGCTGCAGAAGGCCGAGGCCCAGCTGGCCGCGGCCCGCGTGAAAGCGGCACGCGACGCCGAACTGCTGCGCGCCGACGCGCTGAGCCGCGAAGCCGCCGACGACAGCGCCGCCGCGCTGCGCGCCGCCGAGGCCGACGTGGCCGTGGCCCGCGCCGCGCTGGACGCGGCC
>CAYTWU010000113.1:0-10555 GCA_964442175.1 uncultured Rubrivivax sp.
GGCACACCGGCAAGCGCCGCCACGGCCGCGAGCGCGAGCGCCACGGCCGTGATGTGGCGGCGCGGGCCCAGGGCCTGCAGCAGCGCGATCGTCATCAGCCACAGCGCCAGCGCGCCCAGCCCACCGGCCGCGAGCGGCCAGTGTTGCAGGCCCCAGGCGCCAAAGCCGAGCCAGCCGCCCAGCCACAGCGCCCAGGCCAGCAGGTTCAGGCCGGCAGCGGCCATGCCAGGCGGTGCCCGGTGTCGCGCTCGAAACGCGCGATGTCCTCGTCGGTGTCGATGTCGACCCGGTAGCGGCGGTTGTCGGTGGGCATGGTCGCCACGGCGCCGGGGTGCGCGGCCTGCCATTGCCGGCAGCCGATGTGGGTGGCGCCGGCGAGGATCTGCTCGCGCACCTCGGCGCTGAAGATCACGGGGTTGCCACGTTCACCGTTCACCTCCGGGTACAGCACCTGGGTGCCGGCGCCGCGTTTTTTCCAGGCGCCGATCAGCGCGGTGATGTCCTGCGCGTTGATCAGCGGCTGGTCCGCCAGCGCGACGACCACCGCGTCCAGCTTGCCGGCCAGCGCCGCCAGCCCCAGGCGCTGCGACGACACCTGGCCGTCGTCCGGCTTGGGGTTGCGCACCAGCGTGACGGGGAAGTCCTGCACCACGGGTTCGATCAACTCGGCGTGGTGGCCGGTGACGACCACGACCTCGTCCACCCCGGCACCCGACAGGGCGATCAGCTGGCGCCGGATCAGCGGCACACCGCCCAGCTGCAGCAGGCTCTTGGGCCGATGGCCCAGGCGCGAGCCGCTGCCGGCGGCCAGCAGCACGGCGCCGATGACGACACGGCTGTAGAGCCCACCGCCGCCTTTCAGGAGACAGCCCATGTCAGCCTCCGCCGCAGCAGGAGCCACCGACCTTCGGCATCTCCGGCAGCGGCTTGGCTTTGGCCACGGGTGCAGGCTCTGGCACCGCGCCCCGCCTTGCCGCCACCACCGCCGCCAGCACGGAGAGCGCAATCTCCTCCGGTGTCTGCGCACCGATGGGCTGGCCGGCCGGCGCGACGATGGCGTTCACGGCCGCGGCGTCCTCGCCGGCTTCGATCAACGCTGCCTTCAGCACCGCCGACTTGCGTGCGCTGGCGACAAAAAACAGCTGCTGCGCCTGTGCCGCCAGGGCCGCACGCAGGCCTTGCAGATCGCGCCGGCCCTGCGTGGCAACGACGACGAAGGCCCCCGGCACCGGGGCGGCTGCAGCTTCATCGCGCAGGTGTTCGGTGGTCCAGCCCACATGCGGCGCCAGCGTCGCCAGCGCGACGGCCAAGGGCGTGTCGCCGATCACCACCAGCCGGGCCACCGGCAGCACCGGGTCGACAAACAGCTCCAGTGTGCCGCCGGAATGGCAGGTCATGCCGAATTCCAGCACCTCGTCCAGCTCGCGCATCGTGCCTTCTTCGGCCGGGGCGATGCGCACCACACGCGCGCGGCCGTCGGCCAGCGCGGCGCGCACGGTCTTCAGCACCGCGGGCTGCGCACAGCCACCGCCTATCCAGCCCTGCACGATGCCGTCGGCCGTGACCACGGCCTTGTCGCCGGCCTTGGCCGAAGCCGGCGCCTGCACACGCAACACGCTCACCAGCGCAAACGGCTGCTGCTGCGCCTGCAGCCGCTGGGCCGTGGAAAGGACGTCGAACGAGCCCATCGGGTCTCCTTGTTCAGTGCAACACCGCCGCAGCGGCTTCGAGGTCGCGCAGGCTGGCCAGGCGCACGAAGCGCTGCACCAGCGGCCGAGCAGCCACCATCGCCGCCGACGCGGGCGGGTCGGCCGACGGGTGGAACCAGGCGATGGCCACACCCCGCGAGCGCACCGCAGCCAGTTCGGCGGCCAGCTGATCCGGCGGGTCGGCATCGAAGCCGTCGGACAAGACCCACAGCCGCGCACTGCGGCCCAGCTGGGCCCGGGCGTGCACGCGGTGGAAGTCCGCCAGGCTGGTGGCGATGCGCGTGCCGCCACCAAAGCCGGCGGTGACGGCGTTGACCTTCTCCTGCACCGCGGCCGAGTCACGTTGCAGCAGCGGCGTGACCTCGGCCAGGCGGGTGTGGAACACAAACACCCGCGCACCGGCGCCGGCCACGAAGGCGCGGGCGATGCGCAGGAAGAGTTGCGCATGGGTTTCCATCGAGCGGCTGACGTCCACCGCGATGAAGAGCCGGGGCTGTTCACGCCGCGGCCGGCGCCAGGCCGGCGCCAGCGGCAGGCCGCCGGTGGCCAGGCTGGCGCGCAGCGTGCGGCGCAGGTCCAGCCGTGCGCCCTGCGGGTGGTCGCGCCAGCGGCGTGTCAGGCGCCGCCGCAGCCGCCGTGCGATGCGTTCGGCCAGTTGCTGCAGCAGCGCCAGGTCCTGCGGCAACCATTCCGACAGCGACTTGTCGTGCAATGCGTCGGTGCGGCTGGCGCCACCCTGGGCGCGGGGCGCTGCGGCTTCGTCGCTGGCACCTTCACCGGCCTGCAAGGCGGTGTCGCCGGGTTGGCTGCCCGGTGCGGCCAGGCTGCTCTGCAGGGCTTGCACCACCTGCCGCAGGTCGCGTGCAGGCCGCGTCCGGCCGCTGCTGCGCACCGTGCCCTTCACCCGGCCGGGATGCCAGTAGCGTTCGAACAGCTCCGGCCAACGCTGCCAGTCGCGTGCACCGTGGCAGGCGATGGCGCGCCAGGCCGCGTCCAGCCGCGAGGCCCGCACCAGCGGCACCAGCAACGCCGCCTGCACCATGGCCTGCTGCTCGGCGATGCCGACACGCAGGCCATGTTCGCGCAGCAAGGCGGCAAAACCGGCGATGGCCTGCAGCGGTTCGGCGTGCATGTCAGGCTTTTTCCGCGACGCCGCGTGTGCGGCCTTCGATCAGCTTCTGCACCCGCTCAGCGCCGAGCTGGAACCGGTCTTCACGTGTCTTCAGCAAACAGCCCAGCGTGCCCATCAAACCTTCAGGGTCGTCGGGCAGCGCCTTGAACTGCAGGCGGTGCAAGGCCCGCACCCAGTCCAGCGTTTCGGCCACACCCGGGGTCTTGCCCAGGTCTTCGCGCCGCAGGCGCTGCACGAAGGCCACGGACTGCTCGACCAGCGCGTTTTCCGCCTGCGGCAGCGTGGCGCGCACGATGCTGATCTCACGCGCCAGCGTCGGGTAGTCCAGCCAGTGGTACAGGCAGCGCCGGCGCAGCGCATCGCTGAGCTCGCGTGTGCCGTTGCTGGTGAGCATGACCTGCGGCACATGGCGCGCGGTCAGCGTGCCGAGCTCGGGCACGGTGATCTGCCAATCGGACAGCACCTCGAGCAAAAAGGCCTCGAAGGCCTCGTCGGCACGGTCGAGCTCGTCGATCAGCAACACACAGGGCTGCTCGCTCGCGATGGCCTGCAGCAGCGGGCGCTCCAGCAGGTAGTCGCGCGCAAACAGGTCGGCTTCGGCGACACGTTCACCGCCTTCGTGGAGACGGATCGCCAGCAGCTGGCGGCCGTAGTTCCACTCGTAGGCGGCCTGCGCCAGGTCCAGCCCTTCGTGGCATTGCAGGCGCACCAGGCGGCGGTCCCCGGCCTTGGCCAAGGCCAAGGCCAGCGCGGTCTTGCCAACGCCGGCGTCGCCTTCGATCAACAAGGGGCGCTGCAGCTCACCGGCCAGCCAGAGCGTGGTGGCCAGCGCCTCGTCGGCGATGTAACCCGCCTGCTGCAGCCGTTCGCGCAGCGCCCCGTCGTTCATGCCTTCTTGCCAAACAGGCCGGCGAGCCAGCCCTTGAGCACCGTCCACATCAGGCCCAGGGCGTTGAGCTCCTTCACCGGCGCCACGGCCACCGGTTCGGCCGCTGGCGCTGGCGCTGCACCAGCAGCCACCACCACGGGCACCGCCGCCGCCGCGTTGCGGAAGTTGCCGGCGAACTGCGTCAGCATCGCGTCCGACACCGGCACCAGCAGCCGGCTGCCGAACTGCGCCAGCTTGCCGCTGACGGTGATCGTGGCCTGCCCGGCCAGCACGCTGCTGCCGGGGGCCTCTCCCGGCAGCACGGTGGCGGTGAGGTTCATGGCCGCCGACGAACCGGCCTTGTCCGCCCCCTTGCCCAGCATCTGCAGCGTGCGTGCGGCGGTGTCGAGCTGCAGCAGCTCGATGTCGCCGCCGAAGCTCATCACGGCCGGGCCGACCTTGCTCTTCACCGTGCCCTTGAAGTGCGTGTCGTCCAGCTGTTCGGTGATCTGCGCGCCAGGCATGCAGGCGGCGGTGGCGCGGATGTCGGCCAGCACGGCCCAGGCCTGGTCGACGCTGACGTCGAGCGGGTACTGCTTGTCGAGTTTGACTTCCATGGGGAGGTGGGGCGGTGAGAGTGGAGAACCCTCGATTAGAGCGCGACGCCGCTGGCTTTCAACTGCTCCCACACCCGGAAGGACGTGTGCGGCATGGTCATATCCGTGACACCCAGGTGCGCAAACGCGTCCACCACGGCCGACGTGAAGGTCGGGATGGAGCCCACATGCGGCGATTCGGCCACGCCCTTGGCGCCGATGGGGTGGTGCGGGCTGGGCGTGACGGTGTGGTCGGTCTCCCAGTGCGGCGTTTCCACGGCCGTGGGCAGGAAGTAGTCCATCAGCGTGTTGCCCAGCAGGTTGCCCTGCGCATCGAACGGCATCTGCTGGCCCATCGCGACGGCAAATCCTTCGGTCAGGCCACCGTGGATCTGGCCCTCGATGATCATCGGGTTGATGCGCGTGCCGCAATCGTCCAGCGCGTAGAAGCGGCGGATCCTGGTTTCGCCGGTGCCGCGGTCGATGTCGACCACGCACAGGTAGATGCCGAAGGGGAAGGTGAAGTTGGGCGGGTCGTAGTAGTGCACCGCTTCCAGCCCCGGCTCCAGGCCGGCGGGCACGTTGTTGTAGGCGGCCCAGCAGATGTCCTTCATCGTCTTGTGTCGGCTGGCGTCGCCCTTGACGTTGAAACGGTCGATCTCCCAGTCGAGGTCGTTTTCGCTCACCTCCAGCAGGTGGGCGGCGATCTTGCGGGCCTTCGCGTGGATCTTGCGCGCCGCCAGCGCGATGGCCGCGCCGGCCACCGGTGTGCTGCGGCTGCCGTAGGTGCCCAGGCCGTAGGGCGCGGTGCTGGTGTCACCTTCTTCGACCTGGATCACCTCGCTCGGGATGCCCAGTTCGGTGGCGATGATCTGCGCGTAGGTGGTCTGGTGGCCCTGGCCCTGCGTGATGGTGCCCATGCGGGCGATGGCCGAGCCGGTGGGGTGCACGCGGATCTCGCAGCTGTCGAACATGCCCACGCCCAGGATGTCGCACATCTTGCTGGGGCCGGCGCCCACCACCTCGGTGAAGCTCACGAGGCCGATGCCCATCAGCGTGGGGCAGTTCGGGTCGGCGCGTTTGGCGGCCTGCTCGGCGCGCAGCGCTTGGTAGTCCACCGCGGTGAGCACCTGGTCAAGCGCGGTCTGGTAGTCGCCGCTGTCGTACTCGAAGCCGAAGGCGCTGGTGTAGGGGAACTGCTCCCGGCGGATGAAGTTCTTGGCGCGGATCGCTGCCTTGTCCATGCCCAGTTTCTGCGCCAGCACGTCCACCAAACGCTCGATCAGGTACACCGCCTCGGTGACGCGGAAGCTGCAGCGGTAGGCCACACCGCCCGGCGCCTTGTTGGTGTAGACGCCCTTGACGCTGCAGAACGCGGCCGGGATGTCGTAGCTGCCGCTGCAGATGTGGAACATGCCGGCCGGGAACTTGGTGGGGTCGGCACAGGCATCAAACGCACCATGGTCGGCCAGCACGTTCACGCGCAGGCCGGTGATGCGGCCGTCGGCGGTGGCGGCGATCTCGCCGTCCATGTGGTAGTCCCGCGCAAACGCGGTGGAGCTGATGTTTTCGACGCGGTCTTCCACCCACTTCACCGGCTTGCCCAGCACGATGCTGGCGGCGATGGCGCACACATAACCCGGGTACACACCCACCTTGTTGCCGAAGCCACCGCCGATGTCGGGGCTGACGATGCGCACCTTGCTCTCGGGGATGCCCGACAGCAGGCTGACCACGGTGCGCACCACGTGCGGCGCCTGGCTGGTCATGTAGGTGGTGAGCTCGCCGCGGATGGGGTCGAAGCTGGCCACGCAGCCGCAGGTTTCCAGCGGGCAGGGGTGCACCCGCGGGTAGAACAGGTGCTGCTTGACCACCACCGGTGCAGCGGCAAACGCGGCGTCGGTGGCGGCGGCATCGCCGGCATCCCAGGTGAAGATGTGGTTGTGGTGGTCGCGGGCCCCATGGGCGCCGCTGGTCTTGCCGGCCAGGTCTTCGCGCAGCACGGGCGCGTCGGGTTTCAGCGCCTCGTAGGGGTCGATGACCACCGGCAGTTCTTCGTACTCGACCTGCACCGCCTCCACGCCATCGGCCGCGGCGTAGCGGTCTTCGGCGATGACGACGGCCACCTCCTGCATCTGGAAGTGCACCTTCTCATCGGCCAGCACCGCGGCCACGTCACCGGCCAGCGTGGGCATCCAGTGCAGCTTGAAGGGTTTGAGGTCGTCGGCGGTCAGCACCGCGATCACGCCCGGGATGGCGAGCGCCGCGCTCTTGTCGATGGATTTGATGCGCGCGTGGGCGAACGGGCTGCGCACGATGTCCATGTGCAGCATGCCGGGCATCTGGATGTCGTCGACGTAGTGGCCCTTGCCCTGGATGAAACGCGCGTCTTCCTTGCGCAAGCGGCTGTCGCCCAGGCCCTGCAGCGCGGCGAGTCTTTCGGGGGCGTTCATGCGGCCTCCTTGGCGGTGACTTGCAGCTTGGCGGCGGCATGCTGCACCGCCTTGACGATGTTCTGGTACCCCGTGCAGCGGCACAGGTTGCCGCTCATGCCGGCGCGGATCTCGGCTTCGGTCGGGGCCGGGTTCTCCTGCAGCAGCCGGTAGGCGCGCATCAGCATGCCTGGCGTGCAGAAGCCGCATTGCAGGCCATGCTCCTGGTAGAAACCTTCCTGCACCGCGTGCAGCACGCCGCCGTTGGCGAGGCCTTCCACGGTCAGCACGTCGGAGCCGTCGCATTGCACCGCCAGGTGGGTGCAGCTCTTCACGCTCTGGCCGTCCACGTCCACCGTGCAGGCGCCGCAGTGGCTGGTCTCGCAGCCGATGTGCGCGCCGGTGAGGCGCAGCTCTTCGCGCAGGAAGTGCACGAGCAGGGTGCGCGGCTCGACCGCCTTTTCCTGCGTGCGGCCGTTGACCTTCACGCTGATCAGTTTTTTCGCCATGTCTTGTCTCCTCGTCATTGGCAACGGGCCGCGGCGGCACGCAGGGCACGCTGCAGCATCTGGCCGACCATCGCACGCTTGTAGTCCACGCTGCCGCGCAGATCGGCCGCCGGATCGCAGGCGGCCATCGCCGCGGCGGCGGCCGCTGCGATGCTGCTGTCGCTCAACGGCTGGCCCCTCAGCGCGTTTTCCGCGTCCAGTGCGCGCAGCGCCATCGGCGCCACGTTGGTCAGACCGATGCGGATGTGGCTGACCACGCCGCCGTCCAGGCGCATCACCACGGCGGCGGCGGCGGTGGCCCAGTCGCCGGTTTTGCGCTTGAGCTTGTGGTAGCTGTAGCCGGTCTTGGGCGCGAAGGCCGGCACGCGGATCTCGACCAGGATCTCGTGGTCCTGCAGCGCCGTCATGTAGGTGCCGAGGAAGAAGTTTTCGGCCTTCACGCTGCGCCGGCCGCCCGGGCCCTGCAGCACCAGCGTTGCGTCCAACGCCAGCGCCAGCGCCGGGTGGTCGTTGGCCGGATCGCCATGCGCGATGTCGCCGCCGATGGTGCCGCGGTTGCGCACCTGCGGGTCGGCGATCAGCCTGGCCGCCTCCACCAGCAGCGGCACCCGCCGCTGCAGCACCGGCGACGCGATGAGCGCGTTTTCCACCGTCATCGCGCCGATGCAGACGGTGTCATCGTCTTCGCTGATGCCGCGCAGCTCGGGGATGCGGTTCAGGTCG
Source organism: uncultured Rubrivivax sp. (assembly GCA_964442175.1). GTDB lineage: Bacteria > Pseudomonadota > Gammaproteobacteria > Burkholderiales > Burkholderiaceae_C > Rubrivivax. The sequence continues at coordinate 7,970 of CAYTWU010000113.1, forward strand.
ATCAGATGCGCGGGCTGCGCAAAACGCAGCTTCATCATGGGCAGCAGGCTGTGGCCGCCGGCCAGCAGCTTGGCGTCGGCCCCCAGGCTGCCGAGCAGGCTCAGCGCCTCGCCCACGGAGCGGGGGGCGTGGTAGTCGAAGGCGGGTGGAATCATGGGTGTCTCCGGTCCGATTTGTCGTGTCGGACCATTCTTCGACAAGACCGCGGCAGCGTCATGCGGGTGGTCTGGCGCCCGTTTTTTGCCGGTTTTGCACGAAGTGCAGGGGGCCTCGCACGAACAGCCGGCGTGTTGCACGAACGGCCATCGCCGGTTTTCCCGCGGCCTGACGCCTACGGGAAAGCGATGATCAGGACTAACCCTGACGCACGGCCGCCGCGGCCAGACCCAGGCGCTCCAGCAGCGCAGCGCTGCTGCTGCGCGACACCGGGATCAGCTCGGCATCACCGCGCAGGCGCACGGCCAGGCGGCCGTCCTGCCGCACCAGTTCGTGCACGGCGTGCAGGTTCAGGATGTGGCTGCGGTGCACGCGCATGAACTGCTCCGGGTCGAGCCGGCTTTCCAGGTCGCCGATGCTGAGGTTGCAGAAGCGGCCGCCCTCGGCCAGCACGATGCGCGTGTAGTGACCGTCGGACTGCAGGCGCAGCACCTGCTCGGCGTCCACGAACCGGATCTGCTGGCCCTGCACCGTGGGGATCTTGTGCAGGCGACGGCGTTCGTCGCGCGGTGCGCCGGGCGGCATGTCGGCGGCGACGACCTCGGTGATGTCGTAGAAGACCAGCGTGTAGCCGGTGGTGCTGCCCAGGGCATCGGACATGCGGCTGACCTTGATCAGCAGCACCCGCTCGGGGATGTTGATGATCATCGTCATCGGCGGCGGGCTGGCCACCGGGCACACGGCCGCCTGGTCGAGCAGGAACTCCACCTTGGGCTTGGAGCGCTCGGGGTGGAAATCCAGCACCATCTTGCTGAAGGGCTGGGTGTTGTCCACCGGCAGCACGCGGCGGGCAAACTGGTTCATGTCCAGCACATGGCGCGCGGCGTCCAGCCGGACGATGCCGACGTCGAATCGCTCCAGCAGGTACAGCGGGGAATGCATGGCGTGCCTCAGCGCCGCATTGAACCACGCCCGGGCGGTGTCAGCGCAGCGGCGGGATGGGCTTGAGCGGGCCGGTGAAACGTTCGCGCCGTGGCGCGCGGCCGAGTGGCGGCAGCTCGACCAGGGTTTCGCGCACGCGGTGGTCGGGCAGGCGGTCCAGCAGGTCGCGGATCAGTGTCAGCCGGCCTCGCCGCTGGTCGTTGAAATCCACCAGCGTCCAGGGCGCGTGCCTGCTGTGCGTGGCCTTCAGCATCGCGTCGCGGGCGCGGCCGTAGTCCTGGTATTTCTCGCGTGCCTTCACATCGATGGGCGAGAGTTTCCAGCGCTTCAGCGGGTCCTGCTGGCGCTCGGCGAAGCGTTCTTCCTGCTGGGCCTGGTCCACGGTGAGCCAGTACTTGAAGAGCAGCAGGCCGTCGTCCACCAGCAGGCGCTCGAAGGCCGGGGCCTGCTGCAGGAAAGCGGCCGTCTGTGCCTCGGTGCAGAAACCCATCACACGTTCGACGCCGGCGCGGTTGTACCAGCTGCGGTCGAAGAGCGCGATCTCGCCCGCCGCCGGCAGGTGCGCCACGTATCGCTGGAAGTACCACTGCGTCTGCTCGCGGTCGCTGGGTTTGGGCAGCGCCACCACGTGGCACTGGCGCGGGTTCAGCGTGTCGGCGATGGCGGAGATGACGCCGCCCTTGCCCGCGGTGTCCCGGCCTTCGATCAGCACCAGCAGGCGCCGGCCCGTGTGTTGCAGCCAGCGCGCCATCTGGTTGAGCGCCAGCTCCAGCGGCGCCAGCTTCTCGAAGTATTCGGCCTTGCCAAGTTTGTCGGTCCGTTTGCGCATCGTGGGTCCTCAGGCGAACAGCGCCGAATGCAACTGCCGCAGCTCACGCTTGAGCAGCTTGCCACTGGGATTCTTGGGCAGCGCGTCCACAAACACCACCCGCTTCGGCGCCTTGAAGGCCGCCAGCTTCGCCTGGCAATGCGCCAGCACCAAGGCTTCGTCCAGCACGGCACCCGGTTTGGCCACCACGATGGCCACCACCGCCTCCACCCAGCGCGGGTGCGGCAGGCCGACCACCGCCACCTCGCTGACACCGGGCAGGCGGTAGATGGCCTCTTCGACCTCGCGGCTGGCGACGTTTTCGCCGCCGGTCTTGATCATGTCCTTCTTGCGGTCCACGACGGTGATGTAACCCTCGTCGTCGATGGTGGCCAGGTCGCCGGAGTGGAACCAGCCGCCTTCAAACGCCGCCGCCGTGCGCTCGTCGTCGTGGAAGTAGCCGCTCAACAGCTGCGGGCTGCGGTGCACGATCTCGCCGATCCGGCCCGGCGCGACATCGTGCATCGCATCGTCCACCACCCGCGTTTCGACGTTCAGCGCGGCACGGCCGCAGGAGCCGGGTTTGCGCAGCTGGTCCTCGGGGCCCAGCATGGTCGCCAGCGGCGCGATCTCGGTCTGGCCGTACAGGTTCCAGAGCTGCAGCCCAGGGATCCGCTGCA
>CAYTWU010000114.1:0-10483 GCA_964442175.1 uncultured Rubrivivax sp.
GGCGGCAGTACGAGCAGGTGTTCCCGGCGTTGGCGGCCAGCCGCATCGACCAGGAGTCGCTGGAATGCATACACAGCAAGGTGCCGGCCGAGCTGATGGCGCTGCTGCAGGGCAAGGAGGTGATGGTGGGCGTGATCGACGTCGCCAGCGATGAGATCGAGACCGCCGAGCAGGTGGCCGCGACGCTGGCGGAGGCGCTGCGCTTCGTGCCCAGGGACAAGCTCATCGCCTGCACCAACTGCGGCCTGGCGCCGATGAGCCGCGCCGTGGCCGAGGCCAAGTTGAAGGCGCTGGCCGACGGCGCGCGGCTGGCGCGGGAGCGTGCACACTTGAGGCCATGAGCCCCACGCCTCCCCTGACGGCCGCGAGCGACCTGGACGCCCAACTGGCCAGCGCCGGCTACGCGGTGCTGGACGCCGGCGCCGTGCGCCGCGCTGCCGACGTCGACATGCCCACCCAGACCGGCTGGGCCCGCCACTGGCACGAGCTGCCGCCCGACCTGCACCTGAAGGACGGCGGCCGCTACCGGCGCCGCCGCCATGGCTGCTTCGTGGTCGACGGGTCCGAGGTGCAGGCCATGCCGCACCGCGCCCACTGGCAGCCGGTGGAATACAACGCCCTGCACGGCGGCATCGAGCGCTGGTTCGAGCCGCTGCCGCCTGGTCTGGCGGCCGATCCGGCCTGGGCCCGCCTGCTGGCCGCCTTCGGCCGGGTGGCCAGCGGCCTGCGGGGCGCGCAACCCTGGTACGTGGAGGCGCACCCCTTCCGCATCGACTGCACCGACGGCATCGGCCGGCCCACGCCCGAAGGCGCCCACCGCGACGGCGTGGACCTGGTCGTGGTGCTGCTGGTCGGCCGCCAGGGCATCAAGGGCGGCGAGACCCGGGTTTTCGACGCGCGCGGCCCGCAGGGCCTGCGCTTCACGCTCACCGAGCCCTGGAGCGCGCTGCTGCTGGACGACGAACGTGTGATCCACGAAAGCACACCCATCCAGCCGCTGGACCCGGCCGCGCCCGCGTGGCGCGACACCCTGGTGCTCACCTACCGCCGCGGCGGCTTCCAAGGACCTGCGCTGCCATGACCCTCGCGATCCAGATCGATGACATCCGTGCCGCTGCTGGCCGCCTGGCCGGTGTGGCGCACCGCACGCCGGTGCTCACCTCGGACACGGCCAACCAGCGCACTGGCGCGCAGCTGTTCTTCAAGGCCGAACACCTGCAGCGCATGGGCGCCTTCAAGTTCCGCGGCGCCTACAACGCGCTGGCGCAGTTCACGGCCGATCAGCGCCGGGCCGGTGTCATTGCCTTCAGCTCCGGCAACCATGCCCAGGCCACGGCCTTGTCGGCGCGGCTGCTGGGCATGCCCTCGGTCATCGTGATGCCGCAGGATGCACCACCCGCCAAGCTGGCCGCCACGCGCGGTTACCAGGCCGGCCAGCCCGGCAGCGAGGTGGTGCTGTACGACCGCTACACCGAGGACCGCGAGGCCATCGGGCGCCGCATCGCCGAACAACGGGGCATGACGCTGATCCCGCCCTACGACCACCCGCATGTGATGGCCGGGCAGGGCACGGCCGCACTGGAACTGCTGGAAGACGTGCCCGACCTGGACACGCTGCTGGTGTGTGTGGGCGGCGGTGGCTTGATCTCGGGCAGCGCCGTGGCAGCGCATGCGCTGCGCCCGGGCATCGAGGTCTGGGGCGTGGAGCCCGAGGCCGGCAACGACACGCAGCAAAGCCTGGCGCTGGGCCGCATCGTGCACATCGACACTCCGGCCACCATCGCCGACGGTGCGCAGACGCAGCACAGCGGCACGCTCACCTTCCCGGTGATCCAGACCCTGGTGCGCGGCGTGCTGACGGTCAGCGACGAGCAGCTCATCCGCACCATGCGCTTTTTTGCCGAGCGGCTGAAGCAGGTGGTCGAGCCCACCGGCTGCCTGGGCGCCGCGGCCGTGCTGGAGGGTGCGGCCGGCGCGCCCGAGTGGCGCGGCCGGCGCATCGGCGTGGTGCTCAGCGGGGGCAACGTGGACCTGGCCCGCTACGGGGCCTGGCTCAGCGCGGCCTGAGCGCGCGCCATCCGCCTCACTGCTTGTTGGCGCGGCGTTCCTTGATCTTCTCGGCCAGGTCGCCGCGCTCACGCTCCACGGTCGCCGTCTTGCCGTTGGCGCCGGTGACGGTGGTGGTCGAGCCCGTCTCGGTGCGCGTGGTGGTGGCCGTGGCCGACTTGCCGCTGCTGCTGGTGACGGTGGACGTGGCCCCGCCTTCGGTGCGCACGGTCTCGCGCTGAACCACATCGCCGTCGCGCTGGGTGACGCTGGCGCTGGCGGCCTCCTTGCTGCGCTCGGCCGTGCGGCTGCGGGTCTTGCCCTCGGCGCCCGTGGTGGTGGTCGTGACACTGCCCTTCTCGCGCTCCACGCTGCGGGTGGCGGTCTTGCCATTCGGGCCGGTGACGGTGGTGTCGCGGGCGCTGGCGCCTGCGGCGGCCAGCAGCGAGAGGCTGGCCAGCAGCGCGGTCAACAGCAGATGCCTGGAACGGCGGGTGGTGTGCATGGGGATTCCTCCGGTGGGGCGGCAACGTGGATCGTCACCTGGCCCTGGTTCAACGCGGTGCCCGGCCGGGCGTTGGCCGTGATGCACCGGCACACTGTAAAGCTGGCCGGGTCATTTGTCGCCGGCTGTAACGGCCACGCCCGGCTTGCCACGCAGGTGCTGTGACGAGGTCAGCCCCATCGACACGTAGATGCTGGTCAGCCCCTCGAAGCCCACGTCGGCCGGGCTGACCCAGTCCTGCGGCAGGTACAGCAGGCCGCCGCCCACCGGCACCGGCGCCGTGGGCACGATCACGCCCATGTAGGCGCGGCCGTCGATGTAGACCGGCTCGGGGGTGGAGAGCAGGCCCAGCACCGCCGCGCGGCCGGGCTCGCCGGCGGCGGGGGTGCCGCCGAAATGGCACCACACCGCGCTCATGGACTGCAGGCCGCCGTCGTCACGCTGGCGCACCAGGCCGACGATCTTGCGGCTCAGGTCGTACACGCTGCGCACCAGCGGGATGCGGTCCAGCACCGCCTCCAGCACGCGGTTCAGGCCGCGCTGCAGGCCGGTTTCCACCAGCACGCCGAGCAGGAAGATGGCCAGCGCCACCAGCGCCACGCCGATGGCGTATCCCGCCACGGCCGACTCCGACACGCCCAGGCCGATGGCCGCCAGCACCCGGCCGACGGCGCTGGTGGGCCCCAGCCAGCGCACCAGCAGGCTGGCGGCCCACCAGAAGATGGCGATGGTGGCGGCCAGGGGCAATGCGGCCAGCAGGCCGGTGACGAAGATGCGCAGCAGGTGCGCCGAGGTGCGGGTCATCACGGCATTATCCGGTGTGCCCCCTGCGGTATCGTGGCAGCACAAAAGGCCCAGGGAGCCCCGCATGACCGATACCACCGCGCCGAAGGACAGCCCTTCGGACCCCGCCCAGCGCCAGCGTGTGAGGGTGGACCAGTTGCTGGCAGAGAGCCCCGTCACCGGCACCGGCCGTGTCACCTTGGCCGATGGCCGCGTGCTGGACTACGCCGTGGGTGCCGCCTTCCTGCCGGTGCCGGCCAAGGGCCTGGATGCTGCGCCGCCCGACGCTGCCGTGATGGCCACGCACTACCTGCTCGCGGGCGCCTCGCCGGCCACGCGGCCGGTGTGTTTTGCCTTCAACGGCGGGCCCGGCTCGGCGTCGATCTGGTTGCACCTGGGCGCGCTGGGCCCCAAGCGTGTGGTGGTGCCCGACGACGCCAGCAGCGCGCCCGCACCGCACAGCGTGGTCGACAACCCGCACACCTGGTTTGAACACTTCGACCTGGTGTTCGTGGACCCGCCACACACCGGCTGGTCCGTGGCCGCCGGTGAAGACGCGCGCAAGCGGGTGCTCAGCGTGGACGGTGACGTCGCCGCGTTGTGCGAGGTGATCCGCACCTGGCTCACGCGCCACCGGCGCTGGGGCTCGCCCGTCTACCTGGCCGGCGAGAGCTACGGCACCACGCGCGTGGCCGCGATGTGCGACACGCTGCAGGCCCAGGGCGTGCAGCTCAGCGGCGCCATCCTGGTGTCGTGCGCGATGGACCTGCAGAGCATCGACTTCGCCCCCGCGAACGACCTGCCCTACGCGCTGTTCCTGCCGGCGTTTGCCAACGTGGCGCAGTACCACGGCCTGCTGAAGGGGCCACTGGCGGCGTCGTCAGAGGCCGCGCGCAGCGCCGCCGAGGCCTTTGTGCAGGAGGACTACGTGGCGGCGCTGCACGCCGGTGCGCGCCTGTCGGAAGACCGGCGGTCGCGCGTGGCGCGGCGCGTGTCCGAGCTGACCGGCCTGCCGCGCACGCTGGTGGAAGAGAAGAACCTGCGCATCAGCGACCAGACCTACTTCTTCGAGGCGCTGCGCCCGCAGGGCCGCATCGTCGGCCGGCTGGAGGCCCGCTGCACCGGACCGATGGCGGCCAGCCGCACACGCGACTGGGAGTTCGACCCCGGCATCGAGGCCATCGCCCCGGCCTACACCATGGCCGGCCTGGCCTACTTTGCCGACACGCTGGGCCTGGTGCGCGACACCCGCTACGAGGTGCTCAACGGCGAGGCGCACAAGCAGTGGAACTTCGCCCGCGGCGACAGCCGGGGCAGCAGCTTCACCAGCACCACGCCCGACCTGGCGCGTGCGCTGCGCCGCAACCCGCTGCTCCGCGTCTTCGTGGCGAGCGGCCGGTATGACCTGGGCACGCCCTACAGCGCCACCGACTGGTCACTCGCGCAGCTGGACGTGCCGGCCGAGGTGCGCCCGCGCATCACGCATTGCTACTACGACGCGGGCCACATGATGTACACCCGCCAGGCCGATCTGTTGCAGCTGAAGGCCGACCTGGCCCGCTGGCTGGGCTGAGAGCCTGAGAGTCTTTCGCGCATGCCCGCTCGCCACACCAAAACGCACCCGCTCGGCGTTGCAAATGCTCGCCATAGCCCGAGCTATGGCTGCGCTTTGCGCCTTGATCGGGCACGTTTTGGCGCGTCGCTCGGGCACGCCCGAAAAACTCTCAGGCTCTGACGCCGGCGCTCCGCGTCAGCAGGCGCACAGATCCGCCGTGCCGTGGCGGTCGCCGCCGCGCTGCGCCACCAGCTCGGCACAGAGCATCGATTTGTACTCGGCGTGTTGCCACAGCCGCGGAGCCACCAGCGCCACCAGGCCGCCGGTCTGCGCCTGGAACACCGGTTTCAGCAGCACACGGGCCATGGCCGATTGCAGGCCGGCGGTGCCGATGCGGTCCAGCGCGGCCTCCAGCGAGTCCACCGGCTGGGCGCCGTAAAACGGGCTGCGGGCCAGGCGCAGCACCTCGGCGGTGAGCAGCATGTCCTTGAGCACCTGCTGCACCATCGCCGACCGCGCGGGGTGTTCCTGCCGCAGCAGGCCCAGCAGCTGCGGGATCACGGCGGGTGCGCGTGGCAGCAGATCGGGCGGCAGCCGCGCTGCCTTCAGCTGCTCGTCCAGCGGTTGCAGCAGCGCACGCTCTTCGGCCGTCAGCGGCCCAGGGTGCGGCGCCGGTCCGTCCAGCAGCCAGGCCAGGGCGCTGGCCTCATGCGTGGCTGCATGTGGTGTTGGCGTGGGTGCGACCACGGGCGGCGCACCGGCTGCCTTGGCCGGTGTTTGACGCAGCGAACTCCACCACCCGAACATGCCGAACACCCCCGATTTGTCTCCAGTGGTATCGGCAGGACCGCATGGCGCTTGAGCGGGGTCAAGACCGGGCCTAGAGCAGGCGCACCAGGTCCGGGGCCAGCCGCTGCAAGGCCGCCCGCAGCGGCGCCTCGTCGCGGCCGAAGCTGAAATCGGCGAAGTCGAAGCCCGGCGCGACGGTGGCGCCCACCTGCGCGAAGTCACCCACCGGCTCGGCCGCTTGCCACGCGTCGGCCGGCACCACGGCACGTGGCGGGGCCTCGCCCAGGGTGACACATTCGATGCGCGACAGGTCCGCCGGCAACCACCACAGCCGCAGCGGGCCACCCCCCAGCAGGTGCCAGACCTCATCCGACCGCACGCGGTGCCAGGCCGAGAACTGCCCGCGCTGCAGCAGGAAATCGATCGTGGTCAGCGCCGCACGCGGGCCGCGTGGTGTGGCCACCTGCACCGGCGAGCGGAAGATCTCGCGGTAATGCCCACCTTCGGGGTGCGGCACCAGGCCCAGGGCCTGGATCAGCGCGTCGGCCGTCTTCATGCGTCGCGCACGTCGGCCACGGGGTTGCTGCCGAAGTCGGCCCGGGCCAGGAAGCGCAGCACCTTGGCCGCGGCATCAGCCGGGCTGTCCAGCCGGCCTTCGGCCTTGTAGGCCTCGAACATCGCGCCATCGGGGAACTGGTGGCGGTCGGCGCAGCGCAGCTGCACCTGCATGTCGGTGTCGATGATGCCGGGGGCCAGCGACACGATGCGGGCGCCGTTCGGCCGGCCGGCTTCTTCCAGCGCCACGGCGCGCGAGAAGTGGTCCATGCCGGCTTTCACCGCGCAGTAGCTGGCGCTGCCGGCCATCGCACGCCGGCCCAGGCCGGAGGAGATGTTCAGGATGCGCCGGTCCGTGCCCCAGTGGGCCGTGGCGCGCAGGAAGGCTGCGCTCAGCAGCAGCGGTGCTTCCAGGCCCACGCGGGTGGCCTGGCTCAGCTCGACCAGCGCACTGCTGCGCAGCGGGCCGGGTTCTGACAGCGCGGCCGCGTTGTTGATCAGCGCGGCGTTGACCGGTTTGATCGTGGCCAGCCACTGCGCCAGGCGTTCGGCTGCGGCCGGTGCATCGGCCAGGTCCAGCGGCCAGGCGTCGAAATGGGCGCCGCGCTCGGCCGCCAGCGCGGCCAGTGCCGGGTCGAAGCGGCGTGCGATGGCCAGCACCTGGTGGCCGGGCTGCAGCAGCTGCTCGGTGATCGCGCGGCCCATGCCACGCGAGGCGCCGGTGACGATGGTGAGGGAGGTGGTCGTGTTCATGCCTGCGAGGCTACACGCTGTGCACGGGCCAGCAGCAGCGCACGTTCCTGCTCGTTCTGCGTCAGCGCCGCGGCGCGGCGGAACTCGGTGCTGGCTTCGTCTGCCCGGCCGAGCCGGGCCAGCAGGTCGCCACGCACGCTGGGCAGCCAGGGGTAACGCGCCAGGGCCTGCTCGGCCAGCAGGGCGTCCACCAGCGGCAGCGCCGCGGCCGGGCCCTGGGCCATGCCGACGGCCACCGCGCGGTTGAGCGCCACCACCGGCGAGGGCCGCAGCGCCAGCAGGCGGTCGTACAGCGCCACGATGGCGGGCCAGTCGGTGTCTTCGGCACGCGCGGCGCGGGCATGGCAGGCGGCCAGCGCGGCCTGCAGCGTGTACGGCGCATCGCCCGAGCCGGCCAGCAAGGCTTCCGCACGGGCCAGCGCCGCCAGGCCGTGTTCGATCAGCCGGTGGTCCCAGCGCCGCCGGTCCTGCTCGGCCAGCAGCACCGGGCGGCCCTGGGCGTCTGCGCGGGCGTCGCGGCGCGAGGCCTGCAGCGCCATCAGCGCCCACAGCCCGTGCACTTCGGCCTCTTGGGGCATCGCGGCGGCCAGCACGCCGCCAAGGCGCATGGCCTCGTCCATCAGCGCCGGGCGCTGCCAGTGTTCGCCCGAGGTGGCGGCGTAGCCTTCGTTGAAGATCAGGTAGATCGCTTCCAGCACCGAGGCCAGGCGCGGTGCGCGGGCCGCGGCATCGGGCACCTCGAAGGGCACGCGCGCCTCGGCCAGCTGGCGCTTGGCGCGCACGATGCGCTGCGCGATGGTGGGCTCCGGCAGCAGGCAGGCGCGTGCGATCTCGGCCGTGGTCAGGCCGCCCAGCAGGCGCAAGGTGAGCGCCACGCGCGCGTCGGCGGAGAGCAGCGGGTGGCAGGCCACGAAGAACAGCCGCAACTGGTCGTCGCCCAGGTCGTCCTGGCGCGCGGCGTCCAGTGCGTCGACAAAATCGGGCACCACCATCGCCTGCAATGCATCGAGGTCGGCCGCCAGGTCCTCGTGTTTGCGGCCGTGCAGCTGCGCGGCCCGCAGGCGGTCGAGCGCGCGGTGTTTGGCGGTGGCCATCAGCCAGGCCCCGGGGTTGTGCGGCAGGCCGTCCATGGGCCAGTGTTCCAGTGCCGCGACCAGCGCGTCCTGCGCGCAGTCTTCGGCCAGGTCGAGGCTGCGCACCAGGCGCATGAGGCCGCCGACGATGCGGCCGGCCTCGGCCCGCCAGACGGCTTCGGCCGTGGCACGGGCGGCTGCCGTCATGCCGCCGGCTGGGCGCAGTTGATCATCCAATGGGTGCCGTAACGGTCGGTGAAACTGGCGAAATAGCCGCCCCAGAACATGTCCTGCAGCGGCATCTGGATGCTGCCACCGTCGGTGAGCGCGGCGTACAGCCGCTCGGCCTCGGCACGCGTGTCGGGCTCCAGGTTCAGGTGCACGTTGTTGCCGGCGACAAAGGGCATCAACATCGCCTCGGGTGAATCGGTGCCCATCAGCACATGGCCGCCGAGGATGCTGACTTCCATGTGCATGATGAGCTGGCGGTCGGCTTCGGGCAGCGGGCTGCCGTCGCAGGCCGGCGCATCGCCGAAGCGCAGCACGGGGCCGATGAGTTCACCGCCGAAGAGTTCGCGGTAGAAGTTCAGGGCCGCTTCGGTGTCGCGGCGGAAGTTCAGGTAGGCGCTGACGCGTGCCATGGGCTGCTCCGGGTGGTGGTGCAGCACGACGTGTGACGCGGGCCCGGATCGACACGCTACTCGTAGCAGGTGCCGGTCTCGCGCACTTCCACCGTGGCCCAGGCCGCGGCCGGGCAGTCGGCGGCGATGGCCAGGGCTTCTTCGCGTGTGACGCCGTCGAGCAGGAAAAAGCCGCCGATCAGCTCCTTGGTTTCCGCAAAGGGGCCGTCCAGGGCCTGCACCTCGGCACCGCGCCGTTGCACACGGGTGCTGGCGCGTTTCAGCGCGTTCACACCCTGCAGCACGCCCCGCGCCTGCAGGCCGGCGGCAAAGGCCACCATCTGGGCGTAAACGTCTTCGCCCTCGGCGGGGCTGCGGGCCTCGCGCTGGCCGGGCGGTTCCAAGATCAGCAGCAGGTAGCTCATGGGGCTTCTAGAACGGGGCGTGGCTCTGGATGGCCACGGGACGCCCATCGTAAGGGTGGGGCAGGGCCAGGTGGGTGGCGTGCAGCAGCAGCCGGGGGCCGGCCCGGCCGTACAGCCCGTCGCCGACGATGGGGTGGCCGATGGCCTGCAGGTGCACGCGCAGCTGGTGCGTGCGGCCGGTCACCGGGGTCAGCGCCAGCCGCGTGCGGCCCGCCTCGCGTGCCAGCACCTGCCAATGCGTGAGGCTGGGCTTGCCGCGCGCCGCGTCGACGATCTGCCGCGGGCGGTGGGGCCAGTCCGCGGCCAGCGGCAGCGCGATCTGCCCCTGCTCCTCGGCCAGGTCCCCTTCGACGACGGCGATGTAACGTTTGTCCACCCGCCGTTGCGCAAACGCGGCGCTGAGCGCACGCTGGGCCTCGGCACCGCGGGCGAAGGCGATCAGCCCCGAGGTGGCCTGGTCCAGCCGGTGCACCACCCGGGCGTCGGGCCACAGGGCCAGCGCGCGGCTGGCCAGGCAGTCGGGTTCGCTGCGGCCGGGCACGGCCAGCAGGCCGGCGGGTTTGTCGAGCACGAGCAGGTGCTCGTCGATGTAGAGCGGCAACACCTCCCCAGGATAGAGGACGGCCGCTGTTGACGCGGCGTGGGCCAGCGGGCACATTGCGGGCTTCACCAACGCCACAGGAGAGCCGCCATGAAGACCACGTTCATTGCCCACCTGTCGGCCCCGGTCCTGCACCACGCCTGACCTCTTTTTGGTCACGCAGCCTGCGTGACCGGCGCCGACCTCCAGACCCCGCGCTCCGGCCGATGCTGTGCATCGGCTGATCGGCACCCGCGTGCCTGCCCCTGGATCTCGACGCACCATGATCAACGAACAACTGGCTGCCCGCCTGCAGGCCATCGGCCTGACGCCCGCGATGCGGCAGCACATCGAAACCCTGGCCCCTGACCAGACGGCGCCCTTCCTGCGCCGTGTCACCCAGGTGCAGCGCGATGCGCTCACGCTGCACGACGGTGAACGTGAACACCCGGGCCGCGCCTTGCCCGCGCTGCTGGCCCAGGCCGCCGAACACGACGGCCTCGCGGTGGGCGACTGGGTGTTTGCCTCCTGCAACCGCCATGGCCAGTGGTGGGTGCACCAGCGTGTGCCGCCGCTGACCCAGCTGGCGCGCCGCCTCCACGACGGGCGCGACAAGGTCACGCGCGCCACCATCGTCAGCAACGTCGACACGGTGTTGCTGGTGATGGGCCTGGACCACGACTACAACCTGCGTCGGCTGGAGCGCTACATCGCGCTCGCGCGGCTGTCGCAGGTGAACGCCGTGGTCGTGCTGACCAAGGCCGACCTCTGCGACCCGGTGTTTGCCGAACGCCGGCTG
>CAYTWU010000115.1:0-10463 GCA_964442175.1 uncultured Rubrivivax sp.
TGCGCATCACCGTCAACACGCCCGAGGCCGCCGAGGCGGTGCCGCACATCCGCGAGCAGCTCGACCGCATGGGCATCGACGTGCCGCTGATCGGCGATTTCCATTACAACGGCCACCGCCTGCTGACCGAGCACCCGGCGATGGCCGCGGCCCTGTCCAAGTACCGCATCAACCCCGGCAACGTGGGCAAGGGCGACAAACGCGACCGCCAGTTCGGCCAGATGATCGAAGCCGCGATCCGGCACGACAAGCCGGTGCGCATCGGCGTCAACTGGGGCAGCCTGGACCAGGAACTGCTGGCCAGCCTGATGGACCAGAACGCCGCGCGTGCCGAGCCCTGGGACGCGCAGCAGGTGATGTACCAGGCCCTGATCGAATCGGCGCTGGGTTCGGCCGCGTACGCCGCCGAACTCGGCATGAACCCGGACCAGATCATCATCAGCTGCAAGGTCAGCGGCGTGCGCGACCTGATCGCCGTCTACCGCGGCCTGGCGCAGCGCTGCGATTACCCGCTGCACCTGGGCCTGACGGAGGCCGGCATGGGCACCAAGGGCACGGTGGCCTCGGCCGCGGCGCTGTCGGTGCTGCTGCAGGAAGGCATCGGCGACACCATCCGCGTGAGCCTGACGCCGCAGCCGGGCGAAGCGCGCACGCAGGAGGTGGTGGTGGCGCTGGAGATCCTGCAGGCCCTGGGCCTGCGCAGCTTCAACCCCAGCGTCACGGCCTGCCCGGGCTGTGGCCGCACCACCAGCACCACCTTCCAGGAACTGGCCAAGCAGATCGATGATTTCCTGCGTGCGCAGATGCCGGTCTGGAAAACACGCTACCCCGGCGTGGAGACGATGAAGGTGGCCGTGATGGGCTGCATCGTCAACGGCCCGGGCGAAAGCAAGCATGCCGACATCGGCATCAGCCTGCCCGGCACCGGCGAGGCCCCGGCGGCGCCGGTGTTCATCGACGGCGAAAAGGCCATGACCCTGCGCGGCGAAGGCATCGTGCAGGAGTTCCACCAGATCGTGCAGGACTACGTCGAGCGGCGTTTCGGCGCCACGGTCTGACCCTCTCCGCGGGCCACCGCCCGCAGCAATCGAACATGGCTGAATCCATCAGAGCCGTCAAAGGCATGAACGACATCCTGCCGCCCGATTCGGCGCGCTGGGAATGGTTCGAAGACACCGTGCGCCGCCTGATGCGGCGCTATGCCTACCAGAACGTGCGCACGCCCATCGTCGAACACACGCCGCTGTTCGTGCGTGGGCTGGGTGAGGTGACCGACATCGTCGAGAAGGAGATGTACAACTTCGTCGACAGCATGAACGGCGACGCCTTGGCGCTGCGGCCGGAGGGCACGGCGGGTGTGGTGCGTGCGATGGTCGAACACAACGCGCTGTACGACGGCGGCAAGCGCCTCTTCTACATCGGCCCGATGTTCCGCCACGAGCGCCCGCAGCGCGGGCGGTACCGGCAGTTCCACCAGGTGGGCGTGGAAGCGCTGGGTTACGCCGGCCCCGAGGTGGATGCCGAGGTCATCCTGATGTGCCGCGCGCTCTGGCAGGACCTGGGCCTGGGCGAGGTGCGGCTGGACATCAACAGCCTGGGCCAGCCGGATGAACGCCGGGCGCACCGTGCCGCATTGGTCGCCCACCTCGAGGCGAATGCCGACCTGCTGGACGAAGAAGCCAGGCGCCGCCTGCACAGCAACCCGCTGCGCATACTGGACACCAAGAACCCGGCGATGCAGGCGCTGGTCGAAGCCGCGCCGCAGCTGATGGCTTACCTGGGTGAGGCTTCGCTCAAACACTTCGACGCCTTGCGTGCGATGCTGGACGCGGCCGGCCAGCCCTACCGCATCAACCCGCGCCTGGTGCGGGGCATGGACTACTACAACCTCACCGTGTTCGAGTGGGTGACCGACAAACTCGGCGCCCAGGGCACGATCTGCGGTGGGGGCCGCTACGACGGGCTGATGGAGATGGTGGGTGGCAAACCCGCGCCTGGCATCGGCTGGGGCATGGGCATCGAAAGGGTGCTTGACCTGGTGCAGCAGCTGGGCGCCAGCCCGCCGGCGCCGGTGCCCGATGCCTACGCCATCGTGCCCGATGCCACGGCGCTGCCCGTGGTCATGCGCACCGTCGAGGCGCTGCGCGCCGCCGGCCTGTCTGTGCAGCTGCACGCCGGTGGCGGCAGCATGAAGTCGCAGTTCAAGCGGGCCGATGCATCGGGCGCGCGGCATGCGCTGGTTTTCGGCGGCGACGAGCTGGCGCGTGGCGAAGTGGCCGTCAAGCCGCTGCGTGATGCTGCTGCAACCCAGGCGGCGCAGGCTCTGGCCGATGTGGCCACCTGGGGCCCGCTGCTGCGCACCCCATAATCCGCGATCCTTCTTTCGGTTCACCCATGGCGACACAACTCGACCTGCAGGAGCAGGAGCAACTCGACGCGATCAAGGCGTTCTGGAAGCAGTACGGCAACGCCATCACCTGGCTGCTGGTGCTGGTGCTCGGCGCCTATGCCGCGTGGAACGGCTGGAACTACTGGCAGCGTGACCAGGCGATGAAGGCCGGCGCGATGTTCGACGAACTCGAGCGCAGCACCCAGGCCGGTGACGCCGAACGCAGCGCCCGGGTCTTCAAGGACCTGCAGGAGCGTTACGCCAGCACCGCTTACGCCGCGCAGGCCGGCCTGCTCACGGCCCGTGTGCAGCTGGACAAGGGCCAGACCGATGCCGCGCGCGCCAGCCTGGCCTGGGTGGCCGACCAGGGTGGCGACGACGCGTTGCGCACCACGGCCAAGTTGCGCTTGGCCGGGCTGATGCTGGACGCCAAGCAGTACGACGAGGCGCTCAAGCAACTCGACGGCGCCACCGCCGCCGGTTTCGAGGCACTGGTGGCCGATCGTCGCGGCGACGTGCTGCTGGCCAAGGGCCAGAAGGCCGAGGCCCAGAAGGCCTTCGAAGCCGCCTACCAGGGGCTGGATGCGCAGTTGGACTACCGGCGCCTGGTGGAAGCCAAGCTGACGGCCTTGGGCGCGGCGCCGGCGCCGGCTGCCCCTGCATCCGGAGCCGCCCGATGATGGCGCTGCGGCCGCTGATCCTGGCCGCGGCGGTGCTGCTGGTGGGAGCGTGTTCGTCCACGGACAAACCCAAGCCCAGCGCGCTGGAGAGCCTGTCGCCCAGCATCGCCGGCAGCATGGTCTGGCAAACACGGTTGGACGGCATCGGTTTCCCGCTCGCTGTGGCGGCGCGGCCGGACCAGTTCGTGGCTGCGGGCAACGACGGCACGGTGCTGGCGTTGGACCCGGGCACCGGCCGTGAACTCTGGCGTGCCAACACCGGCAGCCCCTTGTCGGCGGGTGTCGGCAGTGATGGCCGCTATGCCAGCGTGGTCACGCGCGGCAACGAACTGGTGGTGTTCGAGGCCGGCCAGGAGCGTTGGCGCAAGCGCCTGCCGGCGCGTGTGCTGACCGCTCCGCTGGTGGCCGGCGAGCGGGTCTTCGTGTTGCGCGTGGACCGTGTGGTGCAGGCCTTTGACGCCGTCGACGGCCGCGCGCTGTGGACCTACCAGCGCCCGGGTGAGCCGCTCACGCTGGCCCAGGCCGGTGTGCTGGCACCGTACCGCAACCTGCTGCTGGTGGGGCAGGGCCCGCGCCTGGTGGCGCTGGACCCGCTGCGCGGCAGCTTGCGCTGGGAATCCGCGGTGGCCACGCCGCGTGGCACCAACGAGGTGGAGCGCCTGGCCGAACTGGTCGGCCCGGCCACACGCATCGGCGACACCGTCTGCGCGCGCGCCTTCCAGGCTGCCTTGGGCTGTGTGGACGCATCGCGCGGCGTGCTCAGCTGGAGCCGTCCGAACGCTGGCGCAACGGCCCTCGGCGGCGACGCCGAGTTGTTGGTGGGTGCCGATGCCACCGGGCGGCTCACGGCATGGCGCACGCCGGCTGGCGACGTGGCTTGGACGAACGACAAGCTGCTTTACCGTGAACTCAGCGGCCCGCTGCTCGCCGGCAGCGTGCTGGTGGTGGGCGACCTGGAAGGCCAGGTGCATTTCCTGTCCCGCGTGGATGGCAGGACGCAGTTGCGCCTGGCGACCGACGGCACGCCGGTGGTCGGCAGCCCGGTGCTGGCCGGCACGACGCTGCTGGTGGCCACGCGTGGCGGTGGCTTGTTCGCCTTCCGTCCACAATAAGCCAAGGCGCTGCCGATGAAACCGGTCCTCGCCCTGGTCGGGCGGCCCAACGTCGGCAAGTCGACGCTGTTCAACCGCATCACCAAGAGCCGGGATGCGATCGTGGCCGACTTTGCAGGCCTGACACGTGACCGCCACGATGGCGATGCGCGCCTGGGGGCCCGCGAGTTCATCGTGGTGGACACCGGCGGCTTCGAGCCCGAGGCGACGAGCGGCATCGTCCAGCAGATGGCGCACCAGACCCGGCAGGCCGTGGCCGAGGCCGACGTGGTGGTTTTTGTCACCGACGTGCGCGCCGGCCTCTCGGCGCAGGACCACGAGATCGCGCGTTACCTGCGCACCAGCCACAAACACGTGATCCTGGCCGTCAACAAGGCCGAGGGCATGCTGGAGGCACCGCAGGTCGCCGAGTTCCACGAGCTGGGCATTGGCGAGCCGCATCCGATCTCGTCGGCCCACGGCCAGGGCATCCGCAGCCTGCTGGAGGCAGCACTCGAGAACTTCCCGCAGCAGCCAGACGAGGACCTGCCCGAAGACGGCAGCGCGGAGCGGCCGATTCGTCTCGCGGTGGCGGGCCGGCCCAACGTGGGCAAGTCCACGCTGATCAACGCCTGGCTGGGGGAAGAGCGCCTGGTCGCCTTCGACATGCCAGGCACCACGCGCGACGCCATCAAGGTGCCGTTCGAACGCGACGGCAAACGTTTTGAGCTGATCGACACCGCCGGCCTGCGCCGCAAGGGCAAGGTCTTCGAGGCGATCGAGAAGTTTTCGGTGGTCAAGACGCTGCAGGCGATTGCCGATGCCAATGTCGTGCTGCTGCTGCTGGACGCGACCCAGGGGGTCACCGACCAGGACGCCCACATCGCCGGCTACATCCTGGAATCGGGCCGCGCCGTCGTGCTGGCCGTGAACAAATGGGATGCGGTGGACAGCTACCAGCGTGAATTGCTGGCCAGGTCCATCGAATCCCGGCTGGCGTTCCTGAAGTTCGCCCCTTTGCTGGAGATCTCGGCCCTCAAACGCAAAGGCATCGCCGCGGTCTGGAAGGCGATCGCCGAATCACACGCTTCGGCGGTGCGCAAGATGCCCACGCCCCAGCTCACGCGGCTGGTGCTGGATGCGGTGCAGCACCAGGCGCCCAAGCGCAACGGGGCCTTCCGGCCCAAGTTGCGCTACGCGCACCAGGGGGGCATGAACCCGCCGCTGGTCGTGATCCACGGCAACTCGGTCGAGCACATCACCGACGTCTACAAGCGCTACCTCGAAGGCCGCATCCGTGACCACTTCAAGCTGGTGGGCACGCCGTTGCGCATTGAACTGCGCTCGAGTGCGAACCCCTTCGACGACAAGGGTTCCTGAGCCCATTTGTTGCGCTGCCACAGGAGGCAGGGCCCCCTGTGATAACGTGCACTTCCGATCCACTTCTTCAAACACGGAGCAAATATCGTGAGCAACAAAGGCCAACTTTTGCAGGACCCCTTTTTGAACCTGCTGCGCAAGGAGCATGTGCCGGTGTCCATTTACCTGGTGAATGGCATCAAGCTGCAAGGCCACATTGAATCCTTCGACCAATACGTGGTCCTGCTGCGCAACACCGTGACCCAGATGGTCTACAAACATGCGATTTCCACCGTGGTGCCTGGCCGCGCGGTGAACTTCCACGCCAACGAGAACGCCGAGCCGGCCGCCTGACGCCGGTGCGTCCGGCCGTCCGCCCCACCTCGCCTTGAGCCACGACCCGCACGCGATCGCCATGCCGGCCCCCCGGGCCGTGCTGGTGGGCGTGGACATTGCCCAGTCGGCGAACTTCGATCCGTCGCTGGAAGAGCTGGCCCTGCTGGCCGCTTCCGCCGGGGACGAAGTGGTGGCCCGCGTCACCGCGCGCCGTCGCGCACCGGACCCGGCGCTGTTTGTCGGCAGCGGCAAGGCCGACGAGATCAAGGCCCTGGTCGCCGGCACCGGCGCCAACGGCGTGATCTTCGACCAGGCCTTGTCGCCTGCACAGCAGCGCAACCTGGAGCGCCACCTGGGCGTGGCCGTGGCCGACCGCACCTCGCTGATCCTGGACATCTTCGGTGACCGCGCGCAAAGCCACGAAGGCAAGCTGCAGGTCGAACTGGCGCGGCTGCAGTACCTGTCCACGCGGCTGGTGCGGCGCTGGTCGCACCTGGAGCGCCAGCGTGGGGGCATCGGCAACCGCGGTGGCCCGGGTGAAGCGCAGATCGAGCTGGACCGCCGCATGATCGGCGACCGCATCAAGGCCGTCTCGGCCCGGCTGGACAAGGTCAAGCGCCAGCGCAACACGCAGCGCAAGGCGCGCGAGCGACGCGGCACCTTCCGTGTGTCGCTGGTGGGCTACACCAACGCCGGCAAGTCCACGCTGTTCAACGCCCTGGTCAAGGCCCGGGCCTATGCCGCCGACCAGCTGTTTGCCACGCTGGACACCACCACACGTTCGCTGTGGCTGGGGGAGCAGGCGGGTTCGGCCTCGTTGTCGGACACCGTGGGTTTCATCCGCGACTTGCCACACAAGCTGGTCGAGGCCTTTGAGGCCACGTTGCAGGAGGCGGCCGAGGCCGACCTGCTGCTGCACGTGATGGATGTATCCAGTCCGCAGCAGCAGGAGCAGCGCGACGAAGTGCAACGTGTGCTGGCCGAGATCGGTGCGGGCGACATCCCGCAGGTCTGGGTCTGCAACAAGGTCGACCAGCTCGACGAATCCCAGCAACCGCGTGAGAGTGCGGACTGGATCCTGGGCGAGGGCGGGCGGCGCTTCCGCCGTGTCTTCGTCAGCGCCCGTGACGGCACCGGCCTGGACGCCTTGCGCCAGGCCATGGCCGATGCCGCGCTGGACCGCTTGAACCCCACCCTTCCGTCCCCAGATGCCGACCCAACCGAAGGGCACCCCTTGGACCACCCCGTTTCCCACCATGCGTGAACCGCACACTCCTCCCTTCGGCGCGCGGCTGAGCGCCCTTGGCGCTGCGACCCGGGCCCTGCTGGCCGGTCTGGCGCCACAGCGCCTGCAGCCGATGTTCAACAACGGCCGCAACGACGGCCCGCCGGACCTGGACGAACTCTGGCGCGACTTCAACCGCAAGCTGGGAGGCCTGTTTGGCGGGCGCGGCAACGGCCCCAACCGCGGCAACGGCGAGCGCCCGCCCGGCGGTGGCGGGTCGATGCAGCCACCCGACATGAAAAGCGCGGGCATCGGCCTGGGGCTGATCGGTGCCGTGGTGGCCCTGGTCTGGCTGGGCAGCGGCTTCTTCATCGTCCAGGAAGGCCAGCAGGCCGTCATCACCTCCTTCGGCCGCTACAGCCACACGGCCGACGCCGGTTTCCAGTGGCGTTTCCCGTACCCCTTCCAGGCCCACGAAACCGTGTCGGTCACCCAGCTGCGTTCGGTCGAGATCGGCCGCAGCACGGTGGCGCAGTCCACCGGCCTGCGTGATTCGTCCATGCTGACGCAGGACGAAAACATCATCGACATCCGCTTCACCGTGCAGTACCGGCTCAAGGACGCGCGGGCCTACCTGTTCGAGAACCGCAACCCCGACGAAGCCGTGGTGCTGGCCGCCGAATCCGGCGTGCGCGAGATCGTCGGCCGCAGTGCCGTCGATTCGGTGCTGTACGAACAGCGCGATGCGGTGGCGGCCGATCTGGTGAAGTCCATCCAGGCCCAGGTGGACCGGCTCAACGCCGGTGTCGTGATCACCAACGTCAACGTGCAGAACGTGCAGGTGCCCGAGCAGGTGCAGGCGGCGTTCAACGATGCCGTCAAGGCCAGTGCCGACCGCGACCGCTTCAAGAACGAGGGCGAGGCTTACGCCAGCGACGTGATCCCCAAGGCCCAGGGCGCGGCGAGCCGGTTGCGGGAAGAAGCCGAAGGTTACCGGGCCCGCGTGGAAGCGCAGGCCGAGGGTGACGCTCAGCGCTTCCGTTCGGTGCTGACCGAGTACCAGAAGGCGCCGGCCGTCACGCGGGACCGCCTGTACATCGACACCATGCAGCAGATCTACAGCAGCGTCAGCAAGGTGATGGTGGACAGCCGCAACGGCTCCAACCTGCTGTACCTGCCGCTGGACAAGCTGATGCAGGCCGCCGGGGCGCCGGCCATGGCCGCGGCTGGCCCCGCACCCGGTGCGGGCACGCCAGAGCCGACCACCCCCACCGTGATCGACGTGCGCTCGCGCGACGGCTCCCGCAGCCGCGACCGCGAAGGCCGCTGAACAGGACCTTGACATGATCAACCGCATCGGATTCATCGTCGCCGGCCTGCTGGTCGCACTGATGGTCGCTTTTTCCATGATGTTCGTCGTCGACCAGCGCCAGGTGGGCGTGGTCTATGCACTCGGCGAGATCAAGGAGGTCATCACCGAACCCGGCCTGAAGTTCAAGCTGCCGCCGCCGCTGCAGAACGTGGTTTTCCTGGACAAACGCATCCAGACCCTGGACAGCCCCGACACCCGGCCCATCTTCACGGCCGAGAAGAAGAGCCTGCTGATCGACTGGATGGTGAAATGGCGCATCACCGATCCGCGCCAGTTCATCCGCAACAACGGCGCCGACCTGCGCAACCTCGAAACCCGGCTGGCGCCCGTGGTGCAGGCCGCCTTCAACGAAGAGGTCACGCGGCGCAACGTCAGCAGCGTGCTGGCCACCGACCGCGAGCGGGTGATGGCCGGCGTGCAGTCCCGTCTGGCCGATGAGGCCAAGGCCTTCGGCATCGAGATCATCGACGTGCGCGTGAAGCGGGTGGACTTTGTCGCCGACATCACCGAGTCGGTCTACCGGCGCATGGAGTCGGAGCGCAAGCGCGTGGCCAACGAACTGCGCTCCACCGGCTCGGCCGAGGCGGAGAAGATCCGCGCCGATGCCGACCGGCAGCGCGAGGTGATCCTGGCCGAGGCCTACCGCGACGCGCAGAAGATCAAGGGCGAGGGCGATGCCAAGGCGTCTACGCTGTACGCCGACGCCTTTGGACGTGACCCCCAGTTCGCGCAGTTCTACCGCAGCCTGGAAGCCTACCGCGCCAGTTTCCGCAACAAGAGCGACGTCGTTGTCGTGGACCCGCAGAGCGAATTTTTCAAGGCGATGCGGGGCGCGCCGGCCGGCCGCTGAGGTCAAGCCGCCGTGGGCGAGGCCCTGCTGGGTGCGGTGGCACTCATGTTGTTGTTCGAAGGCCTGCTGCCGCTGCTGAACCCGGCTGCCTGGCGACAGGTCTTCGCGCGGGCACTGCAACTGAGCGATGGCCAGATCCGGTTCATCGGCCTGCTGAGTGTGCTGGCCGGCGCATTGCTGTTGTGGCTGTGGCAGTAGTCGCGGGTGCGAGCCTGTCGGGCCCGGCCCGGACCACCCTGGTGCAGGCGGTGGGGCCTTCGGACTAGGGGTCCATGGGTCAACCCGATGGGCGCGGCCGTCCGGTCTGCCTATCATCCGGCTCACCATTGATCCGGTCTGGAGGCCGACATGTCGCATTTCTCATTTCGCCAGGCGGCGCTGGTGGGCCTGACGGCCCTGGTGCCCGTGCTTTCCACGGCCGCCACGCCCTTTGTCGTCAACGGTCAAGCTTTTGCGGACCAGAAGGCCTACGTGGACAGCGGCGCCCGCTGCACCACCGTGCAGCCCTCGGCACTCGAGCAGCTGCTGCTGGCGGCCAAGGAGCAGTCTTTTGCCGCTGAGCAGGCGGCCAAGGGCCGTGACGTGTACCAGACCGCCGGTGGCAACATCCCGGTGTACTGGCATGTGATCACCAACACCAGCGGCCAGGGGGCGCCCACAAGCGCCCAGATCTCCCAGCAGATCGCGGTGCTGAACGCGGCCTACGCGGCGGCCGGCTTCACGTTCAACCTGGTGCAGACCACGACCACGGCCAACAACACCTGGTACACCTGCACCGGCGGCACCTGCGAGTCCCAGATGAAGAATGCGCTGCGCCAGGGCGGCGCCGGCACGCTGAACATCTATTCCAACAACATGGGCGGCGGCTTGTTGGGCTGGGCCACCTTCCCGTCCAACTACAACAGCCAGCCGAAACTCGACGGCGTGGTCGTCCTGTACAGCACGCTGCCGGGTGGCAACGCATCGCCTTACAACCTGGGCGACACCGGCACGCATGAAGTCGGCCATTGGCTGGGCCTGTACCACACGTTCCAGGGCGGCTGCAACAACCCTGGCGATTCCGTGTCCGACACGCCCGCCGATAAGTCGCCGGCCTATGGCTGCCCCACAGGCCTCAACAGCTGCCTCACCAAGCCTGGCCTCGATCCGATCACGAACTTC
>CAYTWU010000116.1:0-4701 GCA_964442175.1 uncultured Rubrivivax sp.
TGCTCCCAGCGCGCGAACATGATCTCGCCGTTGGCACGCAGCACCGGGTTGCGGTCGT
Organism: uncultured Rubrivivax sp.; assembly: GCA_964442175.1. GTDB lineage: Bacteria > Pseudomonadota > Gammaproteobacteria > Burkholderiales > Burkholderiaceae_C > Rubrivivax. The sequence goes on from CAYTWU010000116.1 coordinate 59, forward strand.
GGCTCTGGTTGAAGGTGATCTGCGCCAGCGCACCGCCGTCGTTGTTGATGGTGTGCAGGTTCAGCACCCGCTCACGTTCGTATTCGTCCAGTGCGTGGTAAGCCCGGCCCAGGGCCTGGTTGCGCGACGATTTGTCCTGCCGGTTCGACGCAAACACGAAGCCGCGGCCGGCCGGCAGGTAGGCCGGGTCCACGTCGTCGTGTTCGGTGGAGGCGGTGATGCGGCGGAGCAGGCCCTTGCTGAGCCCGCCCACCGTCATGTCGTACTCCCACAGGTTCCAGCGCCCGGTGCAGGCCGGCCCGCCGTTGACCGTGGACGTGTTGCTGGTGGGGCAGCGCAGCGCAAACACCACCTTCTTGCCGTCGTAGGAGACCTCGGGGTCCGAGGCGTCGCCGTTGCCTTGCGTGATGGCGGCGGTGATGTTGTGCTCCGGTGCGCTGGGGCTGGACTTTTCGCGCAGCATCAGGTCGCCACCCGGGGCGCCGGCGGTGCCGTGCGTGGGCGCCAGGTTCAGCGTGTTCACACGTTTGACGTAGACGATGGGCACGTCACCCTGCACGGTGACGGTGCCTTCGCTGGTGCTGCTGCCCTGGCAGCCGGCGATGAGCGCCACGATGGCCAAAGCGCTGCCCAGGCCGCCTGCGGCGGGCCGTTGATTGAGTGCCATGTTGTCCTCCTAGTGCGGCTGCAGCCCGCGTGTGAAGTGCAGCCGGCCCGCGGCATCGACGACCACCGCGTCGGCCCCGGGTGTTTGTTCAACGATCGCCAGCCCACGCTCCACACCGCGCACGAACACGGTCTTGGACAGGGCTTCGCTGGTCAGGCCGTCTTCGGCCACGATGGTCACGCTGTGCACCGCGGCCGGGCTGCGGCCGGTGGCGGGGTCGATCAGGTGGTGGTGGCGCGTGCCGCCCCGCTCGAAAAAGCGTTCGTAGTCGCCCGAGGTGGAGACGGCCACGTCTTCCAGCGGCAGCACGGCCACGTGGCGGCTGGCGTCGCGCGGGTGGCGGATGGCCACGCTCCAGGGCCGGCCGCGGCGGTCGCCCAGCACGCGGCTGTCACCCCCGGCGCTGACGTAGGCGTGGGCGATGCCAAAAGCACGCAGCCGCGCCACCGCGCAATCGACCGCATGGCCCTTGGCAAAACCGCCCAGGTCGATGCACATGCCTTCGCGCGCAAACCGCACGCCGCGTGTGGCCGGGTCCAATGTGATGCCGCGCCAGCCCACCAGGGCCTGGGCCTGGGCCAGTGCGGCGGCGTCGGGCACGATGCCGCGGCGGTAGTCGTACAGCCGGCCGACGGCGGCGTAGCTGATGTCGAAGGCACCGTCGCTCAGCGCGGCAAAGTCCTGCGCGCGCTGCAGCAGCCCGAACATCTCGGCGCTGGCGATGAAGGGCGCACGTGCGGCATCGCGGTTCAGGCGCGAGAGCTCGGACTCCGGCTTGTGCGGGCTGTAACAGCGGTCGATGCGGTGCATCTCGGCCAGCACGGCTTCGACGGCGGCTTCGCCGTAGGCACGGCGCTCGGCCCAGAGCTCCACGTGGATGGCCGTGCCCATGATGGCCTCGTCGCGCTGCAGCCAGCCGGCGGGCCGCACCGCCGTGCGGCGCGCCGGCACCCCGGTGGCGATCTGCGGCCGCCACAGCGGCAAGGACAACTGCATGCCCGACTCCCCATCCTCTTGATGGGGGTGGATGCTGACGGTCTGTGCCTTGCCGTGCAGTGAGATGTGGTCGCAGGTTGCGAGCAGATGCTTCAGATGTAGGCGCCGCTCACAAGTCGGCGCCTACACCAAGCCGAAGTCAGGGCTGTTACTTCAGGCCGACGCAGTTTGCGTAAAAAGTCACGGTGGCCGGCCAGTCGGCGAAAACACCGATGACGCCGATCTGCCGCGCCAGCACATCCAGCGCCAGGTACACGTCGCCTTCGCGCTTGATCGCGCTGTCGAAGGTTTGGAAGTAGAACCCGTTGTTACCGTCGGCCAGGATGCCGCTGCGTTCCAGCGTCCAGGTGATGATGCCCAGGCCGGCGGCCTTGGCGTCCAGCGCGTATTGCGAGGGCACGATCTGGCCGCCCGGGTTGGTGCTCAGCAGCGCAAACGTGGGCGGGGCCACGATGCGGATGCCCTGGGCCCGGTACTCGGCCAGCTCAGCCGCGCTGGGCAGGTCGGCCACGGTGTTGGCATCGTCCAGGAACACGGCCTGGCGGCCGAAGGCCGGCTCGTTCTGCACCCAGTACAACACGTCGCGCTTGTCGAAGGACTGTGGCCAGACGCGGCGCGGCGACACGCCGGCGGCCTTGTACTCGTCGATCATCTTCTGCGCATAGGCCTCTTGCGTGAAGCCGTCGAAGGGCATGGGCACGACGGGCGACTTCAGCTCCGGCGTCATCATCACGCCCAGTTCCTTGAACAGCGCAATGCTCTCGGCGTGCGTCAGCAGCGTGCCGCTGGTCGGGCCCGAGTACAGGTCGGTGCGCCAGGTGGCCGTGCCGCCCAGGTACTCGGCCACGGTGCGGGCGCGGGTGTTGGCCGCGTCCATCTTGCCGCGCAGGGTCTTGAACTCGGCCAGCGTGATGTCGCTGGTGCGGCATTCGGCGCTGGCCGGGGTCAGCAGGTTGCCGGCGGCATCAAACGTGGCCGGCACAAAGGGCTTGCTGCACTTGGCGGCCAGCGCCGTGGCCAGGATGTTGGTGGTGGTGTGCAGGTCGTTCTGCGCGTGGCGGCAGACCAGCTCCTTGTCCTTGGTGAAGGCCACGTCGCACTCCAGCACCCCCGCGCCCATGCGCGCGGCGGCGGTGTAAGACTCCCGGGTGTGCTCCGGGAACTGCAGCGGCGCGCCGCGGTGGCCGATGGAGAAGTTGCTGGGCTTGAGCGGGCGCTGCTGCGCGGCGCAGGCCTGCAGTTCCTGCTTCAGCGGGCCTTCGCTCATCTCGTCGACCAGGAAGTAGGGCCGCGGGCCGACTTGCACCGACGGCACGTTGGTGCGCGCCGCCACGGCGTCGGTCGGGGCCAGCAGTGGCACCAGCGGCAGCACGGCCGCGGCCAGCGTGGCCAGGGACAGGATGGATTTCATGGGGGTCGTCCTCAGGTTTTGATGGGAGGCCGGGGTGTCCGGCCGGGCGCACGCTAAGCAGGTGGTGTGGCCGGGCTGTGACAGCCGCTGCGACAACCGTCGCGCGGGCTGGCCGTTTGTCGCCCGGGCTGTCCAGCCGTCGTGCGCGGCACAGGTGGCGCGGGCCCTTGCCCTAGCCTTGCGGCCATCGTTCACCAGGAGTCGCCATGCGCCACCTTGCCCTTGTCTGCCTGCTCACCCTGACCACGTTCGGTGCCGCTGCCCAGCGCCTGGCCGTCAGCCCAGGCCCCGAGGTGCTGATCGGCACCCCGCTGTCGATCTCCGCCGTGGAGCTGCCACCGGGTGCCCCCGTCACTGTGCGCAGCCTGATGGCGCCGCGCGGCTGGGGCGGCCAGCGCATGGTCTACCGCGCCGAGGCGCGCTTCGTGGCCGACAGCAATGGCCGGGTCGACCTGGCCACTGCCGCGCCGCAGGCCGGCAGTTACAGCGGGGCCGACGTGCAAGGCCTGTTCTGGTCGGCCACACCCGGCCGGGAGCCCGTGCCCGAGGGCCTGGCCACCGACCAGGTGCGGCTGAGCCTGCACCAGGGCGAGCGCGAACTGGCCCACACCACGCTGACGCTGCGCCGCAGCGACCCCACCGTGCAGAGCAGCGAGGTGCCCGGTTTCCCTGGTGCAGTGCTGGTGCGCAAGCCGGGCACGGCCCCGCGGCCGGTGCTGATCGCGCTCGGCGGCTCCGAGGGCGGCTCGGCCACCGTCAAGCAGGCCGCAGCGCTGTGGGCGGCGCAGGGTTTTGCCGTGCTGGCGCTGCCGTACTACTCGCCCGGTGGCTGGGGCCCGAACGGCCCGACGCCGCCGGAGATCCCGCAGCTGCCGGCCGCGTTTGCCGAGATCCCGGTCGACCGGCTGGAGCAGGCCCGCGCCTGGCTGCAGCAGCAGCCGGGGCTGGACGCGCAGCGCATCGGTGTCATCGGCGTCAGCAAGGGCGCGGAGTTTGCGTTGCTTGCCGCCAGCCGCATGCCCTGGCTGCGCAGCGTGGTGGCCGTGGTGCCCAGCGACGTGGTCTGGGAGGGCTGGGGCCCGGGTGTGGCGCCGGGCCAGAAGCCGTCGTTTTCGTTCAACGGCCAGCCGCTGCCCTTTGTGCCCTACAAGGGCTTTGAAGAAGAGATGCGCGGCTTTGCCACCGGCGCCGAGGTGCGCATCCGCCGCCCGCAGGACGCCGGCCGCGCCGCGCACCCCGAGCGCGTGGCGACTGCCCGCATCCCGGTGGAAAACTATGCCGGCCCGCTGCTGGTGATAGCCGGCGGTGACGACCAGGTCTGGGATTCCGGCGGCATGGCACAGGCCATCGCCACGCGGCGGCAGGCCGCGGGCCGCGAGACGCTGGCCCTGGTCTACCCGGCCGCGGGCCACGCGCTCAGCGGCACCGGGTGGACACCGACCACGGCCTTCAACCTCGGCCCGATGAAGATGGGCGGCCAACCCGCCGCCGACGGCCGCGCGCTGGCCGATGCCTGGCCGAAGACGGTGGACTTCCTTCGGCGCACGCTGGGGCCGGTGCCGGACTGAA
>CAYTWU010000116.1:4801-10336 GCA_964442175.1 uncultured Rubrivivax sp.
TGGCTGCCCGAGCAGCAACCCGCCCCCCAGCTCCTGGTCCTGCTGCACGGCGTCGGCGGTGCAGGCGCCACGATGCTGCCGCTGGCTGAAGCGCTGCGGGCGCAGTTCCCGCTGGCCGCCATCGTGGCACCCGATGCGCCGCACCCGTTTGATGGTGGGCCCACGGGCCGCCAGTGGTTCTCGGCCAGCGGCGTCAACGACCACAACCGCGTCGCCCGTGTGCAGGCGGCGCTGGGCCCGTTGCGCGACTGGCTGCTGGCCACGCAGCAGCGCCTGGGCGTGGGCCCGGCGGCCACCTGCATCGCCGGGTTTTCGCAAGGTGCCATCCTGGGGCTGGAGCTCAGCAGCCTGCAGGACGGCCTGGTCGGGCGGGTGCTGGCCTTTGGCGGGCGTTATGCCCAGCTGCCCGCGGTCGCCCCGCGCCTGACCACGCTGCACCTGTTGCATGGAGGTGACGACGCCGTCATCGCCGCCGGCCACGCCCGCGAGGCGCTGCAGCACCTGGGCGCGCTGCAGGGCGACGCCACGCTGGACATCGCCAAGGGCGTGGGCCATGTGCTGCACCCGGCGTTGATCGACAGCGCCTTGTTCCGGCTGCAGAACCACATCCCGCACCGCACCTGGCGCGAGGCGCTGGGCGCGGTGCCCGCCTCGGCCGCCACACCGACCACCGTGGACGACGAAGACTGAGCGCAAGACGATGTTGTATCTGCTGTCCCCCGCCAAGAGCCTGGACTACGACACCCCGACCCCGCCCGATGTCGCCGCGCTGGCCACGCGTCCGGCCTTCGTGCCGCAGGCCGCGGCGCTGATCGACGTGTTGAAGACCAAGTCGCCGGCCGAGGTGGCCACGCTGATGGACCTGTCCGACCCGCTGGCGCAACTGAACGTGGCGCGTTACGGCGCCTGGCGCAAGACCTTCACCGAGCGCAACAGCAAACCCGCGGCGCTGGCCTTCGACGGCGATGTGTACGGCGGCCTGGACGCCAGGACCCTGCCGCTGGACGCGCTGCGCTGGGCACAGGACCATGTGGTGATCCTCTCCGGCCTGTACGGCGCGCTGCGCCCGCTGGACCGGCTGCAGCCCTACCGGCTGGAGATGGGCACGGCCCTGGCCACGCCGCAGGCCAAGGACCTCTACGCCTACTGGGGCGACAGCATCTCGGTGCACCTGAACCAGCGGCTGCGGGGCACGAAGGACAAGGTGGTGGTCAACCTCGCGTCGCAGGAGTACTTTCGCGCCGTCAGCCGCAAGGCGCTGAAGGCGCGGGTGGTGGAGTGTGTGTTCGAGGAGGGCCGCGGCGGCCGCTGGCAGGTGATCAGCTTCTTTGCCAAGCGTGCGCGCGGCCTGATGGCGCGTTTTGCCATCGAGCAACGCCTGCAGGCACCCGAGGCGTTGCGTGATTTCAACGCCGAAGGCTATGCTTTTGCGCCGGCCGTCTCCACGCCCGATCGCCTGGTCTTCCGCCGCCTGGCCGCTGAACCCACATGAACGCCCACGCTTACCAGATCACCGACGAGCTGCGCAGCTGGCTGCGCGCCCAGCTGGCCGCCGGCTGCCGGCCCGAAGACGTGCTGACCGCGATGCGCACCAGCGGCTGGTCTGGCGCAGCGGCCCTGCATGCCTTGCGTGAAGTGCTGCCCGATGCCGAAGCGCCGGCAGAGGTGGTGCCGCCCGGAAGCCCGGTGCCCGAGCCGGCGGTGGGCGAGGGTGTGGCCGTGATCGAGGTCGACGGCCACCCGGTGCGGGTGCTGCTGACGATGAAGTCCCCGCGCGTGGTGCTGTTCGGCGGCCTGCTGACCGATGAAGAGTGCGACGCACTCGTCGAAGAAGCGCGCCCACGGCTGGCACGCTCCGAGACCGTGGTCAACGCCACCGGCGCGAGCGAGGTGAACGCCGCCCGCACCAGCGACGGCATGTTCTTCCAGCGCGGTGAATCGCCGCTGATCCAGCGCATCGAGCAGCGCATCGCGCAGCTGCTGGCCTGGCCGGTGAAATGGGGCGAGGGCCTGCAGGTGCTGCACTACCGGCCGGGCGCCGAGTACAAGCCGCACCACGATTACTTCGACCCGGCGCACAGTGGCACCGAGGCCGTGCTCCGGCGCGGTGGCCAGCGTGTGGGCACGCTGGTGATGTACCTGAACACACCCGAGCGCGGCGGCGCCACCACCTTCCCCGACGTGGCGCTGGACGTGGCCGCGATCAAGGGCAACGCGGTCTTCTTCAGCTACGACAAACCCCATGTGAACACGCGCACGCTGCACGGCGGCGCGCCGGTGATCGCCGGCACCAAGTGGGTGGCCACCAAGTGGCTGCGGGAGCGCGAGTTCAATTGATCACCAGGTGCGCGGCCGCGGCCGCGCCGCCGGAGAGCAACAACGAGCCGCGCCCGCGCGGGGGGGAACCCGCACCCCCGGCCCCCCCCGCCGGGACCGTGCGCGACACGCTGTTGGTGCCGACCGCCACCAGCACCCCCGTCAGCGCCAGGCCGGCGTCGATGCGGCCGGTCTGGTGCAGCGTGCCCAGCGTGGCCAGCGCCGCGTGCGCATCGGCCAGCGCACCCAGGGCGGTGGCCACCAGCACGCCGGCATCGCCAAAGCGCTGCTGCGCCCAGCCCACGCCCAGGGCCACGGCCGTGAGCAGCGCGCTCACCAGCGCAGCCTCGCGCACGCGCAGCGGGCCGCGGGGGTCGCCATGCGTGGCATCCCTTCCGTCGGCCGCCAGGTGGGGCGACCCGCGCACCCGCCACAGCCCGGTGCCGGCCGCCACCACCGCGCCGGCCAGCGCCATGGGCACCACCTGCGCGCCCAGGGCGGGCGAAATCGCCGTCAGCATCAGCAGCACCTGCAGCCAGGTGGCGGCGGTGGACAACATGGCCCCGGCCTCACAGGCCGCGGCCTGTGCCGGCTGTGCACGGGCGCGTGCGCCCATGGACGCCACCGTGGCCGTGCTGGACACAAATCCCGAGAACAAGCCCGCCAGCGCCAGCCCGGCGCGCGGCCCGGCCAGCCGCCCGGCCACATGCCCGGCGGCCTGCAGCAACAGGATCAGCACGCCCAGCAGCACCACGGTGCGCGGCACCAGGCCGCCGAGCGCCGCCACCGGCGTGGTGGGTGTCAGCGGCAGCACCACCAGCACCAGCGCGGCCAGCAGCAGCGCGTCGTGCAGTTCGCCCTCGGACAGCAGCCGTGTGGCCAGGCGGTGCAGCTTGTCGCGTGCCGCCAGCAACGCGGCCACCACGGCCGATGCACCCGCACCCAGCGCGGGCTGCTGCACCGCCAGCACGCCGATCAGGTAGGTGACCACCAGCGCCAGCTCGGTGGTCAGCCCCGGGTCGCGGCGCGGGCTGCGCCAATAGGCGATGCCGGCCAGGCCCACCACGGCCAGGCCGCCCAGCACCACCAGCAGCGGCTGGCCCAGGGCCTGCGCCAGGCCGCCGCACAGTGCGGCCAGGGTGAAGCTGCGGATGCCGGCGGCCTGGCGCGCCCCGCCACGGCCCTTGCGGCGCTCGCGTTCCAGGCCGATCAGCAGCCCCGCGCCCAGCGCCACCGACAGGCCCAGGACATCGGCGGGCTGCGCCAGGTTCACGACGCGACCACCTCGCCGTGCTGCGGCACCCGCACAGACCAGCCCAGCTCGTCCTGGATGCGCAGGCGCAGCGTGTCGGCGGCGTCGGGTTCGCCATGCACCACCAAGGTCTGCTGCGGCGCGCGGGGCAGGGTGCGCAGCCAGGCCAGGATCTCGTTGGCATCGGCGTGGCCGGAAAAACCTTCGAGCTGGCTCACCTGGGCGCGCACCGGCACGTAGGCGCCATGCACCTTCACCTCGCGAGCACCGGCCACCAGGTGCGCCCCGCGGCTGCCGCCGACCTGGAAGCCGGCGAACACCAGGTGGTGGCGCGGGTCGGGTGCCATGGCCTTCAGGTGGTGCAGCACACGGCCGCCAGTGGCCATGCCGCTGGCCGAGATGATCACCGACGGGTAACGCATGCGCGTGAGCCGCATCGACTGCTGAGCCGTCTCCACCGCGCGCACGCCGTCCATCAGCGCCTGGGCCTCACGCGCCGGGATGCGCAGTGCGCGGGCGTGGCGGCGGTACAGCGCGGTGGCGGCGATGGCCATCGGGCTGTCCAGGAACACCGGCAGGTCCACCGGGATCTCGCCCGCGGCCTTGAGACGCTGCAGCACCAGCAGCAGCGCCTGCGCGCGGCCCACCGCAAAGGCCGGCAGCAGCACCGAGCCGCCACGGGCGATGGTGTCCCGCACGATGGCGGCCAGGCGCGGCGCCACGTCTTCGGCCGGGTGCAGCCGGTTGCCGTAGGTGGATTCGACGATCAGCACATCGGCCGCCGGGGCGGGCGCGGGCGGCGGCATCAGCAGGTCCCCGCTGCGGCCCAGGTCGCCTGAGAACAGCAGCGACTCGTTGCTCGTGGCCAGGTGCACCGCGCAGGCGCCCAGCAGGTGGCCCACCGGCGACAGCGTCAGCGTGGCCGCGCCGATGCGCTGGGCACGGCCCGGCGGCAGCGGCTTCAGCAGCGCCAGTGCGCGCTGCACATCGGCCTTGGTGTAGAGCGGCAGCGCTTTTTCATGGCGCGAATAACCGTGGCGGTTCGCGCGGCGCGCGTCTTCCTCCTGCAGGTGGGCGCTGTCGCGCAACAGCACCTCGGCCAGGTCGCAGGTGGCGGGCGAGGCATAGACCGGCCCGCGCCAGCCGTGGCGCACCAGCACCGGCAGCCAGCCGCTGTGGTCCAGGTGCGCGTGGCTGAGCACGATGGCGTCCACGTCCAGCAATGCCGGGGGCGGTGGCGCCCAGTTGCGCTCGCGCAGCACCTTGTAGCCCTGGAACAGGCCGGCATCCAGCAGCACGCGGCTGCCATTCATCTCGACCCGGTGGCGGGAGCCGGTGACACAGTCGGCAGCGCCGAGGAACTGGAGTTGCATCGTGGTGACCAGGCGCGCGTGGCGTCAGAATGGGGTGAAGACAACAGGAGGGCGGGCGCCGATGATGAACCGTTTTGGGCCATGAGCGCCCACCGCATCGTCATCGTCGGTGGTGGCGCCGGTGGCCTGGAGCTGGCGACCCGCCTGGGCGACACCCTGGGCCGCCGCGGGCTGGCGCATGTGACGCTGATCGAAAAGGCGCGCACGCATTTCTGGAAGCCGCACCTGCACGAGATCGCCGCCGGCAGCATGGACCTGCACGTGCACGCCACCGACTACCTGGCGCAGGCCCACGGCCACGGCTTCCGCTACCGGGTGGGCGAGATGGTAGGTCTGGACCGCGAGCGCCGCGAGGTGCTGGTGGCGCCGGTGCTGGACGAAGACGGCCTCGTCATTGCCGAGGGTTACACGCGTGGCTACGACACGCTGGTGATGGCCGTGGGCAGCCACACCAACGACTTCGGCACGCCGGGCGTGGCCGAACATGCCATTGCGCTGGAGACGCCGGCCGAGGCGGAGCGCTTCCACCGCCGCCTGGTCAACGCCTGCCTGCGCGCCCACATGCAGGCCGGGCCGCTGGGCCCGCGCCAGCTG
>CAYTWU010000117.1:0-10310 GCA_964442175.1 uncultured Rubrivivax sp.
TGGACTTCGGCCGCAACCGCGCCGAGGGCGACGACCTGCTGGGCGACGCCTACGAATACCTGATGCGGCACTTCGCCACCGAGTCGGGCAAGAGCAAGGGCCAGTTCTACACGCCGGCCGAGGTGTCGCGCGTGATGGCCCAGGTGATCGGTCTGGACAAGGCCACGTCGGCCACACAGACCATCTACGACCCCACCTGCGGCTCGGGCTCGCTGCTGCTGAAGGCGCATGACCTGGCCAAGAGCCGCACCGGCCACGACCTGACCATCTACGGGCAGGAGATGGACAACGCCACGTCGGCGCTGGCGCGCATGAACATGGTGCTGCACGACTGCCCCACGGCCGAGATCTGGCCCGCCAATTCGCTGAGCAGCCCGCAGTTCAAGGACGAGCGCAACGCGCTGCGGCTGAAGGCCTTCGACTACGTGGTGGCCAACCCGCCCTTCTCGCAGAAGAACTGGACCAGCGGGCTGGACCCGGCCAACGACCTGTACGGCCGCTTCGGCACCAACCCGCACGACTGGGGTGTGCCGCCGCCGAAGAACGGCGACTACGCCTTCCTGCTGCACATCCTGACCAGCCTGAAGAGCACCGGCCGCGGCGCGGTGATCCTGCCGCACGGCGTGCTGTTCCGCGGCGGCGCCGAAGGCGCCATCCGCAAGAAGCTGGTGCAGCAGGGTGTGATCCTGGCGCTGGTGGGCCTGCCGGCCAACCTGTTCTACGGCACCGGCATTCCGGCCTGCATCGTGGTGCTGGACAAGGCCGGCGCGCCCGGCCGGCGCGGCATCTTCATGATCGACGCCAGCAAGGGCTACATCAAGGATGGCAACAAGAACCGGCTGCGCGCGCAGGACATGCACCGCATCGTCGACACCTTCCACCGCCAGCTGGAGCAGCCGCGCTACTCGCGCATGGTGCCGGTGGCCGAGATCGAGGCCAACGACTTCAACCTGAACCTGCCGCGCTACATCGACACCAGTGAGCCCGAAGACCTGCAGGACATCGAGGCGCACTTGAAGGGCGGCATCCCCGACCGGGACCTGGATGCGCTGGCCGGCTACTGGCAGGTGCTGCCCGCAGTGCGTGCGCAGTTGTTCGAGTCGGCCGGCCGCCCAGGCTACAGCCAGCTGTTGGTGGAGCCGGCGCAGGTGAAGGCCACGATCTTCGGGCACGCAGAGTTCACGGCCTTCCGGCAGCAGGTGCAGTCGCGCTTCGAGGCCTGGCGCACGGCGCAGCGGCCCGGCCTCGTCGCGCTGAAGCCCGGCGATTCACCCAAGCACCTGATCGAGACGCTGTCGGAGGCCTTGCTCGCCGCGTTCCAAGGCGCGCCGTTGCTCGACGCCTATGACGTCTACCAGCGGCTGATGGACTACTGGGACGAGACGATGAACGACGACGCCTGGGTCATCGCGCTGGATGGCTGGCAGGCGATGGCCGACGGCAAACCGAACTTCGACCTGATCCCCGAGCGCCTGGTGATCGCGCGCTACTTCGCCTTGGAGCAGGCGCAGGTGGATGCGCTGGCGGCCGATCGCGATGCGGTGACGCTGGAGCTGGAGGAACTGATCGAGGAGCACGGCGCCGACGAGGGGCCGCTGGACGAGGCCAAGAACGACAAGGGCAAGGTCACGGCCAAGGGCGTGAAGGATCGGCTGCGTGAGATTCGGGGCGACAAGGACGCCGATGACGAGCGCGCCGTGCTGGAGAGGCTTCAGGCGCTGTTCGACAAGGAGGCGGCGGCCGGCAAGAAGCTCAAAGATGCGGAGAAAGCGCTGGCGGTCAGGGTGCTGTTGAAGTTCGGGCAGCTCACCGCGGACGAGGTGAAGGTGCTGGCGGTCGACGACAAGTGGCTGGCCGCACTGCATGCGCGTGTTGACGGCGAGCTTGAACGCGTCAGCCAAGCCCTCACCGCGCGGGTGCGTCAACTTGCAGAGCGGTACCTCACTCCGTTGCCAGCCGTAGCCGAAGAGGCTCAGGCGCTGGCTCGGCAAGTGGATCGGCATCTTGCTGCAATGGGGTTCGCATGAACGGGGGCGACTCCTCTGCGACAGCGCTGGGCGGACCGAGTACATCACCCTGGCCGCGTGTTGCGATTGGCGATGTTGCCCGGACGTCGTCTGGCACCACGCCATCGAGGCGGCGCGCCGAGAGGTACTTTGCCGGTGGAACGGTGCCGTGGGTCAAGACGCTGGATCTGCGCAACGGCGAGATCTCGGCAACCGATGAGTGTGTGACCGATCTTGCCGTGCAGGAGACGAGCCTTCAGGTTTACCCGCCTGGCACTGTGCTCGTGGCGATGTACGGCGGCTTCAACCAGATCGGTCGTACAGGTCTGCTGCGAATCCCGGCCTGCGTCAATCAGGCCCTCTCGGCCATTCAGGTCAATCGCAACCGCGTGGTCCCGGAGTACTTGCTCGCTGTACTGAACTTCCGTGTGGAGCACTGGAAGGCTGTCGCGAGCAGCAGTCGCAAGGATCCGAACATCACCGGCAATGACGTGCGGGCGTTCGAGCTGCCGTTGCCATCGATGGAGGAGCAGCGTTCGATTGCCGCGGCCTTGTCGGATGTCGATGCCCTGCTCATCAAGCTCGGTCAACTGATCGCCAAGAAGCGCGACCTCAAGCAGGCCGTGTTGCAGCAGCTGCTGTCCGGGCGCAACCGGCTACACGGTTTCGTTGAAGCTTGGGAGGAACGGCCATTCGCAAGGGTCCTGTCTCGTGTCAACTCCAAGCGCCACCAGATTCAGACCAGCGAGTACTTGGAGGTTGGTGCGTTCCCAGTGGTCGATCAAGGGCAGAAGCCTGTAGTTGCCTACTCAGACCGGTCCGACAAGGCATTCAAGTGTCCGTCCGGTGGCGTGATCGTGTTCGGTGATCACACGTGCATCATCAAGTACGTGGACTTCGACTTCGTGGTGGGCGCCGACGGGACGCAGCTGCTCACCGCAAAGCCCGGCGTTCTCGCGCGCTATGTCGCCTACCAATTGGAGAACTCGGGAGTCGAATCGACAGGCTACAACCGCCACTTCAAGTTTCTTGCGGCTCGCTCCTTCAGCCTGCCCGGGTTCAACGAGCAGGAGGCCATAGTTGGTGTGCTGGCCGACATGGACGCCGAAATTGCCGCCCTTGAAGCCCGCCGAGACAAGACTCGCCAGCTCAAGCAGGGCATGATGCAGTCGCTGCTGACCGGCCGAATCCGGCTGGTGTGACCACGCCGCGCCGCGGCTGCCTCAAGGTTCCCGATGGCTCAGGTTGGCAAAGTTCCACTCGTCGGTCGTCTGGGCAGCTTGCCAGCGGAACTCAGCGCCCGAGATGACCTGGCTGAGATCCTGGTCGACCTCGATGCCCTCGCAGGCCGCCAGCTCGCCGACGAACCGGCCGAATGCCGCGTGGATGGCAGCGCGCCCATCGGGGTCGGTGTCCCAGGTGGTCTCGTCGACCACGAAGTAGACGGCGACGTGGTAAGGCTGGACGGGTTCCAGTTCGGCGTCGCTCTCGGCGATGGCCACGCGGACCTCGGCGATCTCATCGACCAGCGCCTCCAGCGCCTCTTCGAGGGCGTCCTTGGCGCCGCTGATGCGGTCGACGAAGGCATCCGGCCACGACGGGCGAGAGGCACGCAGTGCGTACCAGGCGAGCACGCGTCGCGCCGCGACATCGCTCAGGCGCCGCCCAGGGTCTGGGTCGTTCGCCGCCAGCAGCTCGCGCGGGATGATGTGGCGGTCGGCGATGGCGTGGGCGCCAAGTACCAGCTCGGCATGCGTGCCACGGTTGGGCCGGAAGTCGAGATAGCGTGTCGACTGCAGATCGCGCCGCCCCTTGCGCGGCTTGCCCGCCACCGGCCTGCAGTGGAGCACTTCCACATAGGGCTCGGCGTCCAGGCGGGTGGCCAGGATGTCGCAGGTCTGCGAGATGACCACCAGCCAGTCGTCGGCCCCGACCGGCGTTGCGGCCTGCCCGGGCCTCGTCAGGTGCGGCGCAAGCTGCGGCAGCAGGTCGGCAGGCAGGACGGAGCCTGTCTGCCAACCACGCTGCGCCACGTCGTCGCCAAACGCCACAGATGTGCCCCCTTACTCATCGCTGGGCAGCGAGCGGCTGGAGGGCCTGCGCTTGAAGCCGGCATCGGCCAGGCGCTGGCTCAGGGTCTTGGGTTGGGCCTGGAGCTTGGCAGTCAGTTCATCGAAGGCGGCGCGCAGCGCGGCCTCGTCGATGGCATCGGACGACAGCAGGGCGAACAGCGTGCTGCCATTGGTCAGCGGCTCGTGCGCGACAGTGCGTAGCGGTGCTGGCGACCGGTCTTGCCAGGCCTTGGCCACACGCTCGACCGCGGCCAGGCGCTGGCGCTTGGCGTCTTGCATGCGCACGTCGTCCGCGGCATCGAGCCAGCGGTAAAGCTGCGGCCGCGACAGGCCGAGCACAGCGGCCAGGTCCTGCGTCGTGAAGCCGAGTGCAGCCTGAATCGCGGCCAGCCGGTCCACGCGCAGACGCGCGGCGGCCGTCGTGGTGCGGCGTTGCTGGGTGGCGGCGTGCTCGAAGGCCTCGCGCGCTTGCTCGGCCCATTGCTCCCAGCTGGCTTCTTGGGCGTCGGCTGGCGCGGCGTCAATGACGGAAGTTGCCGTGGTGGACCAGCTCCTGTCGCACAACGCGTAGCGGGTGGCGCCTGTGAGCTGATGCGTGACCAGGAACGCCGGCCCCGCCGCTTGGATGAGCAGCGGCGCCGAATGTCCGTGGAACACGTGGACAGTGGGATGGATGGGCGCGTCGGCCTCTTCGACGGCGTCGATGAGCGCCGCCGGGCGTTGCTGGTAGATCGTGGCGTCGCGAGGCGTGTAGGTCCGGGGCCGGATGAACGCGCTCACATCCACTCCCCGCGTGCGGTGGCCGATAGCGCCGACTTGAAGGTCTTCGAGGTGAGCTTCTGCATGGCGGTGTAGTGGTCCAGCAGTTCGTTGGCTTCGAACACGCGGCCGATTTCCCTGAGGCAATCAGTATCCACGAAGCCGATCGGCTGGCTGGCCTTGAGGCGCGCTTCGGCTTCCAGCATCACCGCGGGCTTTGCCAGCGGCAACGCGTTGAAGTCCGGGGGCAGCAGCATGCCCTGCGGAGAGGGTGCACCGGCACGCAGGTTGACGATGCTGCCGTCGAACTGGAATGCGGCGGCCCACATGGAGCCCGTGCACTGCGCCCCATCGGGGACGATGCCCTTCAGGTTGTCTACCAGGTAGTCGCCTGGAGCCTTGCCCGCGCTCGGCACGATGAGGTCGACGTAACGCAGCCCTGCGCGTTCGACGAAGGCGCCCAGGTCGGCCTGCTGGATGGCGTCGAGCACTTCGGCCCAGCGGCTGAGGAAGTCGCTCGACTGCAGGTAGCTGGTGGCGTGCAGCGAGATGGCGCGGGTGCCGAGCTGCACGCCCAGCCGTTGGTCGGCCGACATCAACTGCCACAGTGGCTGGGCGCTGGGCTTGGCGCCATCGACAACCAGTTCCTTGGCTTCCAGTGTTCGCGGGAAGCTGCTGCGCAGCCGGTCTTGCAGGCCCGGCACCTTGCCGGCCAGGGAGTAGTAGGGCGAGATCACCAGCTCCGCGACGACGTAGACGAGTGGTGGCTGGCGCCACGTGCCGAGCGCGGTGGTGGTCATGGTGGCTCCTGGGGCGGGTGGCAACCTCTCTCTCCGGAAAGGCTGGAAGTAGTTTACAGATAAGTTGACTCTGAGAACGTCGGGTTTGTTCCGCCTCCCGTGATCGAGTGCCCGTCGGGGCCTCGGCTTTATCGCGCTTTATCTGGATTCCGATAAAACGGCTGCAGCGGCGGCGCTCCTGGGTTGATAGCCATCTATTCGTCCTTATGCGGTCGAGGTCGTATAAGGCGGCATAAGTCGCTATAGTGGCACCTGCCATGGACAAGATCCGCAACCCCTTCTCGCCGGGCGCGGGCTCGCCGCCGCCCGAACTGGCCGGCCGCGAAGGCATCCTGGAGCAGGCGCGGGTGCTGTTCGGACGCGTGCTCGCCAGGCGGCCCGAGAAGAGCTTGCTACTGACAGGCCTGCGCGGCGTGGGCAAGACCGTACTGCTCAACCAAATCGAGCGCATTGCCCTGGCCGAAGGCTTTCGAACCATCTTGGTCGAAGCGCACGAAGGCAAGCCGCTGGCCGTGCTGCTGGCGCCGCACTTGCGCCGCTTGCTGTTCGACCTGGATCGGGTGAAGGCGGCTGGCGACAAGGTGCGCCGCGGCCTGGGCGTGCTGCGCAGCTTCATCGGTGCCATCAAGGTGAAGGTGGGTGATCTGGACATCGGCCTGGACATTGAACCCGAGCCTGGCTCGGCCGACAGCGGCGATCTGGAGGTCGATCTGCCCAACCTGTTCGTGGCCGTGGGCGAAGCGGCGCAGGAGCGAGGCGCGGCGGTCGCGATCCTGATTGACGAGATTCAGTACTTCAGCACCGAGGAGCTGAGCGCGCTGATCATGGCCATGCACCGGATGCAGCAGCGCCAACTGCCGCTGGTGCTGGTGGGCGCGGGCCTCCCGATCCTGCCTGGGCTGGCCGGTGAGTCGAAGTCATACGCCGAGCGGCTGTTCAACTTCCCAGCGGTGGGGCCACTGCCTGAGCCCGACGCTGCGCGTGCACTGCAGGACCCCGTGCAGGCCGAGGGCGTGGCGTTCGACCTCGATGCGCTGCACGAGATCTTCCGGCTCACCCAGGGGTATCCGTACTTTCTGCAGGAGTGGGGCTACCAAGCCTGGAACCACGCCGCGGCCTCGCCCATCGGCGCAGACGTGATCCGCGAAACGAGCGAGCTGGTGTCGCAGCGCCTGGACGAGAACTTCTTCCGCGTGCGCTTCGACCGGCTGACGCCGCGGGAGAAGACCTACCTGCGCGCCATGGCCGAACTGGGCGAAGGACCCTACCGAACCGGCGACATCGCCGACAAGCTGGGCGTGAAGACCACGAGTCTGGCGCCAGTGCGCGCCAACCTGATCAAGAAGGGCATGGTCTACAGCCCCTCGCATGGCGAGATGGCCTTCACCGTGCCGCTGTTCGATGCCTTCATGCGGCGCGCGATGCCGCGTTTCGAGCCCTGACGGCGAGGTTGCCATGCCC
Organism: uncultured Rubrivivax sp.; assembly: GCA_964442175.1. Classification (GTDB taxonomy): domain Bacteria; phylum Pseudomonadota; class Gammaproteobacteria; order Burkholderiales; family Burkholderiaceae_C; genus Rubrivivax. The sequence goes on from CAYTWU010000117.1 coordinate 7,099, forward strand.
AGCGTCGGCCAGATCGAAAAGAAGACACAAGAGCGGGTGCTGGCGCTGCTGAGCCAGCGCCTGGGCTACACCTACCTGGGCGACTGGATCGACCGGCCCGCCAACTCGAACATCGAGCCCGAACGCCTGAAGGCCTGGTTGACCACCCAGGGCGTGAGCGACACGCTGGCCGCACGCGCCTTGTTCGAGCTGCAGAAGGTGGCCAACGACACCAGCAAGAGCCTCTACGACCGCAACCATGCTGTCTACCGCCTGCTGCGCTATGGCGTGAAGGTGCGGCCCGAGGCGGGTGAAAACACAGTCACCGTATGGCTGGTGAAGTGGGCAGATCCTCTGGCAAACGACTTCGCGGTGGCCGAGGAGGTGACCGTGCCCGGAGGCGACCTGGTCAGTGGCGCCAAGGCCAGTACCAAGCGGCCCGACGTGGTGCTGTACGTCAACGGCATCGCGTTGGGCGTGTTGGAACTGAAGCGTTCCACGGTCTCGGTGTCCGAGGGCATCCGCCAGAACCTGGACAACCAGAAGAAGGAGTTCATCCAACCCTTCTTTTCGACGATGCAGTGGGTGATGGCGGGCAACGACACCGAAGGCCTGCGCTACGCCACCATCGAGACGCCCGAGAAGTATTGGCTCTCGTGGGTCGAAGAGACCGGCGAGTTCGCCGACGAGCCCAACCTGCTGGACCGGCACCTGCTGCAGCTGTGCGCGAAGCACCGGTTCCTGCAGCTGATCCACGACTTCATCGTCTTCGATGCTGGCATCAAGAAGGTGTGCCGGCAGAACCAGTACTTCGGCGTGGTGGCGGCGCAGGAGTTCATCCGCCGGCGCGAGGGCGGGATCATCTGGCACACCCAAGGCAGCGGCAAGTCGCTGACGATGGTGTGGCTGGCCAAGTGGATCCGCGAGAACCGGTCTGGTGCCCGAGTGCTGATCATCACCGACCGCACGGAACTGGACGAGCAGATCGAGAAGGTGTTCCTCGGCGTGAGCGAGAACATCGTCCGCACGAAGAGCGGGGCCGATCTGATCGCGACGCTAGGCCAGGCCGAAGAGTCGCTGATCTGCACGCTGGTGCACAAGTTCGGCGGCAAGGACGATGACGCCGGGGCCGAGGGCGCGGCGGCCACCAAGGCCTTCGTCGAGGCGCTGCGAAGGGTGCCCCCAGGGTGGAAGGCGCAGGGCGACCTGCATGTCTTCGTCGACGAGTGCCACCGGACCCAAAGCGGTGACCTGCACAAGGCCATGAAAGGGCTGCTGCCCAGCGCACTCTTCATCGGCTTCACCGGCACACCACTGCTGAAGGCCGACAAGGCGCGCAGCATCGAGGTGTTCGGGCGCTACATCCACACCTACAAGTTCGACCAGGCAGTGCGTGAGGGCGTGGTGCTCGACCTGCGCTACGAGGCGCGGGACATCGATCAGTCCATCACCGCGCAGAAGAAGATCGACGAGTGGTTCGAGGCCAAGACCAAGGGCCTGAACGACCTGGCCAAGGCGCAGTTGAAACAGAAGTGGGGCACGATGCAACGTGTGCTCTCCAGCCAGTCGCGGCTGGAGAAGATCGTGGCCGACATCCTGCTGGACATGAGCACCCGGCCACGGCTGATGGACGGCCACGGCAACGCGATGCTGGTGGCTGGCAGCATCTACGAGGCGTGCAAGTTCTACGAGCTGTTCGCGAAGACCGAGCTGAAGGGCAAGTGCGCCATCGTCACCAGCTACATGCCCACGACGGCCGATGCCAAGGGTGAGGCGACCGGCGAGGGCGAGACGGACAACCTGCGCAAGTACCAGGTCTACCGGCAGATGCTGGCCGACTGGTTCAACGAGCCCGAGGACGTGGCAGCCGGGAAGGCCGAGCTGTTCGAGAAGCAGGCCAAGAAGCGCTTCATCGAGCAGCCTGGACAGTTGAAGCTGCTGATCGTGGTGGACAAGCTGCTCACCGGCTTCGACTCGCCGCCGGCGACCTACCTGTACATCGACAAGAAGATGCAGGACCACGGCCTGTTCCAGGCCATCTGCCGCGTGAACCGCCTGGACGGCGAAGACAAGCCGTACGGCTACATCATCGATTACAAGGACCTGTTCAAGCCGCTGGAAGGCGCCGTGCGCGACTACACCAGCGGCGCGTTCGACGCCTTCGACGAAGACGATGTGAAGGGCCTGCTCAAGGACCGCCTGGCCGAGGCCCGGCAAGATCTGGAAGAAGCGCGCGAGGCCATCAAGGCGCTGTGCGAGCCGGTGCAGCAGCCCAGGGACTCTGCTGCCTACATGCGCTTCTTCTGTGCGGTGGAGTCAGGCAATGCCGAGCAGCTCAAGGCCAACGAGCCCAGGCGGCTGAAGCTCTACAAGTACGCAGCAGCGCTGTTGCGCGCCTACGCTGCGCTGGCCAGCGAGCTTGAAGCGGCGGGCTACACGGCCGCCGACGTACAGACGATCAAGACCGAGGTGGACCACTTCACCAAGGTGCGCGACGAAGTCCGCCTAGCCAGCGGGGACTACATCGACCTCAAGGCCTTCGAGCCGGCGATGCGGTTCCTGATCGACACCTACATCCGCGCCGAGGAGAGCGAGAAGATCTCGGCCTTCGACGATCTGTCGTTGATCCAGTTGATTGTCGATCGGGGCGCTGCGGCGGTCGACGCGCTGCCGGCCTCGATTCGCAAGAACCAGACGGCAGTGGCCGAAACGATCGAGAACAACGTCCGGCGCCTGATCGTCAAGGAATCGCCGGTGGACCCGGCGTACTACGAGAAGATGTCGAAGCTGCTCGACGCCCTGATCGCCCAGCGGCGCCAAGGGGTGATCGACTACAAGAAGTACCTGGACGAGATCGCGGCGCTGACCAAGGCGGCTACGACGCCGGGAGGCGCGCCGGCGAGCTATCCGCCTGCCGTGGACACCCCGGCGAAGCGCGCGCTGTACAACAACCTCGGTAAGGACGGCACGTTGACCCTGGCCATCGACGCGACCTTGCAGACGAGTCGCCAGGACGGTTGGCGGGCGAACGCGATGAAGCTCAAGCGTGTGCGCGCTGCAATCCATGCCGTCATGACCCGGCATGCGGCGCGATTGGTCGAGCCGCAGCCGGGGCAGGCTCAGGAGGCGCCGCAGGGTCCGCTCGGTGTGTCACCAGCTGACATCGAGGCTGCGACCGACAAGGTGCTCGAACTGGCCAAGAACCAGCATGAGTACTGAGACCGTGCTAAAGG
>CAYTWU010000118.1:0-10072 GCA_964442175.1 uncultured Rubrivivax sp.
CGTGACCGACAAGGTCGATCGCTGGCGCGTCTATGGCGCCACCGGCCAGCGCGACACTTTGGGCGCCGGCTGGTCTGGTCGTGCATCGCGGGCCGACTGGCGTGCCGATGCCTGGGCCGACAACCGGGGAGGCGGCTTCCTCGCCAGCGTTTCCGGTGCCGTGGGCGTGGTCGCGGACCGGGTGTTCGCGGCCCGGCGCATCCATGATGCCTTCGTGTTGGTCGATGTCGGTTTGCCGAATCTGCCCGTGCTGCTGGACAACCGCGAAGTGGCCCGCACCAACGAGGCGGGCTGGGCCATCGTCACCGAAGCGCGCGCGCACCAGCCCAACAATGTCGGCGTGGACACGGCGGGCCTCCCGATCCGCTATTCGATGCCGCTGGACCAGCAGACCGTGGTGCCCGCCAGCGCCGCCGGGGTGCTGGCGCAATTTGATGTCAGCGATGGCGGGCTGGCAGTGCCGGTGCGTGACGCCCAGGGCAGGCGCCTGCCAGCAGGCGCGGTGGTGCGGGTGTCGACGCAGCGCCTGCCAACAGCCGTGACCTCGCGCAGCGAGGTTTTCCTGGAGCGATCCGACCGCGCCGCGCAGGTCGACATCGAATGGGCTGGGCAGCGCTGCAGCTTCCGCTACTCACCGGAGATTGAACCCGAGGGAGGCCACCGATGCACCGCGCCCTGAGCCCGTGGGCGGCCACGATGCTGGCGCTGGCGGCAGGCAGCGGCCATGCTGCCTCCTGCACGGTCACGGCTGGTCCCTTGGCCTTCGGCCTCTACGACACCCTGCTGGCCACCGCCAGCGAGAGCACGGGACAGGTGACCGTCAGCTGCACGCCGGGCCCTACCGACCCGCTGACCACCCACTACACCCTCACGCTGGCCGGCACGGGCACCGGCGGCGACCCGGTGCGTGCCGTCTCTGCCGGGGCCTATCGGCTGCACTACCAGCTCTACAAGGACGCCGCCCGCCTTCAGGTCTGGGGCAACGGGGGCACGTCAGGCAGCGGCGTGTCCAGCAGCGTCAACTCGGTGGCCGTCCAGGTGCCCGGCGTGCAGATGCACACGGTCTATGCCAGCATGCCCGGACAGCAGACCGTGCCGGCGGGCGTGTACAGCGGCAGTCTGTTGGTGACCATCGACTATTGAGCGCCCCCATGGCCGGGCTGCGCCCAAGCTGCATGCGCCTCTGCGCTGGCCGTCCGGTATGACCGGAGACACCGTCGGACGACCCCGGACTGTTCCCACTCGATTGTCAACAGGCTGGTGCCGCTCATGGGCGAAACGGGCCGCGCGTCCGCCGAAGATCGGCTCGATACCGACAAATCTGCCATCGCGTTCGACGGCGCTTCCGACGGCGCTTCCCGGCTCGCATCGCACCCGACTTCGCGGGTCAAAGGCCCGCAGCGCTGATTGCAAGGCAAGTGGCGCGTGTCCTGCGGCACGATGACGGTATTGCCTGCAACGACCGGACAAACGTCGACGCAGTCGATGCACGGCAACGGATGCAGGCTTCAGCGACGATCACAGTCATCGTTGCACGGGGACCATGTCAACCGCAACAGGCGCCGCCTGAGCAGCAGGAACCGCCCTGGGCGCGCGCCGAAGGCCCTGCGGCGTCTGCGATGCGGGTGATCTGGATGCGCCAGACCGCGGGGCCTGCCTCCCGCGTGTCCCACTCGAACTGCCCGAAAGCGCGGTCTTCGAACTGGAAGTGCAGAGGCTGTGGGTTGTGATCGTTCACGAGCTGCAAGGCCTGTCCGGTGGCCAGGGCATCGAAGCGCCTGAAGATCAGCGGGTGGCGTTCCCGCGGCGGGATGGTCCGCAGGTCGAGCGTGAAGGTGGGTTGAATCAGGGTGGTTGTCATGGGAGCCTTTCAGGGGTGAAGTGGGCACCAGGGGCGTGCGAATCGGCGCGCTGGGTGCGGTGAGGAAACAGGAACGCTCAGCCGTCCTTGCCATCCGGGCGGCTGCTCAGCAGCCAGGGTGTGAAGACCCAGAGGTAGAGCGCAAAGGCGATGGCCCAGGTGGATGCCGCCAGCACCAGCCAGCTCGTCGTGTGCGCCGGGGCCAACGTGGGCAGCAGCACGCGGGCGACGGCAGCACCGGCCACCAGCAGATAGGCGGCCACTTCCAGGCGCGAGACTTTCAGCGCCCGCCCGGTGTGACCCCGTGCCGTGCGGGTGACCATGCCGATGATCAGCCCTGCCGTGGCGCCCACGGCCAGGGCGTGGATGCCGGCCGAAGTGGCCACACCACCCACCCGCGCCCAGGCCAGCAGGCCGAGGCCGACAGGCAACCACGCATAGGCCGCATGCAGCACCCACAGGATGGGGCGCGCCCGTGTGCGCCAGGGCTTCCAGTGCCACAACCGAGCCAGATGCAACAGGGCCGCCAGGGCGAGTCCCACGGCCGTGGCCGGATGGGCGGGCAGCAGCACCCAGGCCGCCAGTGACACCGCCGTGACCGCCAGCGTGCTGCGCTCCAGCCCAGCAGGTACCTTCAGCTGCCGACCTGGCAATGCCGCCATCGTGAAGGCCGGTATCACCCGCCCGGCGATGACACACTCGATCATCACGATCAAGGCAAGCCCGGCGTGCAAGGCCCGCAGCGGATCAACGCGCAACCAGCCCAGCACGGCAGCGTGGAACATCAGGTTCGCTGTCACCGCCAGCAGCAGGATGACGACCAAGGGCAGGTTGCGGCGGTTGCCCGCCTTCAGCAGCACGCGGGCCAGCACCCAGGCCACCCAAGGCAGCAAGGCCATGTCCAGCAGGGCATAGACCGCATACGGCGCCCCGAGCGCCGCCAGCCGCGCCGCCAGCCACAACCCCGCCATGGCGGCCAGCGTGGCACCCCGTGGCGTGGCCAGCCCCGTCCACGCCTTGCCGGCCGTGAGCAGGAAGCCCACGATCACCGCCATCGCAAACCCGAAGAGCATCTCGTGGGCGTGCCAGAACAACGGCGGCATCGTCGACGGCAGCGTCACCCAGCCCAGCAGGCCCGCGATCCAGTACGGCACCGCAAACAGCGCGAACGCGGCAGCGCCCAGGTAGAACGGTCGGAAGCCCAGGCGGAACAACGGCCAGCCGGGCAGTGGGAAGTCTGCGCTGGGTGCTCGAGGCGCGGCATCGGAGCTCTTGATATAAAGATGCAACATGTATGCATGTTATTGGCTTGTCGGCCTTAAAGCAATACAATGGATGCATCTTTAGAGATCACGATGCGTCTTTCCGAATACACCGACTACACGCTGCGCGTGCTGATGTACTGCGCCGCGCACCGCGAGCGCCTGGTCACGATTGGCGAGTTGGCCGAGCAACACGGCTTGTCGAAGAACCACCTGATGAAGGTCGTCAACGACCTCGCGCGCCAGGGCCTGCTGGAAACCACCCGCGGCCGCGGCGGTGGCCTGCGGCTGCTGGCCGAGCCCGGGTCCATCCGCATCGGCGACGTGGTGCGCGCCACCGAAACCGACTTCCGGCTGGTGGAGTGTTTCGACGCCAGCACCAACGCCTGCACGCTGACCCCGAGTTGCCGGCTCAAGCACCTGTTCGACGATGCGCTGAAGGGCTACTTCAAGGCGCTGGACGGCGCCACGCTGGCGGACATGACACACGGGCTGGCTTTGCCCAAGGCGGCCATCAGCCCTTCGCCGGCCGTCCGCAAGCTGCCTGCAGTGGTCGCTGCGAAGGTGTCCACGAAAGCAGCCACAGCGACACCGCGGCGCCCGGCGCGCCCAGGCCGCGGCACTTGAACCCAGACAGGAGGACAGTCCCCATGGCCCTCACCCTGCCCGGCCACAGCGCCCCTGCCGTCGGCTTCGAAGTGCCTCTGGAAATGCTGGCGGCCTGCCACGGGCGCGTGCAGCACCAGTGCGAAACCCTGCTGCGCCTGGTTGCCCATGTGCAGGGCCATGGTGCAGACCGCCCTGCGCAAGAGGCCGCGGCCGCCGTCATGCGCTACTTCGACACCGCCGCGCGCCACCATCACGACGACGAGGAGCAGGACTTGTTCCCCGCCCTGCTGGACTCGATGGCCGGCTCGGACGCGGTCTGCCTGCGCGAACTGACCGCCTCGCTCTGCCTCGACCACCGCCAGTTGGAACAGCGCTGGGCCGCCCTGCGGGAACGGCTATCGCCCGTCACTCAAGGCGCTGCATCAGCGCTGGCCGCCGCGGACGTGTCAGGCTTCGTGCAGTTGTACGAACAGCACATCGCCCGCGAGGAAGCCGAGTTGCTGCCCATGGCTGCACGCTTGCTCAGCGAAGCCGAACTGGACCGCATCGGCCTGGCCATGCGTTCACGGCGCGGCGTCACCGAACCCAGCGGCCCTCAGGCCTGAGGTGCCTGCCAGCCGCTGAGGGCTGGCGACGCAGCAGTACCCGCCTTGGGATGCGCCGCCCGGGTGGGCCGGCCAGCGATGATCCAGTTCGCCAACTGTTCCCCCGGCCCGCAGAACGCGGAGTGCACGGCCGGGTCGGACACCGATGCACCACTCAGCGCCTTGGCGCCGAAGCCCATCAGGTGCAGGGCGTTCATGAAGTTCATCAGCGCCGCACCCACGCACAGCCACTGCTCGTGGGGTGGCACGTCAGGCACGTCGTCACGCACACGGGCCACCAGCGCAACCAGCCCAGGCCCGTTGTAAGCCCGCGCACGGGCACGTTCGATCTCGTCTGGCGCCTGCCCCCGCTGTTGCGCGCCGGCGGCGAACAGCTCGCCGAGGACCGGGCGCTCTGCATCACCCACCACGACAAAGCGAAACGGCCGCAAACCGCCATGGTCGGGCGCCCGCAAGGCCAGGGCGGCGGCCTGGGCCCACTGCGCGGCATTCGGGCCTGGCGATTCCAGGTACTTCGGGCCAACGGAGTAGCGCTGCCCGAGCACCGCCAGCAGTTGTTCCTCGGCACTCACCCTGATCGCGCTGCCATGTAGACGGCCGCCTGCACCCGCGAGCTGAGGTTCAGCTTGCGCAGGATGTGCTGCACGTGGATCTTCACCGTGGCTTCGGCGATGTTCAGGTCGCGCGCCACTTCCTTGTTGCTGGCACCCTTGGCAATCAAGGCCAGGATCTCGCGCTCGCGCGGCGACAGGCTGTGGATGGGGTCGGTGTCGACAGCGGGCGGCGGCGGCGAAGCCGTGCCCTGCCCGGCCTGGAAGGCGCTCACCAGCTTGCTCGTCATCTCCGGGCTGACGACGGATACACCGGCCATCGTCTGCTGGATGGCGGTGGCCAGCATCTCGCTGTCCATGGTCTTGAGCAGGTAGCCGCGGGCGCCGCCGCGCAGGGCGGCTGCGAGGTCGCGCTCGTCTTCGCTGACGGTGAGCATCAGTATGCGGGCTTGCGGCGCCACGGCCTTGAAGCCGGCCAGCGCATCGACGCCGTTCACGCCCGGCATGTGGTTGTCCAGCAGGATGACGTCGGGCTGCGATTCCGAGGCCCGCTGGTGCGCCTCGTTGGCGTCGCCGGCTTCGGCCACCACCTGGAAACGCGCGTCGCCCGCCAGCAGCGCAATCAAACCGCGGCGGAACAGCGTATGGTCGTCGACCACCAGCACGCGGATGACGGCGGCGGCCGTCATGCAGCCAGCCCCACGCGTTCCGGCAGCTTCAGCACGACGCAGGTGCCAGAGCCCGGCACCGAAGCCACCTCCACCGTGGCGCCGATGTTGTGCGCCCGCTCGCGCATGATGCGCAGGCCCACATGGGTTTCGTCGGGGCCGGCACCCGTGGTGTCGAATCCACAGCCGTCGTCGCGCACTTCCACTCGCCACTGAGGCGTCTGCTGCACTTCAACCCAGACTTCGCGAGCCAGCGCGTGCTTGCGCACGTTGGACAGCGCTTCCTGAACCACATGCAGCACCTGCACCTGCACGTCGGCCGGCAGTGGCATGCCCTCGCCCTCGATATCCAGGTGCGTGGCCAGGCCGGTCTGGTGCTCGAACTTCTGCAGCGTGGTCTTCAAGGCCGGCGCGATATCTTCGTTGTTCGTGCGGGTGCGGAAGTGCACCAGCAGCTCGCGCACGTCGCCCAGGCTCTCGTGAACGCCGGCGTCGAGTTCGCCCAGGGTCTTGTCGATGCGCGATGCGTCCGCGCTCTTGATGTCGTTGCGCAGCAGGCCGAGCTGGATCTTCAGGAAGGCCAGACTCTGGGCAATCGAATCGTGCAATTCACGCGCGATGAAGCTGCGCTCTTCGGCCACGGCGGTCTCGCGTTGCAAGGCTGCGGCGCGCAAGCTCTCGATGGCACCGGCCAGGTGGCTGGCGATGGTTTCCAGCAAGGCGCGGTCATCGTCCGACAGCGTCCGCGGCTCGCGGTAGAACAGGTTGAGCTCGCCGAGCATGCGCTCATGCAACCGCACGGGCACGCTGATGACGGTCTGGAAGCCTTCCTTGGCGCAATGACCCAGACGCGACGCGGGGCCGTCGGGCACGATGGGAATCACGCGCGTCATGGCGGCGCCCTGCGGCTGGCCACACAGGCAGTCGCCCGTGGGAATGCACAGCTCTTCGTCGATCACCGCCTGCGGCAGGCAGTCAGACGCCAGCAGCAGGTACTTGCGGTTGGCCTCGTCCGACCAGCGCACGGCCGAGGCGTCAGCCCCGGCCACCTGGCGCACCTGCCGGGCAATGCCCTGCGCCAGGGACTCCAGCGTCTCGGCGCGCGCCACGAAGGCCGCTGACTCGTAAAGGGCGGCCAGGCGCGACCGCTCGGCTTCCAGATGCTCGGTTTTCTCCTTCACCTTGGATTCAAGGTTCTGGTAAAGACCCTGTAGTGTGGTCGCCATGCGGTTGAACCCTGCCGCGAGCGCGCCGAACTCGTCGTCGGCACCCGGTTCGACGCGTGCGCCCAGATCACCCCCCTCCACGCGGGCCAGGCCGGCCTGCAGCCGCGACAGCGGATTGAAGATGAACAGGTAGGCCGAATAGAGCAAGGCAATGGCGCTGCCGATGGTCAGCGCCACCATCACGAACTGGACGGCGTTCAGGATGGCCGTGAGGCGTGACAGGTGCTGCTCAATGGCGGTGACGAAAGCATCGACTCGGGCCACGAAGGCATCGGCCTGCTGCGCAGCGCGTCGTGCATCTGGCGAGGGCAAGTCGGTCCACTCGGCCTTCAGGCTTGACCAGTCTCGCTGCACCGCCTCAAACGCCTGGAGCGATCCTGGATCGTGAGGTACCAGCAGCGGACGAGCGGGGTCGCCCTGACGCAACAGTTCCACGCTCTGGTCGAACTGCGAAATGCGCTCGGCCAGCTGCTGCGCATCTTCTCGCGCCAGGGTCTGCGCCATGCGCCAGGTCTGCATGCGCATGCGGCCGGCCTCGTTGACCGCTGCCGCGCCGCCTTCCAATTGCCAAGTCACCCACAGGGTCAGACCGATGGAGGCAAAGGCCATCAGCAGCAAGGCGCTCCCAATGGCGCCCAGCTTGGCCGACAGACTCCAGGTGCGAGGCATGCGCGCACTGTACTGGAGGCCCGACAGAGGCCCCGCAGTCGTCAAGCCTGCAGTGAACTCAAGCGCCATGCGTCATCCACGCGTGAAGGAAGCCAAGCGGCTGGTGCGCCAGCGCCACCGAGACCATGAACAGATACACCCCCAGTGCAGCCACATAGCTGGCCGCGCGCGCCTTGGGCGACCGCGCCCGCTTGAGCGCCAGCGAGCCCAGCACGATGTAAAGCGCCAGCAGCATCAGCTTGGCCCCGAGCCAGGGGCTGCTCGCCGGGTTCAGCGACAGCCCGGCCCACAGCAACACCCCTGCCACGAGCAGCGCCGTGTCGATGCCGTAGCTGGTCATTCGCCAAGGCTTGGCCATCGCCCAGCCCCTGCCGGCCAGCACGAGGGCGCCGCGCGCTGCGAACAGCGCTCCACTGGCCAGCACGAGGCCGATGTGGGCTGCCTTGATCTGGAGGTACCAGCTCGCAAACTCAGACATGGTGATCGGCAGGCCGCTGCGAGCGGCTAAGCTCCCAGGCATGGAAATCAGTCACTTCAACGACCTGCTGGCCGCCGCGCGGCAGCAACCCGATGCGCAGCGCCTTTTGCTGGTGTTTGCCGGGGCGAGTCTGCCCGCAGACGCCACGGCCGAACAACGGACCCGCTTCGAGGCGGGCGAATCGGGCGAACTGGCTCCGCTGATGTGCGTCGACAAGGATCCGGCCGATCTGCCGGATTTCGGCGCCTTGCAGGCCGAAGCCGCGGCCATGGGCCCCGCGTGGGCGCTGGTCTTCGCCGCGGCCCTGTCTGGCCAGGGACAGCGGGCGCCTGAAGCAGCGCAGGTGGAAGCCGCGCTCAACCGCATGGTGGAGGCGGTGAAGTCCGGCAACCTCCGTGGGCTGATTCCCTTTGACCGCCAGGGCGAGGCGGTGCAGCTGGACTGAACGGCTGCTGGCGGGATCACAAGCGCGTCGACTCATCGTCCTGCCGCGCTTCGGGCGCATGGGCCCGGTACGGTCCGGTGCCCGCGTTGTCAGCCTGGGCTGCCGGCACGAAACCACCCCGCTGCACGTCGAAGACGTGCACTTCGCCGTCCTCGATCACGTAGTGCCAGCCGTGAAGGGCCAGCGTGCCGGCCTCCACGCGCTCGCGCACCATCGGGTAGTCCATCAGCCGTTCCAGCTGCAGCACCACCGCGCGCTGTTCGGTGCGCCGCAGCACATCGGGGCCGGGCTCCGCCACCGGCAAGGCGGCTTCTCGTCCGAGTTCCAGCCATTGCGACAAGTGCTTGGCCTCGGGTGAGACATCGCCATACAGGGCGCGGATCGTGCCGCAATGGCTGTGCCCGCACACCACGATGCGCTGCACCGACAGGTTGAGCACCGCGAACTCGATGGCCGCCGCCGTGCCGTGGAAGCCGTGGCTCTGGTCATGTGGCGGCACGAAGGCGCCCACGTTGCGCACCAGGAACAGCTCGCCCGGGCCGGCACCGGTCAGCAGATAGGGCACCAGGCGCGAATCACTGCAACCGATGAACAGCGTCATCGGGTGCTGGCCATCGTCGACCAGGTGCCTGAAGTGCGAGCGGTGCAGCGGGAAGGCGTCGGTCTGGAATCGCTGCAGCCGCTGCAGGAGTTCGTCGGGCATGGCAGGACGGGTCTGTTCGGCGTTACTGCACCAAAGGCGACTCGGCCGCCTCCAGGTCGACGCCGGTCAACGTGGCCGCACCCGCCAGCAGCTGCAGGTATTGCCTCAGCGCGGTGGCAAAGGCCTGCTGGCGGAGGCCCTGCGCCACGGCCGACTTCACGGCCTCGAACGCCGGGGCCAGGCCCGGCTCGCGGGCCAGCACCTCCACCCCGTGCAGGCCGAAACGGCTGTGCACCAGGCGCGGGAGTACGCCGACCTCGGGCTTGCCGAAAACTTCGCGGGCGAACTCAGGGGCGCAGGCATCCGCCGTGAGCCAGCCAAGCGCGCCACCGTCAACGCCGCTGGGGCAGTTCGACGTGACCGCGGCCACGGCCGCGAAGCGGTCTTCACCCGCCGCGGGCGTGCAGCGCACATCCAGCAGGCAGGCCTCGGCGCGCTGGCGCAGCGCGTTCACATCCACGCCGGGCGTCACGGCAAACAGCACGTGGCGCAAGTGCACCCGCTCACCCACGGCGTAGCGGCCGCGCTGGGCGGCATGGTGCCGGCGCAGGGCTTCTTCCGAAGGCTCGGGCACGTGCAATTCACGGTCCAGCAAGGCCTCGATGGCGGCGCTGGCGGCTTCTGTCATCGCGCCACCCAGCGGCAGCGGGTCGTCTGTCGCCAGCAGGCCGGCCCGGATGGCCGCCTGGCGCAGCAGTTCGGAACACGCCCGCTGCCGCAGTTCATCCGCCGTCACGCCCTCCTGGGGATACGACAGCACCACGCCGTTGATCTGGGGCAGCGAGGCATCAAAGGTGTTCATGATGGTTCCTTCACTCAGGGCACGGGGCCCGTTCAAACCGCACGCCGGGGCTGGTTCTGCCGCGCCGGCACGTTCAGTCGGCGGGCGCGCACCATCTGATAAGGCCTCACCACGTAGGCCAGCGTGCCGAAGCCGCTCCACACGTGCACCAGGCGGCTGAACGGGAACAGCAGGAAGATCGTCATGCCCAGCA
>CAYTWU010000119.1:0-9506 GCA_964442175.1 uncultured Rubrivivax sp.
GCTGGCAACACGTCCGAGCACCTTGTCGGTGGCGTCAATCACAAACCACTCGTGCACCACATCAGCCGGCTTGGCGCTGAAGGTCTTCATGAGGGTCTTTCTGGGGAACTACGGCAGCTGGCGCACGTGGCGCCTGCAACCCGGTGCTTCCTTCGGAACCGCTTGTGGAGGGCGGCCTCTCAGGTCGGCAGACGGGCACAGCTTCCCCGGCCGTTTTCAGGGAAGCCCATGAGTATACACGACGCCCGCACCGGAACAATGGCGCAGGATCGCCGGCAACCGGGGGGTCAATTGAGGGAAAACCCTAATCATTGCGGCTACCATCGCGCACCGCTTCCCCGAAAGGCCACACGATGGCAACCGATCCCGTGCCGACCTCTGCCAGCCACCCGCCGGCAGCCCCATCGGCGCCCAAGCACTTCCAGTGGATACCGATACGCTCGCTGGCGCCGCGCCACCGGCCACGCATCCTGGCGCAACTGCTGGAGCTGCCGGAGATGGACCGCTACCTGCGCTTCGGCCACCCGGCGTCGGACGCGCAGATCGGCCGTTACGTGGACCTGATCGATTTTGACCGCGACGAGGTCTTTGGCGTCTTCAACCGCCGCCTGCAGTTGGTCGCGATGGCCCACCTGGCCTACCTGGGCGACAGCCAGCGCCCGCATGCCGCCGAGTTCGGCGTGTCGGTGCTGCAGCACTACCGCGGCCGGGGCTTCGGCGGCCGCCTGTTCGACCACGCGATGCTGCATGCCCGCAACCGGCACGTGGACACCTTGATCGTGCACGCCCTGTCGGAAAACACACCGATGCTGCGCATCGCCCGTTCGGCCGGCGCCCGGGTGGCGCGCGATGGCGGCGACGCCGAGGCGGTGCTGAAACTCCCGCCGGAAACCCTGGGCACCCATGTCGAGGAACTGCTGGGCCGCCAGGCCGCGGAGTTCGACTACAACCTCAAGCGCGGTGCGCAGCACATCGACCGCCTGCTGGGCCTGATCGCCGACGTGCGTGACGGCGTGGGCGACAGCGGCGGGCTCGGCTCGCAATGACCCCCAGACCAGGGGCGGGCCTCGGCCGCACGGCGGTTAACATGGGTGCCCGATGGCGCCCGACACCCTGCCCTGGCTGATTGCCGCTTGTTCCGCCCTGTTGTTGGCCGGGGCCAGTGCGGCATGGTTGATCCGCCGCCGCAAGTCAGAACCCGCGGCGCTGCCTGAAGAGTGGGCACTCACGGCGCGCCCGGTTTTCAGCAGCGATGAGCGCCGGGTCTACCGCCAGCTGCGCGAGGCCTTGCCCCACCACATCGTCTTGTCCAAGCTGCCGCTGGTGCGCTTCTGCCAGCCGACCGACCCGCAACAGGTGCGCTACTGGTACGAGCTGCTGGGCTCCACCCACGTCGGGTTTGCCATCTGCAGCGCCAACGGCCGGGTGCTGGCCGCCATCGACATCGACACCGAACGCGGCAACTCGCGGCGCGCCCTGCAGATCAAGCAGAAGGTGCTGGCCGCCTGCCGCGTGCGCTACCTGCGCTGCCCGGTGGACCACCTGCCCTCGGTGCCCGAGCTGCAACTGCTGGTGCCCCACCAGATGCCTGCCTCCCGCGCACCCCAGGCAGCGCCCACGGCCATGACCGCCGGTGCCGACGGGCTTCAGCCACGCCGGCGTGGCCAGCGGGCCCTGTGGCAGGACTCGGGTTTTTTCCAGGATTCGTTCTTCGGCAGCGACAGCCGGCAAGGCGCGGACACCGGCTCGCCCAGCGAGTTCGGTGGTTTCCTGCGCGGCGTGAGCGTGCGCGAGACCACGCCCGACGGTGACGCCGTCGCCGGTGTGGTGGTGGGCTCGCCGGGCACGCCGCCGGTCCGCCATTGAGCGCCGCCCCGGGTTACGCCGATCTCGGCCCGGCCCAGGTGCTGGCGGCACTGGACGCCGCGGGCCTGCGCGGTGATGGCCGCATCCTGCAGCTGAACTCCTACGAAAACCGGGTGTTCCAGCTGTTCCTGGAGGATGGCAGCGCGGTCGTGACCAAGTTCTACCGGCCCGGCCGCTGGAGCGATGCGCAGATCGTCGAAGAACACCAGTTTGCGCTCGCCCTGGCCGCCGCCGAGGTGCCGGTGGTGCCTCCGCTGGTGCTGCAGGCCGACGCCAAGGCACCGGCCACGCTGCGCCTGCTGCCGCCGGGGGCGCCGACGCTGGCCTGCCTCGACGGCGCGGTGCCGCACCGCTTCGCCGTCGCCGCGCGCTGTGCAGGCCGCGCGCCCGAGCTCGAGACGCCGGGCACGTTGCGCCGCATCGGGGGTTTCCTCGGCCGCCTGCACATGGTCGGCGCGCGCGAGCGCTTCCACCACCGGGTGACGCTGGACCCGGTGCACGACGCGACGCAGGCGCGCGACCTGCTGCTGGCCGGGGGTTTTGTGACCGACGCCGAGGCGCCGGCCTGGCGCAGCAGCTGCAACCGCGCGATCGATGCCATCGGCGCGGCCTTCCAGCGTGTGGGCCCGCTGACCCGCCTGCGCCTGCATGGCGATTGCCACCTGGGCAATGTGCTGTGGCGCGACGGCCCGCAGGTGGTCGACCTGGACGACGCCTGCAACGGCCCGGCGGTGCAGGACCTGTGGATGCTGGTCTCCGGCGACCCGCAGACCCTGGCGCGCCAGCTCGACGAGCTGCTGGACGGTTACGCCGACTTTCGCGATTTCGACCGCCGCGAGCTGGCGCTGATCGAGCCGCTGCGCACGCTGCGCATGCTGCGCCATGCCGCCTGGCTGGCCCAGCGCTGGACGGACCCCAGCTTCCCGCTGAACTTTCCGTTCTTCGGCACGCCGGCCTACTGGTCGCAACTGACGGCTCAGCTGCGGGAGCAGGTCGAGCTGATGGTGCAGGCGGCCGAGCCTGACTTCGGCCTCGACTGACGCCGCCTCAGGTCTGCGGCGACCACCAGGCCAGGCCCAGGAAAAGGCAGGCCTGCAGGAAGGGCCGCAACTCGGCCACCGATTGGCCTGACTGCCGCTGCAGCTCGGCCGGCGTGATGCGCCCGGTGAACAACAGCTGCGTCAGTTCCAGGTGGCGCGGCACGCGGCTGTAGCGCTGCAGGCTCGGGTCCTGTGCGGTGGCCAGTGGGGTGTGCCACCAGTCGCGCGGCTGCTGGCGCAGCAAAAACCCGCCGCAGGCGATGCCCACATCCCAGACCAGTTCGTCCAGTTCGCGCGCAACGGCGTCGGGGCCGGGCGCGTCCAGCCGCACCAGGCGCGGCAGTTCGCGGTGCACCCGCAGGCGCTGCAGGGCCAGGGGGTCGAGCAGGGCGTATGCGTCGGCAAAGTCTGCACGCAACGCCGCCCGCGGGCCATACGTGGCCACCATGGGCGCCTGCGTCGGGTCCGTCAGCCCGTCCAGCAGCGTGTCGACAAACCGCTGCTGTGCAGCGTCCAGCGTGGGTGCGTCCAGGCTCAGCAGGTCTTCGTCGAAGCCTGAGCCGAGCTGCGAGGCCTGCACCACATCAGGCCCCCAGCCGCTGGCCCCGAACTGTGGCGACAGGCCGCGCACCATGGGCAGATCACGCAACTGCCGCAGCAACACACGCTGGCGGGACTCCAGCAGCGCCAGCGCCGACAAGGCCGGGTCCGGGCTGTCCAGCAGGTCGCAGGTGACCAGTGGACGGGCTTCGCACAGGCTGGCCAGCTGCTGCGGGGTGGTGCGGCGCAGAAAGTGCTGCTCGGCCAGCACGATGTCGCCCTGGCGGGCGTCGAGCTCGAGCAGCACGTCCAGGCACTCGCCGATGCGGTCCAGCACCGGCCGCAGCGTGCGCGCCTGGGCATCACTCAGCCCCAGGGTCTGCATGCGCAGACGCGGGCGGCCGGCATGGGCCTCCGGGCGACGGAGGCGGGACCACAAGGACTTGAACGGCATGGCGGCGAAAGGGCTGGACAGATGACAGAGGCCTGAACCTTAGGGTTCGCCGCTTGATACAGCCATCCGGGCCCGGTGGATTCAACGCTCAGGGATTCCCTGAGACCGCAGGGGCGGGCGGTCCGCCACGCGGCAGGACCAGGGCCACATCCCCCGGCGCGCCCTCGCCCACCTGCAGCCGGCCCCCATGCCGCCGCACGACACGCTGCACGAAGACCAGGCCCAGGCCCACGCCGCGCGGGCCGGCCACACGCACACCCTGGTCGCCGGTGCGCAGCGCGGCGGCCTGGTCCGGGGCCAGGCCCGGGCCGGCGTCGCGCACCCGCAGCACCAGGGTCTGGGCATCACCCTCGGCGCTGACCCGCACCAGCCCGCCGGCCGGGCTGTGCCGCACCGCGTTGCCAACCAGGTTGGCCAGCGCGCGCACCACCAGTGCGCGGTCGAGCAGGGCCGGCAAGGCCAGCACGGTGTCCGTCTGCACCGCAACGCCGGCCCGCCGGGCCGCCGCCAGCAGATCGGCCACGCCTTCGGCCAGCAGCGCCGAGGGCGCCACAGTCGCCAGCTGCAGGGGCCGTGACTGGGCGCGCGCGGCCTGCACAAAGTCTTCCGACAAGGCCAGCGTGCGCGCCGCGAGCCGGCGCAGCTCGGGCAGCAGCTGCGCCACCGGCATGGGCGTGGCGCCGGGCTCGGTGAGCAGCAGGATGGCGTGGGCCGGTGCGCGCAGGTCGTGCGAGACGAAGGCCAGCACCTCCTCGCGCTGGCGCTGCGCCTCGCGCACGGGCGCCAGGTCGGCGATCGACACAATCAACCGGCGTTCGCCCTGCAGGTCCAGCGCGGCCACGTGCACCAGGTGGTCACCACCGGCCAGCGTGGCCTCGACCGACAGGCTGGCGGCGCCAGGCCGCAGCGCGGCCAGCGCGGCAGGCCAGTCCAGCGCGGGTGGGCTGCGGCACTCGGCCAGCAGGCGCGGCAGGTCCAGGCCCTGCAGCTCGGCGGCGCTCTCGACCTCGAACAGCGCCGCGGCACCGTGGTTGGCCAGCACCACACGGCCGGCCGCATCGCCCACCAGCATCGCGGTGGGCAGGCCTTCGACCGCGCCGGCCAGGAAACGGCGCGCGTCCTGCACCAGGGCCCCGGCGCGGGACAGATCCCGCAGCCGGGCCGTGAGCACATCCGGACCGGGCGTTGACGACGGCCGCGGTGCCGGGCCGTCCTGCAGCGGCCCGGCGGCCAGCGCCTGGATTTCGCGGTCGAGCACCGCCACGGTCTGCTCCAGCCGGCGCCAGCTCCACAGCGGGTAGGCCAGCAGCGCCGCGACGGCATACGGCACCGGGCTCCAGACCCAGCCCGCCGCCAGCGAGCCGGCACTCGCGGCCACCACCCCCGGCACGGAGAGCAAGGCACACACCAAGGCACGGCGCGCGCCGATGCGGCCGAACAAGGCCACCAGCGCCAGCACGGCCAGGCCCGAGCCGGCCGCCAGCGGCGCCGGCGCCACGGCCCGCAGGCCGTCACCGCTGCGCAGCAGGTGCAGGCTCTGCGCCAGCACCTCGACGCCGGACATGGCCCGTTGACCGGCGTTCACCGGGGTGGCCAGCGTGTCGCCCAGGCCCTGGGCGGTCATGCCGATCAACACCGTGCGGCCCGCCAGCGCCTCCGGCGGCACCCGCCCCTGCAGGACAGCCAGGTAGGACAGCTGCTGCACGCTGCCCGGCGGGCCGGCAAAACGCAGCAGCAGCCGGCCGTCACGGCGCCAGCCGGTGCCGCCGGCGGCAGGGCCGGCCCATTCCGGGCGCAAGGCCGGGTGCAGCTGCCCCCCGCCGGCCTCCAGCAAGGCCAGCGCGAGCTGCGGGTACGGCGCTGCCGGTGGGCCGGCCCGCAGGAAGAGGTGGCGCAAGACACCATCGTCGTCCACCGCAGGCTCGGCGGCACCCAGGCGCACCCGCGCCCCCAGCAAGGCCGTCGGCGGCAGGGCCACCAGCGGCCCGCTGCCACTGCGCGCCCAGGGCACCGGCATCACCACCGGCACGGCCGCCGCGGCCAGGCGGTCCAGCGCCAACGCCAGCCAACGGTCCTGCGCCGGGTCGCGGTCGGGTTCGCTCAACACCAGGTCCAGCGCAACGGCCCGCGGGCGGGCCTGGGCCAGCCGGTCGAGCAAGGTGGCGTGCACGGTGCGCGGCCATGGCCAGCGGCCGATGGCCGCGATGCTGGCATCGTCGATCGCGACGATGATGATGTCCGGCGCCACCGGCCGCGGCAGCGCCGCCAGCGCGGTGTCGTAGAGCCACCGGTCGGCGCGCCAGGTGGCGCCGCTCGCGGCCAGCAGGGCGGCCAGGGCCGCCAGCACCACCGCGATCAGCGCGTCATCGCGCCGGCGCCGCAGCGCCGGGTTCGGGCTCACGGGCGGGCCACCACCGGCTCACCCGACGACCGCGCACAGTTGCCGGCGCCATCGCGCAGGCAGTTGGGCACGTCGAAGTACAGCGGTGCGCCAAACGGCCCGACAAAACCATCGGGGTCGATGGCACGCAGGCGCACCCAGAACCGGCCGTTGCCCGGGCGTGGGATCTCGATCTCGGTGACGGCCAGCCGGCGTTCCAGCAGCGGCGTGGCAAAGCCGTTGTCGCGTGCAACCTGGAAGTCAAACTGCTGCCCCGGCCGCCCGGTCCAGGCAAAGCGCAGCGACCGGTCACCCATGGTTGGCGGCTGAGGTTGCGGCGGGTCGGGCCGCAGCTCGAAGCGGTTCACGTCGCCCCACGGGCCGGCATCACCATCGGCCCGCAGGCTGCGCATGCGCCAGTGGTAGGTGCCGGGGGCCAGGCCGTCGAGCGTGGTGCGCAGGCCGCGCAGCTCGGGCAGGTCGCGCAGCGGCTGCGCAAAGCCGGGGTCGGTGGCCAGCTGCAGGCGGTAGCGGTCGGCCTCGGCGTTGGCGGCCCAGGAAAACTCGGCGCGTGTGCCGAACAGGCGCTGCGCCGGTTCGGGTGTGGACGGCAGCGGTGGCTCCGGCCGGGCCTTGAGCGTGAAGGCGAGGTCGGCGTCGCGCCCTTCCAGCCCGCCGCCATCGCCGCCGCGCAGGCGCAGCTGGTAGGCGCCGTCGGGCAGGTCGGCGATGCGCAGCTCGGCGCCGGTGGCCAGCACATCGGCCAGCACCTGCTGGAAGCCGGTGTCGCGTGCGACCTGCCCGCGCCAGGCCACGGCCCCCGGCAGCGGCGGCAGCGGAAAGCGCATCAGCACCCGTTCCTGCAGGCGCGGCAAGGCCGTGGTGTCGGGCGCCGGCAGCAGCGCGACCGGTGGCGAGACCCGGCCGCTGGCATCGACCACGCTGCCGAACCCGGCGCCAACCGCCTGTTCACCCGCACCCGACGGCCCGGCGACGGCGACCGTGCCCACCAGCACCTCGCCCCGGGTGCGCCCGGCATCGCTGGCCACGCGGAACTCGGTGCCGCGCACGCCCAGCACGCCCTGCGGCGTGTCAATCTGGAAACCCGGCTGGCCGGGGCGTGTGCGCGGCGCCTCCACTTCGACACGGCCCTGCTGCAGCCGCGCGCCGGCGCGTGTGACGGGAGTCCGCGGTACGCGGCGCGATTCGGTCAGCTGCAGCTGGCTGTCCGGCCGCAGGCGCAGCAGCGTGCCATCGATCAGCCGCAGCACGGCATGGCCGTCGGCGGCGCTGGCCAGCCGGGCCCCTTCGCCGAGCGTGGTGCCGGGTGCAGCCGGCTGGCCGTCCACCCGCACCGCGCCGGTGGTGGACAGCAGCGTGGCCCGGCCCGGCTCGGTGCGCAGCCAGGCCAGCGGAAACTGCAGGGGGGTGCCCACCGGGATGCGGCGCGGGTTGCGCACGGCGTTCAGCCTGGCGATCTCCGGCCAACGGCCGGGCTGCACCAGCAGGCGCTCGGACAGGCCGATCAGCGTGTCGCCCTGCTCGGTGACGTGCACGTGCACCGCGGGTGGCGCGGCGGGTGCCTGCGCGGCGCTGGCACCCGTCCAGGCCAGCAAGGCCGCCAGCACGCCGGCGCGCAATTCGATCATGCGGCTTCTCCAAACCAGTGCATCGCCTGCCGGAGCAGCTGGGCCGGGGTGTCGGCCCCGAGCTTGCTCTTCAGCGTCTGCTTGTGGGTCTCGATGGTCTTGACGCTGCGGTTCAGCGTGTCGGCGATCTCGCGCGTGGACAGGCCGTCGGCGATCAGGCGCAGCACTTCCAGCTCGCGGTCAGACAAGGCCGGGCGGCCGCCGGCAGACGGGCCGGTGCGTCGCAACAGGCGGTCCTGCAGTTCGGGGCTGACATGCACCCTGCCGGCCATCACGGTGTCCACCGCCGCCAGCAGCTGCCCGCTCAACGCCGCCTTGTGGACAAAACCATCGGCGCCGGCCTGCAGCGCCCGCTCGGCAAAGCGCCCTTCGTCCAACGAACTGAGCACGACCACGCGCATGCCCGGGCAGGCGCTGCGAAGGCGTGGCAGTGCGGTGAGGCCGAAGTTGTCGCCCAGCGCCAGGTCCAGCAACAGCAGGTCCACCGGACCTTGCGCCAGACAGGCCAGCGCCGATGCCACATCGTGGGCCTCCTGCACCGCCGCGCGGCCGGCGAGCAGGTGCCGCACGCCCAGGCGCACGATCTCGTGGTCGTCGACCACGAGCACACGCAGCCCGGCGGCTGGCACCGGGGCCGTCATCAGCAGGCGGACGAGGCGGTCATGGCACCACGATGGTAGTGCCAGACCGCGCGCTCAGGCGTGAGTCAAGCGGGCGTCAGTAACCGGTTCACGCGCTGCACGTAGGCCGCAGGGTCTTCCAGCTGCCCGCCTTCGGCCAACAGGGCCTGGTCGAACAGGATGTGGGCCAGGTCGTCGAAGCGGGCGTCACCGTCCAGGCGCTTGACCAGCGCATGTTCGGGGTTCACTTCCAGGATGGGCTGGGTCTTGGGCGCGTCCTGCCCGGCCTGCTTGAGCAGGCGCGCCAGGTGGCCGCTGACATCCCCTTCGTCCACCACGATGCAGGCCGGCGAATCCACCAGGCGCATGGTGACGCGCACGTCCTTGGCGCGGTCCTTCAGCGCCTCTTTCAGGCGCTCCAGCACCGGCTTGAAGGCCTCGGCAGCTTTTTCGGTGGCCTTCTTCTCGGCCTCGTCCTGCAGGCTGCCCAGGTCCACCGAACCCTTGGCCACGCTGGTCAGCGTGTGGCCCTCGTGTTCGTACAGGTGCGACAGCATCCACTCGTCGACGCGGTCCACCAGCAGCAGCACCTCGATGCCCTTCTTGCGGAAGATCTCCAGCTGCGGGCTGCCCTTGGCGGCCGAGAGCGAATCGGCGGTGATGTAGTAGATGGCCTCCTGGCCTTCTTTCATGCGCGCCACGTAGTCGGCCAGCGACACGCCGCTGTCGGCGTGCGTGGAGGCAAAACGCAGCAGCTTGGCCAGGCGCTCGCGGTTCTGGAAGTCCTCGCCCAGGCCTTCTTTCAGCAGGTTGCCGAACTCGCCCCAAAACGACGCGTACTTGTCCTTGTCGTTTTCGGCCACGTCCTCCAGCATGGACAGCACCTTCTTCGTGCTGCCTTCGCGGATGGCCTTCACGTCGCGGCTTTCCTGCAGCAGCTCGCGGCTGACGTTCAGC
>CAYTWU010000119.1:9516-10063 GCA_964442175.1 uncultured Rubrivivax sp.
GACGAAGCGCAGGTACACCGGCATCAGCGCCTCGGCGTCGTCCATGATGAAGACACGCTTCACGTAGAGCTTCACGCCGCCACGTTTGTCGCGGTTCCAGAGGTCGAACGGCGCCTTGGCCGGCACGTACAGCAGCTGCGTGTACTCGGTGCGGCCTTCGACGCGGTTGTGTGTGTAGGCCAGTGGGGCCTGGCTGTCGTAGCTGATGGACTTGTAGAAGTCCTGGTACTCGGCGTCGGTGACCTCGCTCTTCGAGCGGGTCCAGAGTGCGGCCGCCTTGTTGACGGTCTCCCACTCGCCGGTGGCAACCTGGGCCTTCTTCTCCTCGTCCCAGCTCTCCTTGACCATCAGGATGGGCAAGGAGATGTGGTCGGAGTACTTCGAGACGATGGACTTCAGCTTCCAGGCGCTGAGGAACTCTTCTTCGCCTTCGCGCAGGTGCAGGATGACGTCGGTGCCGCGGCCGGCCTTGGTGATGGCCTCGACCTCGAAGTCGCCGGTGCCGGTGCTGGCCCAGCGCACCCCTTCTTCGGCCGGCAGGCCGGCG
>CAYTWU010000120.1:0-362 GCA_964442175.1 uncultured Rubrivivax sp.
GGCCTGCTGGCCTTCGAAGTGATCGGACGACGTTCGTACAAGAACAGCGACGAGCCCGACCGCCTGATCGCGCGCAAGGACCTGGTGGACGCGCTGGAACAAGGCCGCAGCACCGACGCCTACCCGGGTGCGCCGCGCCTGAAGCTCAGCCACGCGATGCGCGACGCGCTGGTGGCCGATGCCAGCGGCGACACGCGCGGCGGCCGGGTGTGCCTGGTGCAGGCCGCCAGGGCACACACCCAGCCCCGCCCCGCCTTGCCATGTTCCTTGCCTCGCCCAACCTTGCCAGGCCGTGCCCGGCCGGGCCTCGCCTTGCCCTGCCCTGCCACACCGGGCCGGGCCAAGCCGAGACCCCTGCTACT
>CAYTWU010000120.1:372-10026 GCA_964442175.1 uncultured Rubrivivax sp.
GGTGGCCGATGCCAGCGGCGACCGGCTCGACGCCGTGTTGTGCCTGGTGCAGGCCGCCTGGTCACAGACGCAGCCCGGCCACGGCCTGCCACCCGTCGTCGACCCGGTCGAAGGCTGGATCCTCGGCGCGCGCTGAAGTTACACAAGCGTCACACAAACAGCGCCTGTCGCGGCCGGACCACGGCCACGCCCGGGGCCGAGGCCCGGCCCGCCATCACCGCTGCGTGACACCGTGTCACGCAAACAGACTGCCCCGATCACTCCACCACCCCAGAGAGAGGATCGGACCATGCACTTCCAACCCACCCGGCTGGCCCTGGCGGCCTGTGTCGCGCTGGGCAGCGCCAGCGCGCTGGCCCAGCCCACGCAACGCATCGAGATCACCGGCTCGGCCATCAAGCGCACCAGCACCGAAGGCCCGGCGCCGGTGGAGATCGTCACGCGCAAGGACATCGAGCGCAGCGGCGCCACGTCATTGAACGAGCTGCTGCGTTCCATCCCGTCGATCGACATCTTCGACCAGGGTGAGCTGGCCTCCAACTCACCCGCCGGCTCGGGCACGGCCAGCGTGCGCCTGCGTGGCCTGAGTGACAGCGAGACGCTGGTGTTGCTGAACGGCCGCCGTGTGCCGGTGAACGCGCTGTACGACTCGTCGGGTGCGGGCGCCGCCTTCGACATCAACTCGCTGCCCATCGGCGCCATCGAGCGCGTGGAGATCCTGAAGGACGGCGCCTCGGCCATCTACGGCGCCGATGCCGTGGCCGGCGTGGTGAACTTCATCACCAAGACCGACTACCAGGGCGTCGAGCTCACCGCCAGCTACGGCACCACCAGCCGCAGCGACGGCACCGAGAAGCGCATCGGCCTGTCCACCGGCTTCGGCGACCTGGCCAAGGACCGCTTCAACGTGCTGCTGGGCCTGGACGTCTTCAAGCGCGACCCCATCTACCGCAAGGACCGCGACCTGACGAAATCGGTGGACTTCCGGGCCCGAGGCGCGGGTGACCGCCGCAGCAGCTTCGCGCCCGAGGGCAACGTGGTCGACCCGGCCACCGGCGGTTTTGTCGGCATCCCGTACACCGCCTGCCCGCCGGCCAACCTGGGCACCGGCAACATCTGCCGCTACGACTTCAACGCCAGCCTGCTGAGCTCGTACAACGGGGCCGACCGCGTCAGCGCGCTCGCGGTGGCCACGGTGGCCATCACGCCCGACATCAAGGCCTTTGCCGAGGCGACGTTCTCGACCTCGAAGGACACCTTCCTGGCCCACCCGGTGCCCGATTACTTCATCGTGCCCATCACCGATGAGGCGCAGCGCCCCTACGAGATCCTGGATGAAAACGGTGCCGGCACCGACACCATCTACATCGCCGGCCGCTTCATGCAGGGCGGGCCGCGCACCACGCAGCGAAAGTCCGACTTCTTCAACACCGCCTTCGGTGTGGAGGGCTTCAACGCCGGGCTGGACTGGAAGTTCAGCGTCAGCCACGGTGTCAGCAAGGTCAAGAACTCCGACAGCAACTACTTCGACGCCAACCTCTGGGCCGTGGCCACCGGCAATGGCAGCATCAACCCGACGGTGACCACGAACGACCAGGCGCTGGTCGACTCGCTGAAGGTCACGCCGGTGCGCGAAGGGGAGTCCAAGCTCACCACCGTCAGCGGCCTGGTGGGTGGCGACCTGTTCAAGATGCCGGCCGGCGTGCTGCGCTACGCGGTGGGCTTCTCGCACAACCGCGAATCGCTGACGGACACACCCGACCCGCTGACGCAGCAGGGCCAGGTGGTGGGCAGCATCCAGCAATCGGCGGTGAGCGCCTCGCGCAACTTCAGCGCCGTGTTCGGCGAGCTGCAGGTGCCGCTGCTGAAAGACCTGGAAGGCCAGCTCGCGCTGCGCTACGACAGCTACCCCGGCAGCAAGCAGACCAGCCCCAAGATCGGCCTGAAGTACAGCCCGCTGCCCACGCTGGCCTTCCGCGGCTCGTACACCGAGAGCTTCCGCGCGCCGGTGCTCAAGCAGCTCTTCGGCGCCACCGAAGAAGGCGCCACCACGGTGACCGAACCCGACCTGTGCCGCATCCTGGGCGTGCCGGTGACGGTGGACGCCAATGGCGACGAAACCTGCGTGGCCAACGCCTTCCAGGTCAACGGCTCCAACGCCGACCTGAAGCCGGAGAAGGGCAAGACCTTCAACCTGGGCCTGGTCTTTGAAGTGGGCCAGAACTTCAACGCCAGCATCGACTGGTGGAAGATCACCAAGTCCGACGACATCTCCACGCCCACCATCTCCAGCGCCATCGAGCAGGGGCTGTGGAACCGCGAGGGCCCGCGCATCAACATCTTCACCAACCTGCAGAACATCGCCGAGCGCGAGACCGCCGGCGTGGACATCGACGCGCGCTTCCGGGTCAAGGGCACGCCGCTGGGGAACCTGTCGTTCCGCAACCTGCTGACCTACTACAGCACCAACAAGACCAAGGATTCGGCCGGCGAGGATTTCACCGAGTTCAGCGGCACCTACGCCACGCCACGCTTCCGCAACGCCTTCACGGTAGGCAGCGAAATCGGCGCGTGGACGCTCTTCGCCGCCTGGCGCACCGTGGGCGGCTTCTGGGACAGCGACCGCGGCTTCCCGCTGCCGGCCGGCACACGCAAGGTGCCCAAGCACGAGGAGCTGGACCTGCAGGTGCAGTACAGCGGCTTCAAGGGCTGGGAGCTCTCCGCCGGCCTGAAGAACGCGCTGGACAACGCGCCGCCCTTCAGCGTGCAGAACGCCTCCAGCAACACCTACACGCAGATGGGCTTTGCCGAGGTGTATTCGGCGCGTGGCCGGTATGGCTATGTGTCGGCGAAATACAGCTTCTGAAGTTCGGGGTTTCTACGCGCCCGGGTCGAAGCTGTCCGGCCGCTTGCCCTTGAAGGGCGCGTAGAAACGTTTGATCTCGGCCATGTCGCGCTCCAGATCGCCCGTGGTGCGGAAGACCTCGCCGATGCCGCTGCGTTTGGCGCTGTAGTCCATGTAGGCCAGCAGGATGGGCACGCCCGCCTGCTGGGCGATGTAGTAGAAGCCACTCTTCCAGTAGCGGGCCCGGCCGCGTGTGCCTTCAGGGGCTACCACCAGGTGCAGCGGCCCGGGTGATTCGCGCAGCATGTGCGCCGCGGCCTCCACCAGGTTGCTGCGTTCGTCGCGGTTCACCGGGATGCCGCCCAGCCAGCGCATCAGGCCGCCAAAGGGCGCCTTGAAGATGCTGGCCTTGCCCAGCCAGTGGATGTCGGCCCGCAGCACGAAGGCCACCATCAGCGTGTAGGGCAGGTCCCAGTTGCTGGTGTGCGGCGCGGCGATCACCACGCTGCGGGGCACGTCCGCCGGCACGCCGCCTTCCACGCGCCACCCGGTGGCGCGCAGGAACAGCCCGGACAACCAGCGCAGCGTGTGGCTGACCACGGGGGTCGTGAAGATGGTGCGGTGCACAGGCGGTCCGGCGGCCAAGGGACCCGGATTCTCTCAGCCCTCCTGGCTGGATGGCAGCGGCTGGGCCAGCACCTCGGCGATGCCTTGCACCGCCTGGTCGATCTGCGCCGGTGTCCAGGCCGGGTAGGCCAGCACCAGGCCGTTGAAACCCGTGGCCTGCCAGCAGCGCGAGGACAAGGCCTCGGCGCCGATCTGCCGCGCGCGCAGCGCCTGCGCCACCGCGGTGTCGGGCCAGCGCGGCGGCAGGTGCAGGCAGGCGTGCCAGGCCGTGTCGGTGCGGCCCAGGATGGCCTCGGCCGGCAACCACTGCCGCACCGCGCGGCGCAGGGCCTCGCGCCGTTCGCCCAGGTGCTCGCGCAGTTGGCGCAGGTGCGTGTTCAGGTGGCCACCGTCGATGAAGGCTTCCAGCGCCAGCTGCTGCGCCACCGGCGTGTGGTCGCCCAGCGGGCCGCGCGCGGTGATGAACACATCGGCCAGGTGCGTCGGCACCACCAGGTAGGCGATGCGCAGCGACGGGAACACGATGCCCTCGAAGGTGCCCACCAGCAGCACACGTTCGGCCCGGTCGCGCGCCATCAGCGCCGCCGGGGCCGGCGGGCGGTGCACGATCTCGTCGTTGAAGACGCCCTCGACGATCCAGGCCTCGTGCGCCGCGGCCCAGGCCAGCAGCGCATCGCCCCGCGCGCGCGACGTGGCCGTGCCGAGCGGGAACTGCGCCAGCGGGTGCAGGTAGGCCAGGCGTGCACCCGGCGCCAGGGCCAGCGCGTGCTGCACGTCAAAACCCTCGTCGTCCAGCGGCACGCCGGTCACCCGGCAATGCAGCATATCCAGCAGCAGCGGCAGGCTGGGGTGGCTGGGGTCTTCAATCCACACGCCGTCACCGGGTTGGAGCAGCACACGCGCGATGGTCTCCAGCGCCTGCAGCGGGCCGTTGACGACGATGACCTGCTCGCCGGTGCAGTGCAGCCCGCGTGTCAGCGCCAGGTGGCGCGCGATGGCCGAGCGCAGCGTGGGCAGGCCGGCGGTGGGGCCATAACCCAGGTGGTCGCGCCACTCCTCCTGCAGCGCAGCCACCATCAGCCGCCGCCAGTGCGCCAGCGGGAACACTGCCTCGGGCCAGGCACGCGGGTGCAGCACCGGCGGGTGGAACTGCTGGCGCGGCAGCTCGAAGGCGCGCGCCAGCGCCAGGTAGGGCGAAAACTGCTCCAGCCGCCGGCGCGCGGCCAGGTTGGCCTCGGGTGCCAGTGTGGCCGGCACGGGGATCTGGGCCACCGGCGCATCGCGCCGCTGGACGGTCGGTGCGTCGCGCCGCACATAGCTGCCGTCGCCCACGCGCCGCTCCACCAGGCCCTCGGCCTGCAGTTGTGCGAAGGCTTCGTCGACGACGCCGCGTGCCACACGCCATTCACGTGCCAGCTGCCGCGCCGATGGCAGGCGCGCGCCCGGCCCCAACGTGCCGCTGCGGATCTGCTCGGCCACGGTGCGGTAGACCTGCGCGCGGCGGCCGCGCAGCTGGTGCGCGTCGTCGGCCATGGTGGGCAGCAGGGCACCGGCGGCTCGTTTGCTCAAAGGAAGTCCGTTCCTGCCTTGAAGGGGAATGGCGCATGCTGGCCGCGCACAAGATGTTTGGCGACCGCCCGCCGATGAACGGCGGTTCTGCGGGCATGGTTGGCGTGTCGCGCCGACAGGCGCGGGCCGTCGGCCATTGGCCTTCGACGACAGCCTGGAATGGCCCTTGCGGCGGGCCGGCCGCGCCGACCATGATGCAGCCGCCATGCACATGCCCACCCCTGATCTGCCCGTCACCGACAGCGCGATGCCGCCGCGGCTGCTGCTCTTCGTGGGCCCCGGCCTGCAGCCCGAGGCCGAGCTGGCCACGCTGCTGGCGCGCAGCGGCTGGCGCTGCTGGTGGCTGGCCGATGCCGCAGCGGCGCTGCAGGCCGCAGCCCATGCGCGCTTCGATGCCGTGGTACTGGGCGCACCGGCCATGGGCGGGCCGCCGGTGCGGCAGATCGAGACCCTGCGCCAGACCCTGGCCTGCACCGTGCTGGTGGTGGCGCCGCGGCACGACGACGTGGACGAGATCATCGCGCTGGAGCTGGGCGCCGACGCCTACCTGGCCGGCCCGCTGGCACCGCGCCGCCTGCACGCGCACCTGACGGCGCTGATGCGCCAGCGCCCGGTGGCGCAGCCCGACCCGGCGCAGCTGCGGCTGGGCGAGTGGACGCTGGACCCCGCCGCGCAACGCCTGGCGCACGACGACGGCCGCCACGTGGGCTTGACGGCGGTGCAGGCCGGCCTGCTGCAGGCGCTGGCCGCCGAGGCAGGCCGTGTGGTGCCCCGGGCCGCGCTGGCGCTGGCCGCCGGCCCCGACAAGGCCTTGCACGCCCGCAGCGTGGACGTCTACGTGGCCCGGCTGCGCCGCCGCTTGCGCGAGGGCCGGGTCGAGGGCCTGGCCATCGACGGTGTGCGCGGCCTGGGTTACACGCTCAGCCTGGCGCCCAGCCCGCGCCAGCCGGTGGCGGACCTCGCCTGGTGGCCGCGCCGCAGTGCGCCGGTGCAGGTCCTGGGCGACACGCCCTGATCACCACTGGCCGTAGAACACGCCGGCGCGTTTGTGGCCGGCGGTGGCGGCCTCCACCTGCGCGTGGGTCACGGTGGTGCGGTGCCGGCGCTCGGCCAGGAAGGCCAGCAGCTGCGTGCGCAGCTCGGCGCGCACGGCGGCGGTGCCGGCCTCGCGGCCGATGTCGAAGAACTGCTGCGGGTCGGCCTGCAGGTCGTACAGCTGCTCGGGCTCGTCCAGCCAGTACACGTAGCGCCAGCGCGGCGTGCGCAGGCTGAAGGCACGGCAGCGGTCCACCGCCTTGCCCAGCGTCAGCCGGGCCTGGCGGTAGGCGTAGTCCAGCTCGCTGTAGGCAAACTCTCGCCAACCTGCCGCCGCCTCGCCACGCAGCAGCGGCAGCAGGCTGCGGCCTTCCAGCCGGTGGCTGGGCAGCGGCAGGCCCAGGGTGTCCAGCACCGTGGGCACCACGTCCACCGCTTCCACGAAGCGCTGCTCCACGCTGCCACGCGTGGCATCGGCGGCGGCGCGTGGGTCCACCACGATGAAGGGCACCTGCTGCACGGTGTCGTGGAACAGCTCCTTCTCGCCCAGCCAGTGGTCGCCCAGGTAGTCGCCATGGTCGGCGGTGAAGACGATCAGCGTGTCATCCAGCCGGCCGCGTGTGGCCAGGTGCTCGAAGAGCCGGCCCAGGTGGTGGTCCAGCTGCGTGATCAGGCCCTGATAGGCCGGGCGCACGGTGCGGATGCAATCGTCGCGCTGGAAGCTCTGGCACTCCTCCTGCTGAAAATACGCGCCCAGCACCGGGTGCGGGTTGGCGCGCTCGGCGGCGTGGCGCTGCACCGGCAGGCACTGGTCCGCCGTGTACAGCGCGTGGTAGGGCGCCGGGGCCATGTAGGGCCAGTGGGGCTTGACGTAGCTGAGGTGCAGCACCCAGGGCTGGGCGCCCATGTGGTCGATGAAGGCCAGGGCCTGGTCCGTCATGTAGGCGGTTTCGGAGTGTTCCTCCTTCACGCGCGCCGGCAGGTGGCAATGCCGCATGTGCCAGCCGCTGACCACCTCGCCTTCGCCGTTGACGGCGCTGATGACGTGTTCGCTCCAGGGGTCGTCGCCACCGTAGCCCTGCGCGCGCAGGTAGGCCGGGTAACCCGATTCATCGCCGGGTGCGTGGTGGCCGTCGTAGCGGTCGATCTCCTGGAAGCCGCCCTGGCGCAGCAGCGTGGCGAGTTCGCTGCCACCTTCCAGCTGCAGGCGCTTGAGGCCCTGCAGGTCGGGCATCACGTGGGTCTTGCCGGCCAGTGCCAGGCGGTGGCCGCGTCCGCCCGGCATGTCGCCCAGCATCTCGCCCAGCGTGACCTCGCCCACCGACAGCGGCACGCGGTTCCAGGTGGCGCCGTGGCTGATGGGGTAGCGCCCGGTGTAGTAGCTCATGCGGCTGGGGCCGCAGACACCGCTGTTGACGAAGGCGTTCGCGAAGCGCACGCCGCGTGCGGCCAGTGCGTCGATGTTCGGCGTCTTCAGGAAGGGGTGGCCGGCGCAGCCCAGGTGGTCGGCGCGCAGCTGGTCGGCCATGATGAACAGGACGTTCATCATTGATCCGGTTTGAAGCCTGAGGCCTTGATGACAGGACCCCAACGTTCATGGTCGGCCTTCAGGATCGAGCCCAGCCTGTCCGGGCCGTAACCCGTCGGCTCCAGCCCCATCTCCACCAGCTTCTTGTTCAGCGCCGGGTCGTTCACCGCGGCCATCGCGGCCTTGGCGATGCGGTCCAGCGCCGACGGCGGCGTGCCGGCCGGCGCGAAGATCGCGTACCAGGGTTTGGCCACCAGGTCGTAACCCAGTTCCTTGAAGGTGGGCACGTTGGGGAAGGCCGGGTCGCGCTGGTCGCCGGCCATGGCCAGCAGGCGCGCGCGCTCGGCCTGAACCAGGGTGCGCGCGTCGGCCGCCACGGTGGAGAGCGCCGCGATCTCGCCGCCCGCCAATGCCTGCATCGCCGCAGCGGTGCCCTTGTACGGCACATGCGTGAGGTTCAGCCCCGCGGTGCGCGCGAACATCACGCCCAGGAAGTGCGGGATGCTGCCCGGTGCGGCCGAGCCGTAGAAGCCGTTCTTCTCGGGGTTGGCCTTCACCCAGGCCACGTACTCGGCCAGGGTCTTGGCCGGCACGTTCGTGGCCACGCCCAGGCCCACGTGGAAGTTGGCCAGGTGCGCCACGGGCGCGAAGTCCTTGAACGGGTCATACCGCAACTGCCCGGCGTAGCTGTGCGGGAAGATGCCCATGGTCGCGATGGGTGTCATCAGCAGCGTGTGGCCATCGGGCGGCGCGGCCTTCACGAGCTCGTTGGCGATGCGGCCACCGGCGCCGGGTTTGTTCTCGACGATCACGGTCTGCTTCAGCGTGGTGGCCATGTGCTCGGCCACCACACGGGTGAGCGAGTCCGACGTGGCGCCCGCCGGGTAGCCGACGATGATCTTCAGCGGTGCGGTGCCCTGCGCCAGGGCGGGCAGCGTGGGCCCGGCCAGCAGGGCGGCGGCGATCAGCAGGGTGCGGCGCATGGGGCAGTCTCCGTTCGAGGGGTGAGCGCCGCAATCTACGGGCTGGCCGTACAGTTGTTGAAAACAATCCATGCCCGTGATGACCCTGATGCAGCCTGGATCGCTGGACGATCTGCTGAACTACCGCCTGCTGAAGCTGTACGCGCTCAGCGGCGCGCCGGTGATCCGCCTGCTGGAGGGCCGCTACGGCATCGCACGGCGCGAATGGCGGTTGATGGCGCTGCTGGCCTCGCGCGGGCCGCTGTCGCCATCGGCGCTGGCCGAGGAGGCGCAGCTGGACCGCCCGCGCACCAGCCGCGCCATCGGCACGCTCGGCGCCAAGGGCCTGCTGGCGCGGGTGCCGCAGCCGGGGGACCACCGGCGGGCGCAGGTGGCGCTCACCGCCGCCGGCCAGGCGCTGGTGGACGAGGTCTTCCCGCAGGTGGCGGCGATCAACACCGCCGTGGTGGCGGCACTGGATGCCGCCGCGGTGCAGGCCCTGGACCGCGCGCTGGACACGCTGACCGCGCAGGCGCGGCGCCTGAACACGGAGCTGGTGCAGGACGTGCGGGCCGACCGCCGCGCCGGCGGCTCGCGGCGTGTGCAACGACCGTGACACCGCACGATTGGTTCGCCGCGCAAGGCTGGGCGCCGTTCTCCTTCCAGCAGGATGTCTGGGCCGCGATGGCGGCCGGCCGCAGCGGCCTGCTGCACGCCACGACCGGCAGCGGCAAGACCTACGCGGTGTGGATGGGCGCGCTGCAACGCCAGCAGCCGCGCCCCGGGCTGCAGGTGCTGTGGCTGACGCCGATGCGCGCGCTGGCGGCCGACACCACGCGCGCGCTTCAACTGCCCTTGCCCGACCTGGCACCCGGCTGGGCCGTGGGCCAGCGCACCGGCGACACCCCGAGCGCCGAACGCGCGCGCCAGGACCGGCGCTTCCCAGCCGCGCTGGTGACCACGCCGGAATCACTGAGCCTGATGCTCACGCGCGAGCAGGCGCAGGCCGAGCTGGGCGGTGTGCACACGGTGGTCGTCGACGAGTGGCACGAGCTGATCGGCAGCAAACGCGGCGTGCAGGTGCAGCT